>NZ_CP040812.1:1243909-1554886 GCF_006159205.1 Antarcticibacterium flavum | reverse complement strand
TTATTCTCGATACAAATTGAGGAATTGTTTTTATCCCAAATATATATATCGATTCTACCGCCTATTTTTTCATTATCATTCCTCTCTCCCACATATCTTTCTAATTTTACCTTAGTAGATTCCAGGTCAATGTGTTTTACATCAATAACATCAAAGAAAATTTTTAGAAATGTACTGCCGAAATTATGGGAGCCTTCGGGATCCAATAATTCTCCTAAGAAAGCAGAATGAGTTGCATTTTCTTTAGATTCCATTTTAAGGATGGAAAAGATGTTGAAGTTTTCTCCTTTTAAAGTGGAGATTTCCTTTTGATGCTCAAGAACACGGGAAGCTTCGCTAATTAACTTAAGACAATTTCTAGTATTTTCCATTTATCTTCGTGTAAATATTTCTAATTCCATTTCTGCTAAAGACTTATCGGGATAATTTTTAGCCCTCACGGTTTCAGCGAATTCAATAACTTTTTGATAGTCTTCTTCATTTTCAAATTGAGTCCAGGCTTTTAATTCAATTTTAGGTATTCCTGAATCTTTAGCTTCTTCATTTAGTTTTCCCTGTATTAATCGATCTACTGGAAAATGTACCGGTACTGTCTTTATTTTTCCAACGCACCAGGAATATTTAAGATAGAGATTGAGAAGTTTTTGAGCTACTCCAAAATTAATTTCAATAGGAGCTACTCCAAATTTTGTATTTCTTGAAAAGATTACTAAAGAATGAATGTTTTCTAGATGCTTTTCCTCAGTTACAGTTTTATGATATTGCTCTTCAACAAGTTTTTCTATTTGATCTCTCAAAGCCTGCCGGAATTCTTTTCTAACTTCGGTTGTTACCTTTTTTTCTTTGTAAACATTGGCTCGTTGAAAACCACCACCAAATGTGAGAATCCAGATTTCGTTATTTAAAAATTCTGCTTTCATTTTTAATTTCTATTTACCCAAAGCGGTTCTTTCTCCCAGTCAGTTTTCATCCCCAGTGCGTTAGGATCAACATTGGGATATTTTTCAAAAAGTGCACTTAGCTTTTCAGTAAAATGATTTTCAGGTTGTACTACATTGAGCATATACTTCATCAAACAGAGGTGAACATACAAATAAAGAAATTCGTGCTGTTTCGGTACATCAGAAATCCATTCAAAAGGAGGTTTGGAAAGAAGTTTTGGAGCTCCGGGTAAATTTTTGTTCCATAATCTTGAATGATGAGCACAATAATTTCTAATCTGTGAAATACTTTGTAGCCAGCTTGGGAGGTAGGTATGATTTACCGCTCCATATTCCTGCGCAATAATGTCCTTGGACTTTATATTGTTCTTCAAATTACCATATAATTTGGACAAGGCACCCAAACTTGTTTGCTCTAAAGATTTCCAGGCAGGAGGAAATCGTAGATCGTCTTTATGTTTCTTGAGGTGAGATTTAATAGTGATATCTTTCGTGCGGTTTATTTCTTCTTCCAGGTTTGCCAGAGTCTTAACTAAAGCCCTGCTATCCTGAAACAAATCAAAATTTTGAAACCACCAGGCATCAAACTCATGCGAAAGATGGTATATCATTTTGGTTCGAAGGCTTATTTCTAATTTTTCGATGACATCGAATAACAGGATTCGTAATTCCCGGTCAAAGTTGTAAAGAGCGATAACATCTGCAAACTTGCTATTTGGTTTGAAGGTATGTGCAACTTTATCATCCTGCATTACATACCAGTATTCCCCAAGCCTGTAGTAGCTAATATGGGAAAGGAAATGTTCAGCCCCATCCTCAGGGTTAATAATTAACCCCCGGGATTTAAGCTGCTCAATTTGTTCCTTTATTGTAAATGCTCTTTTAACAAACATAGATTTATAAAATAAAAAACCCCGCAAGGCCAGACCTTGTGGGGTTTAAATATAATCTCTTAAAAGCAAAAGACACACCCTGGGACGCTGTTCTTATGGGTAGCGTGGTGTGTACTGTTGCAGCAAATATACAACATAAGTCGTAATTTTCACGACTTTTTTGCTCCTTAGTATTCATTTTATTTTTCAGTTCTAAGAAAATCATACAAACATTTGTTGCAACAGCCCTTTTTTAAAGCTTTGCGATTTTTCATTTTGCTGCGAAACTGCTTCTATTTTTTCATCAATGGCAGATAAAAATTTCGCTATTTTTTGTTGTTCTTCAATTGAAGGAAAAGGTAATTTTATTTCTGAAAAATATTTATAGCTAATCATTTTACCATCTCTAATCCCTTCCAGGTTTTTCTGTAGTTGTTTGATGTAGAATGGGGTTTTTAAGTACAACTTATAAAAAGTTTTATCTACATTTTTAGAATTCGCTCTTAAGACTATATATGCCGGACTGCAAATTCCGTGGTAATCAGAATATTCAATTCCACCTTGAAAGGTCCTTAAGCTTATCACGAAATCCCCTTTTTGAACAACTTTATAACTTTCTACACTTTGTTTAGTTACAGTGATTTTATAATTGATCAAGTCCCTTGGAATTGCACCTTGATCTTGAGTAATAGCTAAAATGGGCAAATCTGAATTGTGATTTTTATCAGAAATATTATCAAACAGTTTATTACCATTTACCCATTTCCACTCCGGAAAATCCTTCCCATCCTCATCCTTAAACCTTATATCCTGCGAAAACAACTGCTGCATCACACCTTTTTTATAAGTTTCCAGCAATTCTTTTTTACGGGTCACCTGTTGGAGCTTAATATTTACGACCGAAAAGAAGGATGTGATTTTTTGTTGCTCTGGGAGGGATGGTAAAATAATTTTAATGGATTTAATTAAACCGCCGGTAATTAGAGGTTGACCAGAACCGAAAATTAATTTATTTAAGTTGAAATGCATAAGAAATAATTCAGCAAATTTTGGAAGGAGCTTATTTTCTTCAGGGATAAGCACCAAAGTATTATCTGTTACAGAGAATTTTCCTATAACTCTTTGAATTTTACCTGCATTAGCTCCTACACGTGCAATTAAGATAAATTCGCCATCGTGAGTGAAATATGAACAATTTCCTATTATTCCTGTCGAACCAAAAACTGGATATTTACCATTATCTTCCGGCTTGGTTTTTCCAGAAGAAATGGACTTTATAATTTTCCCCAGTGGAATTTTAATCCAATTACTTTCAAATTCCCTAAATCTTAATTGTGGAGCTATTTTTTGTTCCCTATTTCTTTCTACTTCTGTCTCCATCTTAAAAAGGTTGTTCAATTCCTAATTGGTTACAGAAATCGGCTATTTCAGCATCTGTAGTTTTAATATCATTTTTCAGCCCTTTTAATTCAGCAGAAACAGCATCAAGATCCACTGGCTCTTCTTCCTCAAAAGTATCTACATAGCGGGGGATGTTCAGGTTATAATCATTTTCCTTTACTTCGTCTAGTGATGCAACAAAGCTGTATTTATCAATGGTGGTTCTGTTCTTATAGGTGTCAATGATCTTCTCCACATCCTCTTCCCGCAGGTAATTCTGGGTTTTTATCTTTTCATAGTGTTCGCTGCTGTCAATGAACAAAATGTCTTTGCTGTGCTCCCTGTTTTTCTTCAGCACCAGGATACACGTAGGGATTGAAGTTCCATAGAAAATATTGGAGGGTAAACCTATTACCGCGTCCAGGTAATTTTTGTCTTTTATCAGGTATTTACGAATATGTCCTTCCGCCGCGCCGCGAAATAATACCCCGTGAGGTAACACACAAGCTATAGTTCCTGTATTGGAAAGCTGGTGTACCATATGCTGCACAAAGGCAAAGTCAGCTTTAGTCTTTGGTGCGAGCTTTCCGTAAGGGGAGAAGCGGTCATCACTCATAAACAGCGGACTCGCGCTCCAGTTGGCAGAGAAAGGAGGATTGGCAACTATGGCTTCAAACTTTTCCTCCAGATGCTGCGGGGAAGGATTCTCCAGCGTGTCCTCGTTGTGGATATCAAATCGTTTGTAATGCACATCGTGCATGATCATATTCATCCTGCATAGGTTATAAGTGGTAGGATTGCTCTCCTGTCCAAAAAATGCTCCTACATTTGCTTCCTTTGAAACACGGAGCAGGAGGGAACCCGAGCCGCAGGTGGGATCGTATACATTTTTGATCTGCTCCTTTTCAATCGTTACCAGCTTCGCCAGGATCTTACTTACCTGTTGAGGCGTATAAAACTCCCCGGCCTTTTTTCCGGCACCGGAAGCGAATTTACCAATCAGGTATTCATAAGCATCACCCAAGACGTCACTCTCTGTATTCTCCAGGTCAAAATCCACCTGGTCCAGGTGAGTGAGTACTTTTACGATAAGTTCGTTTTTGGCTTCTTCAGTCTTTCCAAGCTTGCTGCTTGTAAGGTCCAGGTCTTCAAAAAGATTTCCGAAATCTTCCTCACTTTCGCTACCCATTGTGCTTTGCTCAATGTTGGTAAGCACCTTTGCAAGGTCGCCGAGAATGAATTTGCTTTTTCCGTTCCCGTTCCCACGACGGGCGAGTTCGCTAAAAAGTTCAGACGGTTTCAGGAAATATCCCAGGTGCTCCAGAGCATCATCTTTCACCGCTTCGAGATATTCTTTTTCCTGCGGGTGGCCTTCCAGTTCGTGGAAAGTTAAATTATCAGGTTTTAGGATCTTGTTGGCGTGAAGTTCCATCTTCCTGCTCAGGTACTTATAAAATATAAATCCTAATATATAATCCCGAAATTCATCGGCCCCCATTTTTCCGCGGAGCGTGTTGGCGATATTCCAGAGTTGTTGTTCCAGTTGTTGCTTGGATTGGGTCATTTCTTATTTGAGGTAATTAATAGGAAGTCTGCTTCTGCCATATAAGAGATTCGTGGTTTGAAATTTATAATTTACGAACTTCTAATTCTTTATACAGTTCCTTTATCTGTTTAGATTCTTTCGGATATTCTTCTTCTGCAACTTTAGTCAATGTATTTAAACCTTCTAATTCATCTGTATAAATGAATTCTACTTTGTTTAAGCAATTAATTATATCTTTATAAACATATTTAAAGGTGAAATGATTGTTTGAATCAAAAAGAAATATGGAATAATCAAGATAAGCCATTAATGCAATATTACTATTTCCTTTTAAAGCGGCAATTTCAGCATTATGTTTTAAAATATCCCTTTTAAATTGATTAGAATGAAATTTTAATTGCTTTTTGTTTTCCTGGTTAATACCCTTTAATTCTTTGTTTATTAAATTTACATTTGCTTCAAATTGTTTTTTATAATTTTCGATTTGAGATTGCAAATTTTCATTATAAGATTTTAGAAGATTTTGATAATTTGTAATAGCTACTTGGTTCTCATCTTTTAACTCTTTTTTCGATTTAGTAGAAACTTTCTTTAACTCATTTATTTTTTCCTTTATTTCATTTTCTAAAGCTCTTTTAAACTCGTTAAAGTCATTAAAGGTTTCGGCGGACAATTGATTAATGTTTTCTTTAATTTCCGTATGATTTTCATTTTTTATATCTGTGGCTTTATCTTCCAGATTATTTAAAAGGTCTTTCACTTTTTTCTCATTGAACCACCAAGTACTACCGAAAACTAATAAAACTGCAGCTCCTAAGCCCCCTAATGCATAAAATATTGTAGATAAAATTGCGGTATTTGAGTTAATTTGATTTTCGTACAACATTTTATATGCCTGTGCTTCAGTTAAGCTTATTGTGTCTCTATTCTTTAGGATTTGAGAAAGTGAGTCGCTCTGGGAATAAGAAAAAATGGTGATGGACAAGGAAAATAGAATTGTACAAACAAAGGTTTTGAAATTTCTCATTTATTTTTTATTGAATAACGTCTAAAACTAGAACTGCACGGAGTGCCTGAAAATTTTGTTCCAGTTGTTGTTTGGATTGCGTCATTTGTTATTTGGGGTAATTAAAAGGAAGTCTGCTTCTGCCATATAAGCGATTCATGGTTTAGAATTTCAGCTTCCAGAGTGTAGGGACAATGGAAATTGTATGTGATTGTAAATCTAAATATTTTCTTAAAGAATTAAATGTCCTTTGACCTAAAATGTTTAAAAATCCTCCCTTCAAAATAACCTTTATAGAAGTTTTTGGATTGACTCCAGACTGGAATGTAATAAAGATGGAATTTCACCGCTGGTAATCTGGCTGTATTTTACACTGTTTAAACTAGAAACATCCACGGCTATACAAAAATCTGGCTCGATGATATAATTTTTGGAATAGTTGCTAAATAAATATTCATTTAAAGCTTCTGTGAAAATTCCTATTTCACCTGGATTAAAACCATCTTTAATTGAAACAAACCAAATAGCCCCAATTTTGTCTTCATTATTTTCTTTATAGCTGTAAACATGTTGCGGGCGTATTTGGAGCGGAACACCTTTTATTTTAACTATGGATTTTTCATTAGGTTTCGCTTTATAACTTAAAGTGCTTTCAGGTTTGTAAGAAGTAAAATCGAAATTTTCAAAGTTGTGGAGTATTTCAATATTTTTTAAATACATTCCTTTTGATGTCTTCGCCTGAGCTAAATTATACCTACCAAGTAGATCATTTATTTTATCAAGAATAAGTTCCTTTTCTTCTGTTTTGAAATATTTACTAATTGCGCTAATTGAGGTGGTCCAATAGTTTCCTCCTTCCGAATTTTTTTCCTTAATTTTCGGTGTTTTTAAGTTTTTAAGGAGAGTTAATTTTGAGGAATCAGACTTTTTTCTTCTAAATTCTATTATTTTGGCTGTGGGAAACTTTTCCATTCTAATTACTCCAGCGTTGAACCATCAGTGAATATAATTTTCTCAGGCGTCCATACAACCTTGAGATCTTCCATTTTTTTACTTCTCAATCTGCTGTCTTCATCCATAAATTGGTTGTAATCTGTAGTATAGGTGCCACGGTAAGTTTCACCGGCAATAATGGGATCATCAACAGTGAGATTTATGGATTTAATTTCAGTATCAAATAGGTCATTTATTACCAGTGAACCTTTAAAGGCCCGTATATCTTTATCTGAAGTGTTTTCGAATGCAAGGCTATAGGTAAGATATTCCTGATATCTTCTTTTATCATATCCTTTATTATACATAGCTACAGTTAGGACAGATCCTAAAAGTTGTCTTTTTTCCTCTTCTTCCCTCCTTGTTCTTTCTGCCAGTTCCTCCTGTTCTTTTTTGTAGTCCCTGGCTTCATCCAGTATTTCTTTGTATGTTTTACCTTCCAGGTCCTCACCTGAAAGCTTTGATTTTACAATCCAACCAGCAAGAAGCTCTGCTTCTTTTTCATTGAGGTTGCCGCTTTCTTTTAATTCTTTGGCATCTTCAGCCAAAGTTTCTTCATTATATTCCTTTTGAAGAGGATTTGAACAGGAATAAAAAAGAAAAATAAACAGGGGGAGAAAATAAAGTTTTTTCATTTTTGCTGAAATTTTAGATTATTCTTCTAAAATACAATGTATCAATGGTTGTTAATTACGGTTTTCCGTAAAGACGATAGATTTATCTGTGAATTCAGGAAATAATTTTCCCAATGATGCCAAAAAAAGGTGTGAACACTTTTTATAAGTATCCACACCATAAGAACAAAGGTAGGGCCTTGCCCGAATATTAAATGTTGAGGTATAAAATTGTAATAAAAAGACTTGTGGAGGGTAGTAACAAAACAAATGGTAGAATTAAATAAGGGGGTATTTTTTTCATTATCTGTACTCCGAGGGAATTGAATTTTACCAAAACTATAAACTATTAATATAATCACCATGCTAAAGTTTGTTTTTAACAAAACATTAATAATCAGAAGATTGCAGCTGGATGTTATCCTTATTTTTTATTTGAATTTTTTTAAAAATTTAAAAGTGCAATAAAACTTCATCAATCCTCAATCTCCTTTCCATTTGCTCTTAATAGGTGCTTGTGTTTTGTTTATTAGCCGTTTGAGCAAATGCCTTGAGGATCTCTTTTACTGCATTTGAAGTAGGTGTCATCCTCGAAACCAAATGCTTCATTGATTTATCGATATTTAAAGGATGGAACGTGAGGTCGCAGATTAAAAAAATTGGTTTAGCTATTGTAGAAATTTCAATGGCATTTTTGAAAACAGTAATAATTTTAGAAAGTATTGGATTTTTTTGGAGCTTCTTATATGCCAATTCCACTGTATTTTTTTCTCCTTCCAGCACTAAGAAAATATTTCCCTCAGCAAAAACTAATAGGCCGTTAAGGCTATTGGATCTATTCTGGAACTCTAAATTTTTTAAAGCTTCCTTTATTTCAGGATACAGTATATCGCTCGGTACGGTACATAATAAACTAAGAGAATAAAACATTTGTAATAAAATTTGTGCTTAAGAAATTTTCATTTCACCCCTTGAGCTGAAGGTAAAAACTTGAAAAAATTACTGCTGCTAAGTTATTTTAAGAACAATAAATTCCAAGTAACTATATGTTAGCAATACTGACATTGAAAAGCGAATATTTTAATATAGGTAGTTTTTAATTTGTAGGAATTTTCTACAAATTAAAAACTATTTTTTTTATTAATTGCTAATCATCGGTTTTTATTGGTTTTTATCTGGTTTAAATAATGGCTAATACAGTTTTTCTTTAATGTTATTTTGAGTGGGGGATGACGAAAAACGATTATAAGGAAGGATTGGAAAGTAAAGAATTATCACTAGGTACAGGTAGAGCTTTTTATATAAGAAAGCAACAGCTTAAGATTTACAGGTAAGAAAAAATAGTATCAAAATTTTTGCCCTCATAATGAGTAGAAAAAGCTGTAATTATTGAAGGAATGACCAATTAGATTACAAGATGATGGAATTTTTGGTCAACTATAATTAACAAGATTAAATATAATTTTACTCATAATTCTTTCTACCCAAAATAATTTATTCTGGATTTTTACCTTTTGAAGCACTTTGGACAATATTTGTTGATTTGTTAGTTACCAGTGTAACATCAATATCTTTATAGTAAACAACCCATTTTTGGTTGTTAGTTCCATTTAATGTCTCAGGACTTACCTCACTGTAGCCATACGCAATGTCAAAAACATCCATCCCAATTAATGAAGAGACCTCGTGTACTTCTCCATTAGCTGTAGTGAATTTTTCTGCGTCACAACTTAAAGTTATTAGAATAGTTAACAGAAAGAAAAGTTTTTTTAGGTTCATAATTATAAGTTTATTTTGATTGTTTAGACAGCAGGGTTATTTAAACTGTGACAATATTCCTTTAAGGCTATCCTCATTCTTAATTCGCGGACTTTTCTTTAAGCAAATTAAAATCTGAGTTTGACAAAATTTTGATGTTGCAATTCTTTTTTGAATTGAGTTCATGAACTTTTTGAATTTTTGCCCAGCCGTAATCTGCTCCAATGACTACAAAATCAACTTTACTGGTCACACCAGATTTAATTACTCCTCCATTACTTATAATGAACTCTTTACAATCATTTCTATCCTGAGTTAATTCCCCGGAGAATAAAAATCCCTTATTCGAAATATCTATGTTTTGGATTTCTACCTTTGAAATTGAATATTCCTGGATTATATCAATGTTGTCATTTTTGACCTCTGTAGAAACCTGGCTTTTCCTTTGCTTTTGAATTTCCTCTTCATGATTTAGTTTTCTTATTAATTTTTCATAACCTGGATAAATGTCAATAAGCTCATTAAAGATAAATGCACAGGTTTTGGCATCTGAAACCGGGTCGTGGAGGTTCTCTATTTCAATTTCAAATTTAGCAGCGAGATCTTCAAGTTTCTTAGGTTGTCCACTTTTTTCTGCTAGATGCATAGTGTCAATATAGCTTATATCAAAACCGGATATATTATAATGCTTAAATAGGTTTTTCAAAATGCTCAAATCCATACTCGCATTGTGAAAGACAATAAGGCTGTCATTTAAGTATTTTGATAATTCATTTTCCCATAGTTCATCAAAATGTTCCCAATGATCAACATCTTCCTGGCAAATACCGTGTAAGTTTATATGGAATGGAGAAAATTTTTCTGTGATGGGTGGTTTAATATTGAAGCTTACTTTATGTGCTATTTTATAATCTTTTATAAATACTAATCCAATAGCGCACGCACTTACTCTGTTTTTATTTGCTGTTTCGAAATCTATTGCGATGTAGTCAAACTGGTTATCAAAGTACTCAGGAAAACAATGCGGATTTCTAAATTTTCCTGTTTTTATTTTTTCCTGTATGGCCTGCTTATACTGAGATTTGAATTTTATGTTATTCTTTTTCACCGCGGCACACCATTTTTCTAAATGTGGTGGGTATGCGGTAGCGACAAAATCATAAAATAAAAATTCGTTATCAGTATGGGGATTTACTCCGGCAATAGCAATATTAACCGAATCGTTTTTAAGTTTGCTTTTTTTAAACCAATTGAACATTGCCATTTAGATTAATTTGGAAAAAAGGGACAGAATCATCAATAAGAAAAACTTCTTTTATGTTCTACATCACAATTCTACAAATAATCTTTCAAAATGAAATGTGGTTATCCATAATGCACATTACATTTTAAAATTAGAAGGGAGGATAATTTAATCTTCTACGTTCTATTTCTTTTACCAAATATGGAATTAATTTGTCTTGTTTTTCCAATTTAGATTTTGATAGAATTTCCAAAATCAATACAGAAGAAAGAGAGTCGAGTACCTGTTGGATTAAAACCTCAGGATCATTTTCATATTTTTCAGGATTATTTACTATATCCAAAAGACGGGCCCAGTTTACCATTTGCTTATAATTTAGTTCAACCGATTTGAAAATGACTACTTAAGCTGTCTGTGAGGTTTACTCAAATTTTAGCAGAATTGTGATCCCACTAATTATACCTAAACATTAAATAGCCTTACAAATATCATTACCCTTAACGGGCACACCAACAATACATGAAGCTATCTTATGGTCGATTTCCTCATACTGAGGTGCATTTTCAAAAATTTCTTGCAGTTGTTCTTTATCAAAGTTAATTCTTTTTACTTCAGCAGTACTTTTCAAATTATTCAAATTGTAAACGTGCCTGCTATTTCGACTTTTATTTCGCTTATCATCTAAATAAGGTTGTAAAATCTTTATCCAGGTTGAGGCAAATTCATCAAGGTTGACAAATTTGTTTTCCTCATTAAATAGTTTTAGGAGCTGTTTAATTATTCCTTTTTCATATTTATCAATATTTCGTGGCGTAATTTTGTGGGATAGGATATGTCTCGCCACATCCAATGCCCGCCTTTTTTTAGGAGCTAGTAAATCAAATTCCTTTTTCCTAAGTATGTTAAGGTAGTATTCTAAATAATCATCGTTCCATTCAACTTTAACTTGTTTAGTTCCTATATGCTGTCTAAGTAGACCACATATTTCCTGAAATTCTGTAAACACTGTTTGCTTATTTTCGGCATCAATAAAATACCATTTTGGGCTTTTTGCTTTATCTCCCCGTACTGCTATAAAACACCATTTTTTATCACTTTTTAAAAAACTCACTCCTGTTTTCACAGAGGCTTTTACATTTTTATACGAATTGTATTCTTCTTCTGAAATTAAAGGATTATCACCTTGCTTTAAATCCAATATGGGTTGGAAACTATCGTTAATGCCTTCCCAGGAATCATCAGCCAATTCATAAGCTTCATATTCTTTTATTATGTGCTTTATATCCTCAGTTTCAGAAAAATGTTTAAATTTAAGGTTGTCCGGTACTTCAAAATTTGAACCTATAGTATCGTGCACCAGATCTGTTAATTCAAAAAGACGCTTATCTCCTTTTAACGAAAATTCAGTGCTGTCATCTGGCCAGTACATTTCGATTTCTTTGAAAGGAGTATCCATTCGGTCAATTCTGCCAAATCGTTGTTCAACAATTCTTATTACACTTGGAAGATCCAGTAAGGTAACCGCAGAAGCTTTTTGGAGGTCAACTCCTTCTGACATTTTATCTGAGCATAAAGCTATAATTTCTTGGGAATTTTTGGAGGTTAGTTTAAATTTTTCCAACACTTCATCGCTCTCCTTCCCGGTATCCCCAGTGGCTAGCAATATTTTGGCCGAGGGCTTAATTCCTAATATTTTATATTTTAAGTAATGAAGGGTAATAACACAATTATCAAAAGCTAATATTTTTTCGTGATCTTTAAGTTGTCTTATTAATTCCTTTGCTTTGCCGTTTTCCCTTGCGGGAGATAGTTTTTTTACTAAAGCAGCTATTCTACTATATAACTCCCGCTCTTCCTGGCATGCTTTTTTGTATTCATTTTTATCAACCATCCATTTTGGCCATTCGCACTCTTTAAAATCTTTATGGATATATGGAAGTCTGTTTTTTGAAATTAACTTATCAATCTCATCCAATTTTATCTTGTTTTGGGCAACTTTGATACAATCGAATCGCTCCCATTTTTGCAATTCTTCCATTCCTATGATGTGCTCCAAAAGAGCTACTCTTGATGATCTTAATCTATGCCGTATTACATAAATTGATAAAAACTTTGAGGCCGTTAATCGTCTTTCTATATAGCTCTGCCGTTCTTCTTCTTTAAGTTTGAATTTAGGTTTTTTAGTTTGTTTGAGGTAAGTTATTCCTTTTATCCTAAGACATAAATTATTTATTTGTTCTACAATTTCTTTATCCTTTTCCGTTTCTAACGTTCGATATGTTTTTGCTATCTGGGTTGGAAATCTACAAGTATTACCCAATGCATTTTCATAAAGGGCAGGTTCCTTAGCTATCTGTTCGTTTATAGACTTTTTAGTTCTTCTTACGGTAAACTTACTTACAAATTGTTTTAATATTTCAGTGTCTCTAGGGTTTTTAAGATCTGGGCGAAGTTTGAGGTTTTTAAAAGATTCAAAGCTCTCATCATCTAAATTATCAAGGTCCAGAAGCTCTACGATTTTCAAAAGGTCATCAAGTTTTTTATTAATTGGTGTGGCAGTTATAAGAATTTTAAAATCTGCATTGTTTCGTCTTATTGCAATACTTCTTTTAGAATTTATATTTAGATAATTGTGGGCCTCATCAATAGCCAGAATGTTCGCAAGCTTCAATTCACTTTCTGCAATTTTAAGTTTTTTGAGCCTTCCATTGCTCAAAGTACCATTTGAAATTTGATTGTTTGAAATAGTGGAAAGTTCTTGAAATTCTTGTCTCCATTTGTCCATTACAAGGGGCGGACATACAATTATAGAATTTGCTTTTTCTCTATTGCCGGTTTCGTAAAGCCAGCTTTCCAATGCTAAAATTATTGTGGAGCAAAGTTTGGTTTTTCCCGCCCCTGTTGGATCAGCTATTAAAACATTGGAATTCTCCTGAAGAATTGTCATCGCTTGTGCAAGACCTCGCCATTGAGTGGGCCATAATTTAGTATTACCCAATTTGGCCATTAAGTTTTTATATTCTGATAACCAACCTCCGTCTAATATCTCAGATATTGCTCTGGCCAGAGCATCTCTCCAATCTACCTGTCCAATCAAAGTTTGAAGCAAGTCAACCAATTCATTATAATTATTCGCCTTGATGTAGTAATTCTCAGCTATTGTTTTAATCGCATCGTATTTATTTTTCTCTTCATCAATCATAACTCTAAGGTTTGCCTCAGTTTGCTTTGTTAAACCGTTTTGACTGAAATTAGCGGAGCCAATCATCGCTGTTGAATCTCCTACATAAATTTTGGCGTGAAGCTTGTTAAAAAACTTGAACTTGATTATTTCCTTATCAATTTTTGAGATTAAGCTAATTACACTTCCCCCTTGCAAGATTGAAAGCCCTTTCAATAACCAGTATTCTTTTATTTCCTTATCAAGAGGTCTTACATGATACCGTTTTCTTCCTCTAAAATTTGGGTCAAAACCTAAAACTACTTTAATGGTTTTCCCCTCTGTTAAGTTATCAGTCTTTCCAAATTGATCTATAAGGTAGGAGAGCGAAGTATATCCTGTCAGTATTATAAATGATCTAGACTTTGACAAATCATTTAAAAGCACACTTTCTACTGTTCGAGGTGGATAGGGTAGATTTATCGGGAAATCTTCTTGATTCGGCCAGCATAGATAAGGATCAGGAAGAGAGTCAAAATCCAAAAAAAATTGCTGGGTATCAAGATTAATATTTGGAGCTTTTGACATTAAAAATTTTTAATTTCATTTGTGCCTTAAATTCAAGTTGTTTTGGATACAACACCCCTATCTAATAAGTGTGTATATCTAGGACATCTTTTCAATATGTCTAATATATATTTTTAATCTAGAGAATGCAAGTGCCTAAGAGGCAGTGGGATTGGTATTCAGGCCAAATTATTAATGGATGAGGGAGGTGAACTGGGCTAGAATAGGTTAACTGTTCAGTTGTATCCGGTTGGCCAAGTACATCTGGTGTAAACTTAAGATAAATTCTAGCTTGCCTCCAAAAAAGAGATGGATAAGCAAGCCTATATGTTTGAGTTAATTCAGGAATGGGAAGTTAGTGGTTTAAGTAAAAAGGATTTTTGTCAAAAGCATGGGATCATTCGGAGTAATTTTTATTACTGGATCAAAAAATGGAAGAACAGCAAATCGGAAGCTCCGGAAGGATTTTTAGAGATCACTCCAGGTAAAACGGATTCCTTCCACGCTCAATATCGACTGAAATATCCTAATGGAGTACAGCTAGAAGTCTCCGGGATTGGTTTAAACCAATTAGCGGCTCTTGTAAACCTGTAATCCATGTTTAGTTTAAGTTCCTCCAATCGGTACTACCTCTTTAGCCAGCCTTGCGATATGAGAAAGGGTTTTCAGGGCCTATCGGGACTGGTCACCGCCAAGATGGGAAAGAATCCCATCAGTGGCGATGTTTTTATATTCATCAACCGCAGGGCTACCCATATCAAACTCCTGCACTGGGAATTCGGGGGCTTTGTGATTTATTATAAACGTCTTGAGAAAGGAACGTTCTCGCTTCCCAAAGTGCTCCAGTCAGGAAGTGTTAGTTGGAGTCAGCTGGTGCTGATGATCGAGGGGATCAAGGCAGAAAAGCTGCGTCACCTTAACCGGTACAATCCTCCTGAACCCCCTGATTTTACTGATAAAAACACAAAATAATTGTTGTAAAAAAGCAGGGAAATCTGTACTTTTATGCTATGGAAAAATCCCTGGAAACCCTTTCAAAACAACAGTTGTTGGCCCTTTTAGAAGAGCAATCAGCGCAGGCGACATTCCATAAAAAAGAGCTTCAAAAATCTCAGCAAGAATTAAAACAAAAGACTAAGGAATTAAAGCAAAAAGACAAGGAACTTGCCCGGGCTGATGAGCATCTTCGCAGCTATTTGAGTAAGTCCGGAGTTCTAGAGGAAAAAGTGGCCTACCTGGAGAGCCAGCTGGAGATGTTCCGAAGGATGCAGTTCGGTCAGAAACGCGAGCGTTTTGAAGATAAGGAACAGTTGGCTTTGCCTTTTGAGGTTACTGCCCAGGAGCTTGAAAAACGAGAAGAAGCCTTTACAGAAAAGATTACCTACCAGCGTAAGAAGAAAAATGCCACTCATAAAGGGCGTCAGCCGCTTCCGGATCATCTTCCGGTAGAGGAAGTGAAGATCTATCCTAAGGGAGATATCTCTCAGATGAAGTGTATCGGTCAGGAAGAGACCGATGAATTGGAATACGAGCCTGCACGATTTTTTATTCGCAGATATATCCGGTATAAATACGCTCACAAATCCGGAGAAGGGGTGATCATCGGAGAACTTCCTGAGCGGGTGATCGATAAGGGTATTCCAGGATCCGGACTGGTAACTTCTCTATTAGTTGATAAATACTGTGACCATATGCCGCTTCACCGTCAGCTCGAACGTTTTAAAAGAGAAAAGGTCCCCATCCCTCCCTCTACTATGAATGGCTGGTGTGCCAGAGGGATCGATCGGATTGTTCCGCTCTTTGAAGAACTCATAGCCGATGTAAAATCTCAAGGCTACTTGCAGGTTGATGAAACAACAATAAAGGTGCAGGATGAGGGGAAAAAAGGAAAAACTCATCTGGGATATTATTGGGTATATCACAGTCCCATCGATGGAAATGTAGTCTTTGACTACCAGCCTGGCCGTGGGCAAAAGGCACCCGAAGCCATGCTTAAAGATTTTAAAGGCTACCTTCAGACAGACGGCTATGCGGTCTATGATCATTATGCTAAAAAAGAAGAGGTCACCCATTTAGGATGCTGGGCCCATGCCCGTCGTTATTATGAAAAATCGCTGGATAATGACCCGGAAAGGGCAACCCGTGCCTTAAAGGAGATCCAAAAAATATACGCTATTGAAAGAAAAATCAAAGAGGCAAATCTTAGTCCAGAGCAAATTAAAGAGGTGCGCCTTAAAGAAGCATTACCAGTAATTAATGAACTGGGGAAATGGATGACTCAGCAGCTTAAGTTTACCTTGCCCAAAAGTCTGATAGGAAAAGCACTTGCCTATAGTGTATCTAGGTGGGATGCGCTGTGTGCTTACCTGTATGACGGAAATTTATTTATAGATAATAATCAAATTGAAGGAAAAATTCGTCCGGTTGCTGTGGGAAGAAAAAATTACTTATTTGCAGGATCTCATAAAGCTGCTCAGAGAGCTGCGGCAATCTATTCCTTCTTTGCTATTTGTAAAAAGCACCAGGTGAATCCCTATGAGTGGTTAAAATATACCTTGGAAAATATCATGACCATCAAATACAAGGATATTAAGAATCTCTACCCCCAGAATTACAAAAAATTACAGCTGGGTAAATAAGCAAAAACTACTTACAAAATTATACTCTATTTACCGCGGCGTATTTAGCCGACTGCATACGTTCAGTTTACAACATTTTTCGAAATTGTCTTCTTAAATTTTATAAGATTTAAAAACGGTTCAGGTCCAAAGAACAATCATTTTAGCTAGGCCATATCGCCTAACCAATCTTCGTTATGAAGAAATAAGTTTTAGCGAATGGCATTAGTCAAAAGCTTAACTAATTCTTCTTTTTTTTCGTTAGACGCATTCTTTAAATCAATGACTAATGACTCTAAAGTTGACGTTTCTAATCCTTTAGTAGCCTTTATTTTTTCTTCTACTGTGCTTAAACGAAATAATTCACAGTAAGTAATAGTTTCACTTCCTTTCGCAGAATTAGCAGTAAATACACAACCATTTACGATATTGATATGGTCTGAATAATTATCAAAATGGGCGTGGACGATTTTATAATTATTAGAGTTTTTGGAATATTTAACGGTAATTGTATTCAAGACAGGTTTAACACTTTTTTTGGTATTACAGCCGGGACAGCTTAATGCCAAATTTAATGGTTCAAATGTGAATCTTTCGTGTCTTGATTTAGGAACAATATGTTCAATATCAACTTGTTTAATGTCGAATCCTAAGTCATATTTACAATAACAACATTTGTTTTTCTGTTGAATTCTCAAATAATCAATTAACTTCTCTTTTAAGTTATTAAATATTCCTTTAGGCCAGTCATTATGATTTCCGAAATTATCTTTTATAACTTGTTTTTCGGCAATTGTCCAGACATATGGTTTTGAAATTATATCGCTCATATTACTCAGCGTCAAGTATTGCTTTGAGGACAGGTTTAATTGGATCGTTATCCAAAATGAATGGATAAAATTTAATTAGGTTCTTTTGAATCAATTTAAGATTGCTATGAGAACGGTTATTATCAGCTAGCAACCTCAATGTATGCAGTCGGCTAAATACGCCGCGGTAAATAGAGTATAATTTTGTAAGTAGTTTTTGCTTATTTACCCAGCTGTAATTTTTTGTAATTCTGGGGGTAGAGATTCTTAATATCCTTGTATTTGATGGTCATGATATTTTCCAAGGTATATTTTAACCACTCATAGGGATTCACCTGGTGCTTTTTACAAATAGCAAAGAAGGAATAGATTGCCGCAGCTCTCTGAGCAGCTTTATGAGATCCTGCAAATAAGTAATTTTTTCTTCCCACAGCAACCGGACGAATTTTTCCTTCAATTTGATTATTATCTATAAATAAATTTCCGTCATACAGGTAAGCACACAGCGCATCCCACCTAGATACACTATAGGCAAGTGCTTTTCCTATCAGACTTTTGGGCAAGGTAAACTTAAGCTGCTGAGTCATCCATTTCCCCAGTTCATTAATTACTGGTAATGCTTCTTTAAGGCGCACCTCTTTAATTTGCTCTGGACTAAGATTTGCCTCTTTGATTTTTCTTTCAATAGCGTATATTTTTTGGATCTCCTTTAAGGCACGGGTTGCCCTTTCCGGGTCATTATCCAGCGATTTTTCATAATAACGACGGGCATGGGCCCAGCATCCTAAATGGGTGACCTCTTCTTTTTTAGCATAATGATCATAGACCGCATAGCCGTCTGTCTGAAGGTAGCCTTTAAAATCTTTAAGCATGGCTTCGGGTGCCTTTTGCCCACGGCCAGGCTGGTAGTCAAAGACTACATTTCCATCGATGGGACTGTGATATACCCAATAATATCCCAGATGAGTTTTTCCTTTTTTCCCCTCATCCTGCACCTTTATTGTTGTTTCATCAACCTGCAAGTAGCCTTGAGATTTTACATCGGCTATGAGTTCTTCAAAGAGCGGAACAATCCGATCGATCCCTCTGGCACACCAGCCATTCATAGTAGAGGGAGGGATGGGGACCTTTTCTCTTTTAAAACGTTCGAGCTGACGGTGAAGCGGCATATGGTCACAGTATTTATCAACTAATAGAGAAGTTACCAGTCCGGATCCTGGAATACCCTTATCGATCACCCGCTCAGGAAGTTCTCCGATGATCACCCCTTCTCCGGATTTGTGAGCGTATTTATACCGGATATATCTGCGAATAAAAAATCGTGCAGGCTCGTATTCCAATTCATCGGTCTCTTCCTGACCGATACACTTCATCTGAGAGATATCTCCCTTAGGATAGATCTTCACTTCCTCTACCGGAAGATGATCCGGAAGCGGCTGACGCCCTTTATGAGTGGCATTTTTCTTCTTACGCTGGTAGGTAATCTTTTCTGTAAAGGCTTCTTCTCGTTTTTCAAGCTCCTGGGCAGTAACCTCAAAAGGCAAAGCCAACTGTTCCTTATCTTCAAAACGCTCGCGTTTCTGACCGAACTGCATCCTTCGGAACATCTCCAGCTGGCTCTCCAGGTAGGCCACTTTTTCCTCTAGAACTCCGGACTTACTCAAATAGCTGCGAAGATGCTCATCAGCCCGGGCAAGTTCCTTGTCTTTTTGCTTTAATTCCTTAGTCTTTTGTTTTAATTCTTGCTGAGATTTTTGAAGCTCTTTTTTATGGAATGTCGCCTGCGCTGATTGCTCTTCTAAAAGGGCCAACAACTGTTGTTTTGAAAGGGTTTCCAGGGATTTTTCCATAGCATAAAAGTACAGATTTCCCTGCTTTTTTACAACAATTATTTTGTGTTTTTATCAGTAAAATCAGGGGGTTCAGGAGGATTGTACCGGTTAAGGTGACGCAGCTTTTCTGCCTTGATCCCCTCGATCATCAGCACCAGCTGACTCCAACTAACACTTCCTGACTGGAGCACTTTGGGAAGCGAGAACGTTCCTTTCTCAAGACGTTTATAATAAATCACAAAGCCCCGAATTCCCAGTGCAGGAGTTTGATATGGGTAGCCCTGCGGTTGATGAATATAAAAACATCGCCACTGATGGGATTCTTTCCCATCTTGGCGGTGACCAGTCCCGATAGGCCCTGAAAACCCTTTCTCATATCGCAAGGCTGGCTAAAGAGGTAGTACCGATTGGAGGAACTTAAACTAAACATGGATTACAGGTTTACAAGAGCCGCTAATTGGTTTAAACCAATCCCGGAGACTTCTAGCTGTACTCCATTAGGATATTTCAGTCGATATTGAGCGTGGAAGGAATCCGTTTTACCTGGAGTGATCTCTAAAAATCCTTCCGGAGCTTCCGATTTGCTGTTCTTCCATTTTTTGATCCAGTAATAAAAATTACTCCGAATGATCCCATGCTTTTGACAAAAATCCTTTTTACTTAAACCACTAACTTCCCATTCCTGAATTAACTCAAACATATAGGCTTGCTTATCCATCTCTTTTTTGGAGGCAAGCTAGAATTTATCTTAAGTTTACACCAGATGTACTTGGCCAACCGGATACACCTCAATGCCTTTGTTACATTGTCGTATAAGTCAAAATTTCTTGTAGATGGCATTTCAAAAACGTTAAGCAAAATATCTTCGGCGGCCCAACCGTATGTAGAATTAGTAATAGCCTCTGATTTTATAAAGCCTTTCTTATTTTTTAAGGTTATGACACTAGAATTATTAGGATTCAAATCTGAAGCTATAAATGGCGAGTGGGACGCAATAATTACGTGACATCCTGAAACATTTTCTAAAATCTTATTAAGTAAATCAATGTATTTAGATTGCCAGAGTGGATGTAAACTAATCTCTGGCTCATCTATTAAAATTAAACTATCATTTTTGAGAAGTGGAATTAATGAAAGTAATGTTGAAAGAATGCTAGCTTCACCAGAACTCGCATCTGAAAAATTAAAGGGCATTCCTCCTTTTTTAAAAACTTGAATTTCCAGATTTTTAATTATGTCTAATTTCCTTAGAATATTTATAACCTCGTATTCATAAACATTTTCGCTATATAAAGAGTTGTCATCGCGAATTCGTCCGATATTTTTCGCTGAAAAATTTATAGTTATTTCATTTTCATTTTCTCCTAAGCGGAAATTTGTTCTATCAAGTATAAATTCACAGATCTCTTCCGCTCTTTCTTTTACTAAATGAATTAACTTCTCATTTCGATAGGTAAATCTGTTTTCGATATCATTCTTATTTTCAACAAGCTTAATTAAACTGCTTGGATTAATAGTCTTTAAATTCCTTAATGTTGAGTTTCTGAATCTGTAGTTAATTTTTATTATAGGTTCATAGTCTAAATAGTCAAAAATATGTCTATAATTACGGGAAACATCGTATTCGGAATAACTCTCAAAAACAATTTCGAGAGCTCTATTCATTAATGCTTTATTGGAAAAGCTATTGAACCTATTTCTTGTACCTAAGTAATTATATTTAAAATTACGATGCAAATGCTCATTTAGGTCAAGTCTTGATGGTCTAAAACTACTATCTATTGGAAATTTATCCGAAATACTATTAGTAATTGTAATAACTTTTGAAGGAAGAATATTGAACTTAAAATGGGATTCGGTAAAAAGACTTCGTTGCCTACCTTCATTAAATTTTTCTTTGAAAAAACGGGCTATCTCACTTAAGATTCTGCTCTTACCTGTACCATTATTTCCAACAATTAAAGTGAAGTAGTTGTCATAAGATAATGAAGAGAATTTATTAATTAGATCAACTCTGTCAGTATTAATATTTTTATTATTTATCTCTAAACTGTATAATTTGAATCCACTCATTTTATAGTTTTACATTTTTTTTGCCTTACATTCAGTATTTAAATTTGCGGGCTGATAAGTTGAATTACAATAATGTAAGGTAGCCAAACACATTTGGAAACAGGTTTAAGAAAGGTATTTTCTAATGTTGAACCATTATGTGTTTTTATTCAATTTGTTTAGGTATGCGTTCATAAACTAATAGTGCTTTTTTCAAGATTTGAAAATATTTTATTCTGTAATTTAGAATACTACGTAATTCTAAAAACGGGGAATCCGGTGAGGCTTCACCAATTTGTTGAGCTTTACCTACTATTCCATAATCCGTAGGATTAATTTCATAATTTATTTTTACTCCTATTTCCAAATCATAAAATTTCTGAGTATCTGACTGTGGTTTTAAATTTGTTTTATTGTACTCCAAAAGCATTATTAAATTTCCTAATCTTTGATTCCAATAATCATTATAGGTTGACATCTCTATGATTGGAAATTTTTTTATTGTTTTTTCCACAGCAAATTTGAAGTTTTCCAGACCACCAAATAACTTTATTAGAATTTCGAATACTAAAAAAATAGGTGTATCCTTGGTGTAAATTTTATGAGACGAACCTGTTTTTATAACATATCCATTGGGGCGATAATCTATTTTTAAAAAGTTAACTAAGGACCTCATACTTAAAGTGTTTGAATTAATAAAATAACCCAGTAAGAATGATAATTCTTTAGTGTAATAATTACTGCTATTATTAATTATATGGGCTACAATGCTCTTGTCGTTGGAATTTATACTTCTAAAAAACTTCTCAAGGCTGGAAATTAAAATATTGGAAAAATTGTACTCAAAGATTTCTAAAGAATAGAACTTATCAATGTACCCAGAAAAGTCAATATCTGTTCCGTATTGATTGTGAAAAATTCCTCTAATGTTATCAATATCACATATTAAAATAACCTTGTCAAAACCAAATTTATTTTCACCATTTAATTCGTAGTAGTCAAAATGCGCTGAGAAGATATTTAAAATTCTAAAAATATGCTCAGGATCTATTCTGTCTAAGTCATCAATTACTAGGACAGTCTTTTTTTCTGAAAAATTTTCCTTTAAAGTCTGAAGAAGTATGTTGATCAATTCGGTTATTGAATTTTCTTCCCGAAATGTTCCCTTCTTAAGTTTAAATTCTTTGAGAAAATCTATTAAATCTTTTTCCTCATCAATCTCGTTTTGTTCTTTAAAACCTTGAATTTTATCTTTTAAATTTAAAATTGGTCTAACAATTGAGTTAAGTCTGTGATCAAGTTTTGAAAGATTATTTGCTAAGGATTCGATGATATCCTCAAAATTTTGCCGTACAAAAAATTCTGTGGCTAAAAGTTTGTTGATTTCAATTTTCTCAAAGTTGGGATTTTCTTTGAACAACTGATATCCAATATCGAATTTGATTAATTCAAAAATATCCTCATTTTGGGAGACAGAATAATTAACAGGATTTAATTTTATTACAATGAATTCATTGCTATTAGCCTTAAAAAAATTATCTATAAAGTAAGTTTTTCCAATCCCAAAAATTCCAGATAGAATTATTCTATTGTTGTTTTCTAAAATTAAATGTTCTTTAAATCTTTTCGATTCTTCTTTTATTGATAAATCTTTAAATTCCATAGTTTTTAGTAGTTGATTCTATCTTTAAAATTCCTCCCGCCTAATAGGAGATCAGTGGTTTAGCACTTAACTTTGCAATTATATTTACCGTATGAGCTCGAAAAAGAATTTCTTTATTAGGAACCATTGTTGCAATTAGCGCTTTTTAGATTCTGTTAAATAATGCTTGAGCATCCTTCTGGTTTGCTGTTAATTGATTATTTGATCCAGTAGCATAGGTTTTAACTACATATTCATTCGTATAACTTGGGAAATTTTTTGTTGCAGCTATAGTTCCATGTGGTTTTCGATCAGCAGTCCTACATGCACATATACAAACATCACATTTTTCCTTAACTAAATCAGACAGCCTATCATTCACCAAATCATAAGTATCACCTGAACTTGTGATTCCGACCTTTTTATTTCCATCATCAAATATATCAAGAAAATCTCCCCCGTAACTTTTCTTCTTATTTGGAACTTGCTTATATCCGTTTGAGATAAGAATATTTGGTAATTTAGTTATGGTGGTTGTTTTTCCAGAACCTCCTCGTCCTTGTAATGCAATTATTTTCATATATTTTATTATTTAGTTTTCTTGAGTTTTGTTCAACGTCATGTAGATAACTGGGCGAGCTTAAACGAAGTACAATCAGGTGTCGCAAGCGACCTCGGGCTTTCGAATTGATCCCCGTTTAAACAATGTTTGTATAGATTGGTATCCAGTACTACTCCTCAAATCTGATTTTAAGTTCATCAATTTTATTCCAATTTATTGCGTTATTGGGCAAATCCGTGGTTAAATCACAAAGGTTTGATAGTAATGTTTCAACACTTTTAAGAACATCGGGATTATCCTTAATCATACTAATCGCGGTATAAGGTTTTTCACTTTTCAATTCATCATTATAATATGCTCCTTCGAAATGTGGTATTGAAGAAACTAATTTAATTCTACCATTTCCCTTACTTGTCTCCTCCAATATTTTTGTATTATTCGTCCAAGCGGGATTAACTATGGATTTACCCTTTCTCATACAAGTAGGTGTGTCACTATCGTGAAGCACAGAATAGTTTGCGCCAAATTGATTCAAGATTTTGCATAATGAAACAATGGTAGCTTTACCTCTAGCTCTTATTATGTGGACGTCTTGGAATTTCTCTTTATCTTTCGCTATAATATGTCTGAAAGCACTATATTCTGTATCTCCTTCTACGATTATAATTTTACCCCCAAAAAAGAATTCTCCAACATACGGGTCATAAACATTAAGGAGTTTTAAATTTACTTTGTCATCTTCTGTCAATTTTGCTCTATCCGGTCTAAAAATAGTTGTTCCGAAAACTTCGCCATCTAAATTTCTTTCAACTCTAATAATTGTAGTGTTATCTCTTGAAATATCAATGAATTGAGGCGAATGAGTTGTTACCATAACTTGCCAATTATCATTTTTTGGTAATGAATATAATAAATCGCAAGATTCTCTAATTGCATTCGGATGAAGACAAATTTCTGGTTCGTCCAATAATAATACGTTTGGTCTATTAATATCTGCTTTAGATTTTTTGTTTTCAGCAACTATTCTTAGAGCCGTCCAAAGCAATGTTCTTCTTGCTCCGCTACCTTGTCTTTCAATTGGGGATTTGAAACCGTTAGTTGGACCGATTAAAAGTTGGGGGTTAGCTTTAAAAAAATTAATCGTACTTTCAATATTTTCTTCTGGTTTAGCATCGAACTCGACTTCATAATTTGGAAAAACTTTACCTACGTATTTTGATAATTCTTCTTGAATTTTGTTTATCTGTTCTTGTGATTGTTCTACGATGTTTTTCTGTAAATCTTTTACAGTATCGAGAAGAGTCCTAAATGTTGATTTTTCATCATCATCTTCTTTCATTGTTGTAACTCGCTCATTTAGTATAGAAACCAAGATACTAATTACCTGTTTGGTTTGTTCTTCTGGTGATGCAAATGCCTCCACGATGTGAGGTTTAGGTCTTCTTGAGTTTGCAACATTTGGTGCGCCCCAGGGCACTTTTATTTTATCGGCCGCATCTGCCCAGTCATTTTTGGCAACATCAAAACCGTAGCGTGTAGGTTTTCCAATATTATTCCAAGTCCATTTTTCTTTAATTAGTTTTTCCCTGTCCTCAGTTTCGAAAATCCATTTTTCTCCAGGACTTTTATCATAAACGATTGTATGAAGCTCAATTTCAGGATATTTGTCTTCAACAATTTTGTGGTTTGGAAAGTCTTCTATACTTAATTCACATTGTTTCGAGCCCTCGCTCATCACAAGTTCATATGCTTTTAGAATACTACTTTTACCTGCATTGTTGGCTCCAACTAAAACTACAATATCGTCTAACTCAATTTCGACTGGATTTTCACCAATACTCCTAAAATTCTTAATAATTAACTTATGTAATCTTGGATGTTTAATTTGTTCTTCGCTCATTTTTTATTATGACTAAGGTCAATTTTAGTTATTATTTGTTCAAATAGTTTTAGTTATCGGCTCTTACCAACTTTACGGTTAAATTTTGGAAAAACTCTAGATATTGTACGTAAGTCTAAAAAATGATTGGAGCTTCTTCATATAGGGAATTTCCTATAAGTCTTCTAAAAATAACAGTGTGAGTTGGTTTATTTGATTGCGTGCAGGACAAGCAGGCGTTGCAAAAGAATATAGACATTCGTATTGTAAACCCTAAGAAAATTACAGTTTCTTGTTCTACTTTTTAAAATTGAGGGATTCTTGATTGTAATTCTTACAATTTCAACTCTTCAATTTTATTTTTAGCCTCTATGAAATTCGATTCAATTTTGTCCAAATCATTAATAAATAAAGTAGTATCTGAACCGTACTTTTCTAATTTCATATACCACGTAGTTTTACCTTTCCTAACAAAATAACCCAATTGGAACCCATCTTCTGTAATAAATTTATTTTCTAGATAATCTGGATTTTTATTATTATCTGTGTCAACTTCAGACTTTAAACTGTGAAATGCTTTTATTACCTCTATTAAATCTGAATATTCAATTGAGGCGGTGGAATTACTATATTTTCCAGGTTTTTCAATTTGGTAAAAATATCTTTCATTATCTCCACTACTTATTTTTCTTACTCTAGTCTCGGCAACCGTATAGGAAGATTTTAAATTACTCAAATTAGTATCAGTAAATTTTGTTATAACGCCTGTCTTTGATGCAAATGTTTCCATTTTGGTTTTTGCATTTTCAGATTCTTTTTTAATGTCTTGCGAAAAACTATATGTTGTGATTAATAAAACGGAAATAAGTAGTATTTTTTTCATGTAAGTAGTTATTAGATATTTATTTCTTAGTAATTAAAATTTCAAATGGGCAATAATAGATAAAAAGCCTCCTTTTACTTTCTTCGTAGTTCTTCTTTACCATCAACCTACTATGTTTTTTAACTAATCCCCAGGCTTATGCTTGTGAGGCTTAAGTTTTGGATGTTTTGGTTTAGTTTCTGGATTAACTCGTCTTCTTCTATCTGGAGTTCCATCATCTTTTTTCGGTTTTGGTCCGGGTTTGATAGCTTTTAGGGTGTTCATATTTTTCAATAGTTGGTTAAGGTTAATTAAAAAATATATCGAATAAATTTTTGTATTCTTTTATAAGACTCAATGCTATTTTCTGGTCCTAAGGTATGGAAGATGATTTAATAACTTTTACGGTTTCCCGTAATGGAAGATCATGTAATAATTTATTCCTGCATTTTGCGTGTGCATGAATAAAAATCTTCTTCCATATTTCTTTTTTTATTAACTTGTGGCTATTTCGGAGTGACCGTGCCACTGATTTCGGTTCAAACAGTGCCACTTTGAAAGATACTGCAATTATATAAAAAATTAATGTTACTCGTTTTTTAAAACTCCTTTTCTTAATGATTCTCCTTTGAGATCTATCCTGTGAGATGAGTTTACAATTCTGTCCAGGATCGCATCAGCAATAGTTCCTTCTCCAATAATATCGTACCATGCAGATACCGGTATTTGAGAGGATAGTATAGTAGATGTTTTATTGTAGCGGTCATCTATAATATCCATTAAGGTCTCTCTTGCGTGATTATCGAAGGCCTGAAGTCCAAAGTCATCAAGGATGAGTAGATCTGCTTTAAGGAGTTTATTGAGTTCTTTAAGATAGGTTCCATCAACTTTACAAAGTTTAAATTTTTTAAAAAGGCGGGCTGTATTTGAGTATACAGTTTTATACCCCATAAGGCAAGCCTGGTGGCCTAAAGCCTGGGCTAAATAGCTTTTACCAACACCGGAGGCACCGGTGAGAATCACATTTTCTCTTCTGCTTATAAAGTCCAAGGATCCCAGGCGTACAAACATATTCTTATCCAGATTACGACTGGAGGTGTAGTTCACTTCAGCAAGACTTGCTTTCTGCCTGAAGTTTGCTTGTTTAAAAAGACGGTCAATCTTTCGGTTCTCGCGATCCTCCCATTCGTGGTCTGCCAGTAGTGCCAGGTATTCATCGGCAGTAATATCGTTTAGTTGATTGTTGTTCACGTACTGATGATGTAGCTGGGCCATAGCACCCAATCGCATTTGTTTTAATTTTTCAATAGTTTGATTGTTATTCATATTTCTGATTTAAATGAGTTTTACTTGTAAGCAGCAGCACCCCTAATGTTTTGATGGGATGGAATATGGGTCTTATCTTCTTCAAGGTCCTGGTAAAAGAGGGAGCTTTGGTCGAGGTTGTTTTCTAATATCTTTTTGATCCGCTTGTATGAAGCCGCATCTGCCTGCAAAGCTCTTTTACACGCATTGTCAAGCCTCTGGGAACTGTAGGACTTGTGAAGCATGATAAGCCCCATCACCCGTTTGTAACCTGTTTCAGGATAGTCACTGTCAGCAAGGATCTTTTCTACACAGCTCACTACGTTAGCCCCATGCGCAGCGGCTTTGTTTTTAAAGTATTCAGGACTCCAGGAGGTATATCCTTTATGGGTGCTACTTAAGTGTTCTGTATTTGTGGTGTAGGTTCCCTTAACAGGATTTCGCTGATGCAGGGCAATTCGAACGTGGTTATAATAAACCTCTACCACACTTTTTGTATAATGGATCAGAGTCTTTTTGCCGATGTATCGGTAAGGAACGCTATAATAACTTTTATCTGGAGAGAAGTATACATATCCCATCTTCTGAACCTTTGCACGTTTATAATCCTTGATCTCATAGGCAGATGTAGGCAAGGGTTTTAGGTATTCCCGCTCTATGGATTGAAAGAGTTCCCTGCGGCTGGCTTCCTTTCGCTGGAACAGTAAATTATTATAGGTAACAAGCAGGCGTTTTATCTCCCGGTTTAGATCTTTTAAGGAGAAGAAGGTCATCTCCCGCAAGGGATAATAAATCCGTTGATAGACCAGGTGGACTGCATTCTCCACCAGAGCTTTATCCTGTGGAGCATAGCTGCGGGTGGGATTGATCACACAGTTATAATGGCGGGCAAAGTCTTTAAAGCTTCGGTTGATCTCCGGCTCATATTTACTTGCCCTGGTCACTGCAGATTTTAAGTTATCTGATACAATGGCTTTAGGCACACCTCCATAAAAATGTAATGCATTACCGCAAGAAGTGATAAGATCCTCCCGTTTCTGGCTTTGACTAGCCTCTACGTAAGTATACTGGCTGTTAGGAAGGATAGCAATAAATACTTCTACGGGAATAAGTTCTCCAGTGTCTTTATCAACGATATGCAGTTTTTTGCCCGTATAATCAATGTACATCTCATTACCTGCTTCGTGCTCAAGTTTCATGGAACCTTTGACCTTAGCATATTTACGCCGGTAATGCTCCATAAACTGCGTGTAGCTATAAGGCTGGGAAGCATGTTGTGCATATTCCTGATAATGGTATAAAAACGTAAAACCAGGATGATTCCGGGCCTTATTGACCCCTTCAAAGTAGAGCATCAGTTCATCATGCCGCTCATTATCAATAGTGGTATGTGAAGGAAAAAGCGCATCCAGGCGTGCATTATCAAAGGATAGTAGTTCTTTAAAAGAATAGTCACTGGCCTTAAAAAGCTTCATGTAGCTGTTGACAGTGTTTCGGGAGATGCCCAGAGTAGCACCGATTTTACGGTTACTAAAACCATCCAGTTTTAAGGTAATAATTTGTTTTAAGTCCATCGGATCAAGGGTGTTGGCCAGATCTTATTACATTTTTTGCAACAAGATATTACTTGATCTTCCAAAGTGGCACAAAACGAACCGATACGACTGGCACAAAACGAACCGTTATGGTTCCTTGAATTCCGGAAGTGGCACAAATCAAACCGAAATGACTGGCACAATTTGAACCGTTATGATTTTCATTGCTGCCAAAAAGTGGCACAAATCAAACCGAAATGCCTGGCACTAACCGACCGAAATCACTGGCACAATTCGAACCGAAATAGCCACCCAGCAAGATGCACTAACCGGGATTGAAAAAGGGGAATGGGATTTTTTTGTAAAGCGAGGCTTGCTAACAGTTGACGTCATTGTGGCTAACAGTCGTTATGGTAATAAATATTTAAAGACGGTTAATGACGGGGAAGAACCTAATAATCTTTTGAGTTTACCTGAGTGCCCGTAAAATCCTTTTCTCTTAAAGAGATGTAACTTCAAAATTTTCCTATTTTTAAAACCTCTTTAACAAAACAAAAGTATGGTGACCCTACACGCCGGTGTCTTTTTAATCAATTCCACTCCTGCATGCGGATCGAACAGACACTAACTTCAGGGCATCCTCATATACTCAAAGAGCATACGTATGGAATAATGGTGAGATCTAAAATTGTTCGTATGAATTATAATTAATCTTCTCATCTACATTCTTTTCCTCATATAAGAATCTTTCTAGACTTATTCCAATTGAGCTTGCTATATAAGAAACTTCTAAGGAATGCGTTAATTAAATTAAATAGGAACAATTTTTATTTAGGAATTCTCGTGTAGTCCAGGATGAAATGTTTAAGGGTATTTATTCCAGGGTGGGAGGATTCATAAAAAAAATTAAACCACTGGTTTGATGTAATTTTCAAAATTTCAGTTTCTCTTTTATCTTTTTCTAAAAGATAATTAATTCCATTTACGGTCTTATCTGTTTTTCCTTCTAGTAAATAACCTACTAAACTTCCCTTTTCATATTTTTTTGAAACAAAATTATCAATTCCGGTGGTAATATATCTTCGTTTTAATTTTGAATCATTCTGTTTTAAATTTTTGGCCTCAAAGAAGTACTCGTATTCATAAGATTTCCTAAATGAGGTAAGCTTAAAATCTATTCGGGGGAATTTATCTGCAAAACCTTTTACTTTCGGAATATTTTTCGGAATAGTTCCTTCAACATTTATTGTAATTTCCCATTGGTATCTAAATGGATTGGCTTTTATATTCTTGTGTAATTCAGATGAAATATCATTTTCATTCCAATCTAGTTGAATTATTTTTTCAGTCAAAGTGGTATGATATGCCGCAGCCATTAATTGAAAACATTTTTGCTCAAAAGAGTTATGGAAATTTTCATAAATAGTTTGATTCAATACCATCTTTAATTCTTATTTAAAATTTCAAGAATCAATTCGGATGCATCTTCTATTGCCATTGATTGAGACCAAAACCTGCGTTGATTTTGACGAATAATATATACGTCATCTCCTGTTTTATAATTCAATTTTTTATTAAAATAGATATTGGAGGATTTTTCTTCCCATAAGTAACGGTCTAATTTTTTTAGTTCATTCTCAAGTAATTCATTAGACGTTAATACTTCTTTAGGTGTTTTATCAAAAGAAATTTTAATCATCATTAAAGGAGAAAATCTACTTATAATAAACACAGTAGCATTTGCAAATAAATTCTTGCTACCAAGGAAATTGTTAAGTTCCAAGCTTATATTCTTTCCGTACCTTATTATTTGTTCTTGTTGGACGGCATATAAAGAAATAGATTTTTCTTGTTTAAAAAATAAATCTACTGTATACGTGATGAAATCTTCTATAAATTGTTTATCGGTTAAATCTAAATTGTAAAGTCCGAATACAATATCGTTAATTTGATTTTCAATTTCTTTAAAATCTTCTTCTAAAGCAGATTTTTTAATTGAATGTTCAATTTTTTCATGAAGGAGATTAAGTTTTATAAATGTGCCCTTATCATTGATAATTGGAAATTTGTATATTTCATTTGGCTTAATTCTTTCTCGTTCCACTCCCCAAGAATTGGAAATTAAAAGCAAAAAATAAGTTGATAAGCGAGAATTTAAAAGGGCCGATAAAAATCTTAGGCTTGCTTTATTATCAGATTTAAAACCTAAAATAGTGCTGTTATAAACAACTGAATGCGGAACAAAACTAAAACAGAGTTGATTGTTCTTAAAGCCTTCTTTGGCTAAAAGCATTGGTCCTGGAAAAATGTTTTTTCCTGTTATTCTTCTAAACACATTAATGGGAGGGAGATCATAAATAGTTTCTACAGAGTAATAATTTAAATATGTCTTTATAGTTTCTCTGTTTTTTAACAAGGAATTCATATTTGAAAAATAACTTTCATCAGTATAAAAGCGTTGAATTCTTTCTGGTCTAATGAATTTCATTAAAGAAATTTCATTATCGACTATAGGTTTTTCAGTAGATTTATTTATAGGTTGTAATCCAACATTAAATTTTATATTATTTTCTTTTGTATAAGTGCCGACATTATTTTGTTGATTTAATAATCTTTTCACCAAACCCCAATCATACATTCCACCCCACATTGCAATTTTCCAAATCATGCTTTTAGGGTTTTGACATTCTTCTCTAGGTAAATATTTTAAATCTGTAAAATCTATACTTAAACCATCTATAATATTTGATTTGATGAATGTTTTTGGAGCGTAATATGCAATCTTATCAGAAGGGATTTTGGGTTGTTTTTTTCTGAAAAATACAATACTTATAGGACCTGTTGCATCGCCAAAAAGTTGGCCGCCAAAACTTTTCTTTGCCTTACGAAGAATAGAGAAATTGAAAACCTTTTCCACGTAGCAATCCTGGAATAACCATTTTCTAAAATTTTCGTAAGTTCCTCCTGTGTTTGTTAGGACCTTGGTGTTGAAGATTAAAGCTATTTCACCATTTGGGGTAAAATTTGTGGATTTGTGTAGAAATGGTAAAACCATTTCCTTGGCAAAACCGTGCTGGTCACAATAAGCACGCACAGATTCTAATAAATCAATTGTTCCGAAGGGAGGATTTCCTACTACTAAATCAAACTCAATATTATCAATTTCTTTATTAAGTGAAATTGTATCTCGGCAAAACAGGTTATGTCCTTGTTCCTTCAGAGACTTATCATAAGGATTGTTTATCAAATTTGGCAAACGATGTTTCTTCTTTTGCCATAAGTCTTTGGGGTCTAATTTATCCACTAAAGCTAAATACAAACTAAATGCCGCTACCTTAATGGCTTGTGAATTTATTTCAATCCCAAATATATTTTCAGTTAATAATTTTTTTAGTTTGTCAAAATCTGTTAATTTTTCTTGATGTTTATTCTCGTATCGCTTTACCAGTCGTTTATAACTTTCTACTAAGAAAATCCCGGACCCACAACTTGGATCTAAAACTTTGACGTTATAATTTTTTTCTATTTTATTATTAGGAAGTTTGTCGTTCAAAATAAACTCAACTAGGGAAGGGGGAGTATAGTATGTTCCTGTTTTTTTCTTTAATTCAGGATTGGTTTTGAACAAGAAGTTTTCGTAAATCTCACTTAATAACTCTATCTGTATTATGCTAAAATCAAACATTCTCCAGTTCTCAAACAGTTTAACCTGTTGTGTGTTATCATTACCATTTATAAAGCATTTTTTAATAAGGCGCAATTGTTCTATGGAAATATTTTCGTCCTTTTCTATGGTGAAAATATTTCCATTAAAATCCTCTTCTAAGCGTTCGTATAATTGACCAGTAGCTTTTGGATCATTTAAAATATCAAAATAAGATTTGCTTCCTTTTTTTATTTGGGAATATAATTTTTCGTCTGTAGCTCCTCTATCTTCCAGATATAAAAGGAATAACGAGCGCAGAATGATTTTATGTATAAAATCTAGTTCAAGTCCTTGTTGTTTAAGTTGTTGGGCTGTATTTACTAAGCTTTCTACCAAATATTTGTCAACCCTTTGCTGTAACGTAATTTTATCCCGAACAAATTGAGCCTCTTCTAAGGTCCAAACAATTCCCGTGTCAATAGCGATTCTTGAAAAAATATTATTGAGTTCTTCTAGTTGTTGGTGATCTGAAAAAGAATAGGTTTTTATTTCGACACTTTCAAGTTTCTTTTCATAATCCAAATCCTCCTTAGGTTTAACTAGTGGTTTTACAGAACAACTATAAATTCTTATTTGGGTATCAGAATATACATAGAGAAAAAGCACTTTTTTGAAGTTCCAAACTTTTTTATGAATGTCCGCTATTTCGAGTAATGTTTCCTTATCAAAATTTTGCACTTTTTTAAGAAAAATTGCGGGAAAGCTGTTGGAACTTTCATCGGTATTAAAATATACTGCATCAATATTGAAATGGGATACTTGTGCTATTACCTCTGATATACTTGTAGATAAATTATGCGGGTTAGAATTTATAGAAGTCGCTTTTTCTAAACCTAGATAACTTAAAACATCTAATGTGATCATTGAAAATAATTTTAACTTCAGAAAGCGCTTAAATATTCAAATATAAATAGCTTTCTCATATGGTTTAGAAAAAAAAAGATTAATTGTGCAAGAGTTATTAAATACTCATTTATTGGATTATATCCAAAATTAGGAAATATTCCACAAAGATGCAATTATGGAGTAATTTTTGGGTGATAAATAAATTTTTGATCAATCCTCTATAGCAAAATCTCCAATGGACCTTTGCAAGTATGGTTATAACAAATAAAGTAAGATCTTAGACAACAACCATCTTTTTGAAGTGCAAATGCCACCTTCCTAGGTAAACCTATTAATTCTCTCGGCTATACGCCCTTTGGAGTTGCTGGCCGATAATCCATTTTTCTAGAAGTTTTTTTGTCGGTATCTCTCCAAGTGCGATTTCCACTGGTAAAGAATTACCCATATTAAACCGAAGTATGTTCCATCCTTTTCATTTTTCCCTAAGACCAGGAGCAATTTATTGTTTATACTCAAGGGGAATACTTGGATCTGAGAATAGAGGAACAGGAGATTTGTTTATATGCTGTGGATAGATTTTTTTTAGAGGTGGAATATGATATTATAAAAAATGAATTAATCAACATGGAAAATTTTTTGAATCTATAAGAGTGATATTTAAATGTATTGTCGAAAGAAAAAATTCGACAATATGGGATATCTATAAATAAATGGGATTGATCAACTTGAAATTATTTTAAGATACTTTAATTTTTTCGTCTTGTCACTGCTATTCCATAGTTCCACTTCCTTTTTATTAAGTGGTTTTTTAGATATAACATCAAATCTTTTCACAACATTTCCCAAGCTATCAATTTCGTGTCTTCTATTGGATCGCTGTTTCAGCTTTAATTTTATTTTCACTAAATCATTAGCAACAATTGTTTTAGGAAATAAGGAATCGTAGGATGTAAGTTCTAATGCATCAGCAACCCTGTGAAGCATTCGTATATTATATTTAGATGGAATTTTAGGGTTCTCAATACTTCCAATATAGCCTTCCGAAACACCGATTTTTTGAGCTAAAGTAACTTGGTCAATATAAGGAGAAGATTTAATTCTTAATTCCCTTATTTTTTCAATCAGGTAAAAATCTAATTCCGAAATTATAATTTCAATTATCATGGATAAGTTTAGGAATCTATGAACTAACTCAAAAAATTAATTATTTTCACATACTTATAGGTATGTAATAAATTTTCATTATATTTGACTGTTATTAATATATTTGCGAAACTTCTTTAGTTAAAAATATTAGAAGCATTCGCTTTGAATCTCGACTTGAAAACTGGTAATTTTTAAACACAAGAGATGATAAGCAAGGATGCTCACGACCCGGGCGTGGGCGGCCGCTTATTTGTGTGAAGGTATACCAGTACCCCAAGTCAGTAAGTTGTGTCACCACGCCTTTTTGTTTCCCCACATTTAGGCAACCCCCCGGTACCAACTTTTCTTCAAGGCAATCTCTTCTTCTATTCATGGAACTTCGCATTTATTTTTAAAATATTTGCCGCGTAGCTATGTTCAGTTTTGGCTGTTTATGGTGCTGTACGGGATATGAAACAACATCAGGATTGAATTAGCCCCTGGTGGACCATTACTTTCTTACCCTTATAAAGTTGTAATGGTGGGTGGGAGGTGGGAAAAGCTCCTTAAACCTAAATGGGTGATAAAGGTGCTTGATTAAAAAGTAATAACCATTAAAACCAATTGCCTATGAGGAACAAAGCATAAGAAAATTTCGAGAACCAAAAATTAAAAAGGCCTCCTAATCAACTTTGACGGGGAGATAGGAGGCCTAATTAAACAAAACAATAAAGTTTTATCTAACCATTACAATATTATGAAAAAAATATACAGCCGGTTAATGTTAATCGTGCTTATTTCAGTATTGCTTTTTTTCTGCGCTCTAACCGTGCAGGCAAAAGCAGCCAATAATCCCTTACATGCCGGTGATGATTATTCACAGCAGGAGGTAAGAGGAATAGTAAGTGACCAGGCGGGAATCCCCCTACCCGGGGTCACAGTAGCAGTAAAAGGTAAAAACCGTGGTACTACTACAGATATAGACGGGCAATATTCCATTACTATTGAACCAAATGACATTCTTATCTTTTCCTTTGTTGGGTTTCAAACTTTTGAGGAACCTGTAAATGGTCGCCGTGAAATGAATGTGCGGCTCGAAGAGGAAATTGGTTCCCTGGGAGAAGTACAGATCAATGCAGGGTATTATAACACTACAAAAAGAGAAAGTACCGGGAATATTTCCAGAGTAACAGCAGAGGAAATCGAACTGCAGCCGGTAATAAGTCCATTACAGGCCTTGCAGGGGAGGATGGCGGGGGTGGAGATTATTCCAGGTGGAAATCAACCAGGTATGGCCTCTACAATACGAATACGAGGTAGAAATAGTTTGCGAGAAGATGGGAATTTTCCATTATATATAATTGATGGAGTTCCTATTAATTCAACCCCAATTGAAAGCAATAGTCTTATAGGAAACACTGGAATGGATCCTTTAAATACTTTAAATATTTCCAATATTGAAAGTATTGAGGTCTTAAAGGATGCAGATGCTACAGCCATTTATGGTACCCGTGGCGCCAATGGAGTAGTGCTTATCACCACAAAAAAAGGGAAAGATCGAATAACCGGTCTTGATGCCCGTGTTTATAAAGGAGTATCTACAGTTCCGCATAGACTGGATTTATTAAACACTCAACAATATCTTCAAATAAGAAGACAGGCATTTGAAAATGACGATGTAGAACCTACAATTTATAATGCTTATGATTTAGTGCAATGGGACCAAAATCGATATACAGATTGGCAGGACTTCTTTTTTGGTGGGACATCCCCAGTTACTGATGTCAATTTAGCTCTTTCCGGGGGTAGTGACAATACAACCTATCGAATTAGTGGCTCTTATTTTAACCAGGGAACTGTATATCCTGCAGATTTAAATTACCAAAAAATGACAGGTGGTTTAAATTTAAGTCATACCACACGGGATGAAAAAATACAACTTAATCTGTCTTTGAATTATGGAGTGGATAATAATAGATTATTAGGCAATGGGGTTAATCTAAATTCAAATGCATTTAGATTGCCTCCTAATGCTCCTTCAATTTTTAATACCGATGGTAGTCTTCACTGGGAGGAATGGGGGGAAGCCGGGATCTCTAATCCATTGGAAGGATTCTTTAATTCAAGTCAAACACAAAGTTATAATCTTGTTTCTAATCTGGGTATTACATATCAATTCTCATCTCATTTTAGCTTAAGAACCAACTTAGGATATACAAGATTTAATAGTGAAGAACTACTTAAAATCCCAACTAGGTCTTATAACCCTGCATATGATTATACCCATTCCTCGATATATTCACAAGCGGCACGTACCTCGTGGATAATTGAACCACAGTTAATCTACAGTAGGAAGTTTGGTGAAGGAAGGCTAGATGCCATTCTCGGTACCACCTTTCAAAAAAGTGAAAACAGTAAAATGGAAATTCAGGGAGACGATTATGCATCTGAAGTTATGATAGGTAATTTAAATGCTGCCGGCAGCATATTAAATCCTTCAAATATCTCATCAGAATATAGATATAGCGCTCTTTTTGCACGCTTAGGATTTAATTGGGATCAAAAATATTTTATTAATCTAACCGGCAGGCGGGACGGTTCTTCAAGGTTTGGTTCAGGTAACCGCATTGCTAATTTTGGCGCTATCGGCGGTGCCTGGATTTTTATAGATGAACCTTATGTAGAAAATAATTCAAAGTTTCTCAGTTTTGGAAAATTCAGAGGTAGTTATGGTCTTACTGGTAATGACCAAATAGGGGATTACGGCTATTTAGATACTTATGAAGCTACGGCTGGACCAGGAGGACTTTATCCTACCCAACTCTCTAACCCTGATTATTCATGGGAAATAAATAAAAAAATGGAGGCTGCAGTGGATCTTGGTTTTTTTAATGATAGACTCAACTTAACCCTAAGTTGGTACAAAAATCAATCCTCAAGTCAGCTTGTTGGTTATCCTCTCCCGGCTATTACCGGGTTTAGGTCTGTCCAGGCGAATTTACCGGCCACAGTTCAAAATACGGGCTGGGAAGTGGAACTGGCAAGTGTAAATGTTAAATCCCGCAATTGGCGTTGGCAAACTTTTCTAAATGTAAGCTTTCCAAAAAATATGCTGATAAGCTATCCGGGTATAGAGCAATCTTCTTATTCAAACATTTATAGAGTAGGACATCCATTAAATATTGAACTATTATATGAATACGAAGGACTTGATCCCGAAACGAATTACTATAGGATCGCTGATGTAAATGAGGATGGGAGATTGGATTATGAGGATCGAGTAATAATAAAGGATATAGGAAAAGAGTTTTTTGGTGGATTAACTAATAACCTCACTTATAAAAATTTTTCCCTTCAATTTCTCTGGGAGTTTGTAAAGCAGGAAGGAACTATAAGATCTTTAACAGATGTAGGCCAACTAAGTAATCAGCGAGTTGAAGTCTTGCAGGCTTTAGGAAACCAGGTTAGATTTCAGAGAATTTCACAATCATACCAGGCTTATACAGAATATTACAATGTTTTAGACACTACTTTTCCTTTTGAAGATGCCTCTTTCTTTCGCCTAAAAACGCTTTCTCTTGGACTCTCCCTTCCTCAAGCATTTATGGAAAGTATTAGAGTCAAAAGCGGTAGTCTTTTTATAAATGGACAAAACCTTCTTACTCTTACCAAATTTGGCGGAATGGATCCAGAGATGCCTAATGGGGGAACTTCCTTTGTGGCCTTGCGTACAGTAACAGGTGGAATACAACTCAATTTTTAAAAATGAAAAAAATGAAAAAAATCATATTTATTATATGCCCATTTATAGGATTATACTGGCTTATGAGCTCTTGTGAAGACTTCCTTGAAGTTGAAGCGCCAAATCATATTATCACTAGTGAGGTGGTTTTTAATAATGACGAAACTGCTATAGGTGCATTAAATGGAATTTACAATCAACTATATACCTCAGCTTTTAGTTCAGGATGGCAGGATAGTGTAACAGCTTTAGCCGGATTATCATCAGATATATTAGAGGTTATAAGATCTACTAATATCACCTTGAAGGAATATGACCAAAATGAAATAAACCCGAATAATACGCGAAATTTTAATATATGGTCCAGCGGGTATAACATCATTTATATGACTAATTCTCTTTTAGAGGGTTTAGCAAATTCTAATAATGTAACAGATGAAACTCGTAATCGGCTGGAGGGCGAGGCAAAATTTATACGTGCATTTACCTATTTCAATTTGGTTAATTTATATGATGACATACCTCTTTTGACATCAAAAGATTATAGAAGCAATGCTCTTGCAGCACGTAACAGTAGTGAAGAAGTTTATGAGCTTATTATTAGGGACCTGGAAAATTCGATAAACCTATTAGGGGAAAGCTACCTTGATGGAGAACGTACACGAATTAACAATTATACATCAATGGCACTTCTGGCCAGAGTTTATTTATACCGGGAAAATTGGGGATATGCTGAAAGTTTGAGTGAAAAGGTAATAGCCCAATCTGGAATTTATGAATTGTTAGAAAATTTAGATGAGGTTTTTCTTGCTAATAGTAAAGAAGCAATTTGGCAAATTTCACCTGCAGGAAGAGGAACAATTACCTCGCATACTAATGAAGGCTCAATATTTATTATTAACCCAATCTTTGCATCTCTATCACATTTTAAACTTTCTACAGGTTTTGTGAATTCTTTTCAGGAGGAAGATAAGCGTTTCCAAGATTGGATCCGGTTCCATTCTGGTTTATCTGTCTATTATCCATATAAATATAAAATTAGGAACAGTACGGAATCCATTACAGAATATTCCATGGTGCTTCGTCTGGCAGAACAATATTTAATAAGGGCTGAGGCTCGTGTAATGCAGGACAATCTTATTGGTGCTATAGATGATATAGATAAAATACGAAGCAGGGCGGGGTTGGAACTCCTTGCAGAAACTAATCCTGGTATTAGTAAAGAAGCTTTACGGGAAACCATTATGGAGGAAAGGAAAAGAGAACTCTTTACGGAATGGGGTCACCGCTGGATGGATTTAAAGCGAACTGGTCGGGCAGCAGAGTTACTTGGTGCAAATAATTCTTTGTGGCAGGATACGGATATACTCTATCCAATACCGGAAGAAGAAAGGATGAAAAACCCGAATCTAACCCAAAATGCCGGATATTAATATGGATGTTCTAAAAAAAATAATTCTAATAACTTTTATAGGAGTGTTTTCTTTTTGTTCTACCTCTGCGCAATCTGAAATTAGAGATACTCTGCACTCTAAGATTCAGGATGGAGAAATAATATTTGGTAAGTTACCCAACGGCCTTAGTTATTATATAAAACCTTTAAGCACACCCCAGGACAAAATGCATCTCCTATTTTACGTAAAGGCTGGTTTTAATCATGAGGAGACCCATCAGATGGATTTTTCCCATGCAATTGAACATTTAGCCTTTGATGGTAGTTTGCACTTTCCTAAAGGGATATCAAACAATGTAGAGTTGATGAATATGCTCAAAATGAATGATAGAGACTTGGGAGGTACTACAGGGTTCGACATGACAAGGTTCATTTTTAATGCTCCTCCAGATAACCCGGAAGCTGTAAGGGTTGGCTTGCAATGGTTTAAGGATATAGCAAACAATTTAAAATTAAGTGATAAGGATATTGCGAAGGAGCGAGGAATATTGAGACAGGAATTTATTTACAGTAAAGGAGAAAGTTTAATTGATAAGTATAAAATGATCTCAAGCCTATTTCCATGCAAGAAAGATTACTCTTACTTTTTTGACCACAATAAAAATTTTTCACAAGATTCTTTGAGAAGCTTTTATAACCAATGGTATCGCCCAGATTTAATGGCTGTTGTAATTGTTGGGAATTTAGAGGAACCGGAGGCAATGGAAAGGCAAATAGAGCAAGTCTTTGCGAGTTTACCCCTTAACCCTAAGAAAATTAATGTCAGAAATTGTGATAGTATATTTTTTAATCGCCCTCCACAATTTGTTATTGAAAGCAGCCAGCGAAGGTCTTTAAAAGCTGAAACTCCCGGAAAGGTAACCTTCGACTTCTTCATACGTCAACCCTCATTACAAGAGGAAATATATTCAAAAGAAGGGATGACAAACCTATTGGCTTTTCAATTATTAGTCCAAATTATTGACGGCCGGTTTAAGGAGCTCACCAGGAAATATAACCCCTCTATTGAAGCCAACGCCATCGATGCAAATAAAAATCTTAGTTTACCTCAAGGTATTAAAATCAGCATTACTACAGAGAAGAATAAAGAAATGCGTGATTTAAAGGAAACTTTCGAAGTTTTACATCAATTAGAAAAATTTGGAGTAAGCCAACAAGAATTAAATAATGTTAAAAGGGAATGGCTTGAAATAGCACAAAGTGGCAATCCCCCTGGACCAAAATACTGGATGGATGAGATAGGAAAACATTTTATAAAAAATGAAATTCTTATTCCCGATAAACAAAGTTTTCTGACTAAATGGGTGGAAGGAATTTCTTTGGAAGATTATAATTCTATAATTCTTCCATTTCTTGCCAAAAGACCTGAGGATATAGGGGTTATAGTTCCTCAAGGACATACAGCTTTACAATATAAAGAATCTAAAGTGCGTGGATGGATACAGAAAGCATTTGAGCAGAGGGTAATACCTTATTACATGCCCCAGGTTCCAGTAGCATTGATGGATTCATTACAACGAAACAACCTGCCGAAAAAAGCTTATTTGGATAAAGGAAAAACGAAGTTTGGTGCAAGTGAACTAGTCCTGGAAAATGGAGTTAAAGTAATTCTTATGCCTTTCGAACCTGCCGCAGGAATATATAAGGATAAAGTTTTAATTAATGCTATAAATCTTAAAGGAGCATCTGCTTACCCTGCTAAAGATTTCTTTTCGGCTATAAATGCAGGCAGTATTATCCAGAATGCTGGAGTTGGACAGTATGATAAATTTATGGTAGAAAGATTTCTCGCAGCCACCGAAATAAACAACGTAAGACCCTTTATTGGTTACAAAGAGTCGGGAATAAATGGCATATCAGGTGTAGAAGATCTGGAGAAAATGATGGGGTTGATATACCTTTATTTTACAGAACCCCGGATAAATAGAAAGGCTTTTAAGGACTGGAAAACTAACCAGATAAAACAATATGAGAACCCATCTTATAATTTAATTACTACAGATTTTAGGAATGCGATAAAGGATCTTACAAAGGATAATTATCTTCCGCTGGTTTTAGGAGATCGACAACTTAATGGCACAAAAGCTTATAAAGGATTAAGGCATACAGATGCTAAAAATGGATTAAGTATATACAAACATATATTTGGGAACGCTCGAGATTTCACCTTTATCATAAGCGGAGATTTTAATTTGAAAAGTGTACTCCCTATAGTTCAGAAATATCTTGGAAATCTTCCCAATACCCAATTGGCCACTGTAGCAAATAGAGCGAAGCCGGTGGAAACTGTTTTACCCCCAGGACCTGCAACACATCAAATAGCAAAACCGATTTATGATATGAAAGGAAGTAATTATGCTTTGACTTACATTAAACCAACTGCCAGAAATGAGGATTGGAAAAATCATCTAAAAGTAGAAATTTTAGCAACGTTGAGTAATCTTTTAGTTCAAAGCCTACGTTATGAAAAAGGTTATTCTTTATATAATTTCGGTGTCTATGGGAAATTTAATAAGGATATGCAGCGAGTGGAGATAATTTTTGAATTACAAGGTGAACCCCACGAACTGGAACAAATAAGAGAGGAATGTAAAAAAATAGTTGAGAATATCAAGAACGGAGAAATAAGGCAAGAGTTTTTTGATCAGGCATTGAAAAAAGCGCTGCATTCAAATAGCACTAAGCTTCTTAGGAATCATCGGAATATGAAGAAAAGATTATATGAATTTTACAGATATAATGAATCGTGGTTAGACCCAGTGGAAATTGAAAATTATCTTAAATCACTCCGGATGGCCGATATTATAAAGTCCTCCCGGGAAATCTATAAAGAGGATTACCAATATGAATTCGTAATGGGCAGTAATTTTTAGTAAAAAAATCACCCCCGGATGAGTTGCCGGGGATGATTCTCAATTAAAAATGAATTAAAGTTGGAAAGGAGTAGTTCTACTGGTTTTTTTTCGTGATGACAAACTAGGTGTGTCATACACTTCATGAATGCTACCATCTTCCATCCTTACTTGACAGGTGAGGGAACCGCTGCCGCAATCAATTTCTGGTATCTCTTGCCAATCACTACCTACCCTAATGTAGTCTAATGCTTCATCGGCACTGGAGTTAACCGTTGTAAAAGACATCCCGATAGCAAATATCATTGCTAATACGGGTAATAAAAATTTAGTTTTCATAATAAATAAATTATAATTAAACAATGCCTAATTTATTCAGGCTTAGGACTACCTGCTTTTGCTGCAACAAAATTCTTTTAATTTTTTTATCAAACTTGGGTGAGTCTATTGTGGCTTATTTTTCTAATAGACTTTTTCTTCTTTTTCAAGAACGTAATTCCTATTATTACTAATCCCATGCATATCACATTAAGCAGTAGATGTTGATTCCAGGAAAGAAGCGTAAGGATACTTCCGCAAGAACAGGGGGTATAAGGACTTAAAAATATTATCCAGAATAGATATCCTGTAAAAACAATAAATAAGCCGAAAACAACATACAATCCTTTTAACCGGGTTTTTGGCCATACAATTAATAGGGCTGCAATAATCTCTAATAAAGGGATGATGATAGAGACTATTGAAGCAATTGTTTTATCTTCTAATTGAGGGATATTTAGAATGTTGGCATAGAACGTCGATCCATCCAGGAGCTTGGTTAAACCTGCATACATAAAAAGTATAATAAAAAAAATGCATATTGCCTCAACACCAATTAATTGATATTTATGGAAATGTGAAGTTTTCATACTATTGATATTTTCAATAGTATAAAATTCAGGGTTTTAATTTGCTTATTGATGCTGGTGACTTGCCAAATAAAGGTATTTTACTATTTCTTATTTATCGTCTCCATGATGATCTGGATTTCTTTTTAAAACAATGGGAGAATAACCAAACCTTCGCTTGAATGCTTTAGAAAAATGTGGATAGGAGGTATACCCAATACTTTCAGAGATATCTTCCAGGGAATTATTCGTATTTCTAATCAATGTCTTAGACTCCTGTAGCCTGAGTTCAGTAAAATATTTAAACGGGGTGAACCCAAAAAGCGTTTTAAAACCATAGGTTAATTTATGCTCATTAATATCAAACATATGGGCAAGTTCCTTATTAGATAATAGAGGATTGGTGAAATTATGGGAAATATAATCATGGATACTTTGTATTGCTTTTATATCCCAGTTTGACATCTTCTTTTTTGAATTTCCATTTTGGTGAATAGCTGTATCGTCCGATTTTTGAACAATAGTTGTAAAAAAGCTTACCGTGTATTCTCCGGTAGGCCCTTGTTCATCAACCATGCGTAACACAAAGCATTTGGCAGGAACCAGGAGATTGTCGCCGGTTACATACTCCAACTGGAAGGAAGAATTGGAAAGTTCATTTTTATTAATCGCCTGCCTTATTTCATTATAAACCGGCATAGACTCCCTGCTTAATATGGTATCAAAAGCTTTTCCTATTATTTCCTCCTGCTCCCTGTTTAGTAATTTTAAAGCATTTGGACTACACCCGGTGATGTTTTGAGCGTCATCCAGAAGAAAACACATATTGTGAATGTGCTGGTAATTCCTGTGAGGATTTACGTAACTCAAGTGGTTTAAATTTTCACGAAGGTCCTCTGCCATCATATTGAGCCGTTGGCTTAACGCCTCTATTAGGTCCCTGTAATTGGAGCGCGGTATCTTATAAGCAAAATTTCCTTTTGCCACTTCTACAATCATTCTAAAAATCTCCCGCATATTCTTAAGGTTAAATTCTCTTTCCATATCATTCCATTTTCTTAGTCTTTATACTGCTCCAGGAATTTAAGAGCCAAAAATTTATTGGTGAATATTTTTGTGGGGATCCTGGGTTTACTGGTCTGAATATAAAATTCCACTATACTGGTTGAAACAGGTTCAAGAGCAAGGGAGCTCACGGCTTTGGCCAGTATTGATCCCTCTTTTGCCAGGTAATCCCGGGCCTGCTTGTCTATAGCATCTATACCCCTTATATCACAAAATATGGGATAGGATTTATTTTCCTGAAGGGCAAGTCTTGCCGCAACAATTTTCCTTGCCACCTCAAGAGTTAAAACCGTATTAGGCAAATATTCAAAGTAGAGTATGCCGGTCTCTATTTTAATACGAACCCTTTCATTCTCAAAGTATTTTTTTTCCATAGTATCATTTTTAAATACACGGTAGGGCCGGGGGTATGTAAGAAAGCATTTACATAAATTACTAATAATTATAAAATTAGAGGTTTAAGAATATATGAAAGTTGTCTTAAAAGTCAATTTACTTGTCAAATAAGTCAATTTTTGATATTATTTTAAATTTTTCCTTTACCTGCTTCTCCTCAATATTTAGCTTAGAGTTATTCTATTTAATAAGTGAGCGATGGCAAAAATTAGACACAATAATTTTTTGGATACAGTAGATGAGGTTTTCTCGAATGCTAAACGAGAAGGAGTATTGCACCTGTTCTCACAGGATGAAGTCCTTTCCGGAAGAACTATAAAAATTAAAGGAAGGGATTTATTTCATTTTGGAACTACAGGTTACCTGGGCCTGGAGCAGGATGAACGGTTAAAACGAGCAGGAATGGATGCAATTTGGAAATTAGGAACTCAATTTCCTCTTTCACGTACTTATGTATCCCACCCCCTCTATGATGAAATGGAAGAAAAGATCTCCAGGATGTACGGCAACCCTGTTGTAATCACAAAAAATAGCACTCTTGGCCATATCGCTGTTATTCCTACTGCTGTTAGGGATGAAGATGCAGTCATTTTGGATCACCAGGTCCATTGGAGTGTCCAGAACGCAGTACAGGTTCTTAAAACAAGAGGTGTACCCGTGGAAATGATTCGCCATAATAATCTTGAGATGCTTGAAGATAAAATAAAGGAACTTCGCAATAAGGTCTCAAAGATATGGTATATGGCAGATGGGGTTTATTCGATGTACGGTGACTTTGCTCCTGTAAAGGAATTAATGAGACTTGGAAAAAAATATCCGCAGCTTCATTTTTATTTTGATGATGTGCACGGGATGAGCTGGCGGGGCAAAAACGGTACCGGCTATGTAATGGGGGAATTAGAGGGTAACTTGCCAGAGAATGTTCTTTTAATTGGTACCCTGAGTAAAACTTTTGGAGCAAGCGGGGCTTTAATGTCCTGTTCAAACCGGGATCTTCACCGTAAAATAAAAACCTTTGGTGGACCGCTTACTTTTTCTGCACAATTAGAGCCGGCATCAGTCGCGGCGGCATCTGCATCTGCAGATATCCATCTCTCACCGGAAATTTATGTGCTACAGGAAGAACTAAATTCTAAAATTAATTATTTCAATGACCTTCTTGAAAAAACACAGCTGCCTCTTATTGAGAAAAACTCTTCCCCTGTATTTTATATAGGCACGGGAATGCCGGTTACAGGCTATAATTTTGTGAAACGACTTATGGGAGAAGGGTTCTTTGTAAATCTTGGAATATATCCCGCTGTTCCTGTAAAAAATACCGGTGTAAGACTTACTATCTCCCGTCACAACCAGAACCAAGAGATGGAGGCTCTGGTAGAAGCAATGTGTTACCATTATCCAAAAAGCCTGGAGGACACCCATACTACACCTGGAAGAGTTAGAAGGGCATTTAAAATGCCAGAGAAAGAACTTCCAAATATTATAGCGATTGAAACTAATTTACAGGTCCAAAAAGAAAACTCTATCTCAAAAATTGAGAAAGAAGAATGGGACAGTGTTCTTGGTGGGCATAGTACCTTTGACTGGGAAGGGCTTAAATTTTTGGAACAGGTATTCAGCAATGAAAATCTCCCGCAACACAATTGGAAATTTCATTATTTCCTTATTAAGGATAAGACTGGTAGAATAATACTCGCAACGTTTTTCACAGAAGGTTTATGGAAGGATGACATGCTTGCACCAGTTTCTGTTTCTTTACAATTCGAAGAAAGAAGAAAAATGGAACCATATTACATGTCTTCCAAAGTTCTTGCATTGGGCTCTCTCTTTACTGAGGGTGAGCATTTATACTTGGATTGGAACCATGAGGAAAGAGAAGATGCCTTAAAATTATTTTTCTTACATACAGAGGATCTTGAACAACATGCAGGTGCAGCCATGTTGGTATTGCGTGATTTTGAAGAAAATAATCCAATAGCAGAAGTATTCCTCAATAAAGGTTTTATTCCCGTTACTATGCCGGAAAGTTGCATTATGGATAACCTCTCCTGGAAAACAGAGGAGGAATTCGTGAATAGTTTGTCGAGTCGATCAAGAAGGCATTTTAAAAATGAAGTTGCCTCCTTTGTGAAAAAATTTGAGGTTGAAATTATTGACACTCCTACATTGGAAAAAATTGACCAATATTTTGAACTCTATAAAAATGTGAAGGAGCAGAATTTTGGGTTAAACACTTTTACCTTCCCGAGGGATTTATTTACCAAAATGGCCAGCCATCCTAATTGGGAATTTATTGTCCTGCAACTACGCGAGGATATAGATCCCAGGCCCGTACGAAAGCCGGTGGGGGTGATGTTTTGCTATAAGAACTTAGGAATTACCTATTCCCCAAGTTTTATTGGTATGGATTATAGTTTCTCAAGAGAATATAATATTTACCGGCAGTTACTTTTTCAAACCATTAAAAGAGCCCGGGAGTTAAAATTCCAACAGGTAGACTTAGGATTTAGTGCCAGTTTTGAAAAGCGAAAACTAGGTGCACGCGTCATTCCCAAAGTGGCTTATGTCCAGGCCAAGGATAATTTCTCCATGGAATTGATGGGAACAGTTCAAAGCACTTAAGTCAAAATTATATTTAGGTGGTGTGACAAGGAAACGAGCAATGGTAGCAACCATTCGCCCTTGGATATCTTTCCTTTGCTTTAGCAACAGCATCCCGGCAGTTACTGTAAAAGCCTAAAAACTCCCTGTTTAATAGATTAGGTAAGTAACTACAGGTATCTTTATGAACTTCATTATCACCGTTAGCTTGTTTTTGTTGGTTTACGTAGTAATAAGGCATATTAAAGTATTAAAGGTTGTGAATTATTAAAGATATAACTATTAGTGATTTTTTTCGGCTTTCATTAAGAAGGAGATTTAAAATGAATTAGATTGGAGTTAATTCCTTATATACTTCTCAACCATATACTTAGTTATGGGTTTTAATGTCTTACCATTTTCAGGATGTATTCCCGGTGCAGTAAAAAAGTCTAGTTGATTATTGCTTTTATCATACCATACCTGCACTTCTCCATTTTTAAAAAATGTAGTGGTATCTGTAACCTGGATTTTTTTAAAATTTTCCAGTAGATAAGGATTAAGTGCTGTTTCTACAGCGGCACCTGTGCATCTTTTTTCAATATAATGATTCTCATCCCAGGTCATGCATTTTTCAATACCCCCTGTATATCCAACATAGGCAGAAATTCCTATAACAGGTATTAGCAATAGAAGTATGGATAATCTTTTCCTTTTGCTATGGGTTACCGGTTTTCGGCCCACTTCCTCGATCATAACTTTCTCTTTCTTTGCAGTTGAAGCCAGGACATATTCTTCATAAGTTTCAAATCCTAGAAATATTGCCAAAAAATTCTGTGTCTCCCGTGTGGGGGTGAATTCTCTTTTGTAATAGCGAATAAGCGACTTAGGCGAAATTTGGAATTTACTTTCTTCCCAAATACTTTCAGCTATGAATTCTGCCCGGCCATTAAGCGAATCCTTTCCTGTCATTTCCCCTGCTTTTAAAAAAGCATCCCGTAATAATTGATTGATCATGATGGTCTTAAAAGTAAAAAAAACTCAGCTAATAATTTATGGAAAACCGTAAAGACAAAGCTGTCCTACAATTGTCCCGCCTTTGTCCTACTGTCTTCATCCCTTTCCTCATTTCTTTGCTGTGTAATTAAGAGTAACCTCCGGGACCTGCAATCCAGGGGTACGCGCAGCTCTTCTTTATAAAATGATCCGTGCGGCCGGCATAGCCACCGGGAAGTAGCTTTTTGCTGTCGCACCGGATCATTACTTCCCACAATTGCCCATTACGGGTTTCACAGATTACCTCATAACACCCACCGGAATCCCGTGCAGGTAATCCTATGTCTAATTTTTAATAGAAAAACATGAAAAAAGTATATTTAATTATGTGTATACTCCTTTGTAGTACAGTTATGATATCCTGTACTGAAGAAAATTTGGCTGATCTCACAGATCCCGGAACCAATGTTTATGCCAGCGATGGTGAGGACAGCAAAACAGATCCTAAAGAGGAACCTCCCGGAGGAGATTAAACAATTAAAAGGGCCGCTGAAAAGTGGCCTTTTTTTAGAAAGCTCACATTATTAGAAAGCTCTCTTTAGAAGGAGAAAAAAAACTTCCGCAGCGTTAACCGGCGGAAGTTTTACTTATTTGAAATGGACCTTTTAAGGCTAATTACAACCTTTTCAAACCTTTCATTTCCTCTTTTGTACCCTCTTTAATGCTAACAGCAAAGCCACCTCCGGGTGCCAGTTGCTGCTTTAATTTGCTCTTTGAGGTTACCCTCACTTTTCGAATATTATAGCTTTGAGGTTTTTCATTCCAGCTGGCATCTTTTCCATCGGCATAAATAGTAGCGATATAAGTTTCTCCGGGTGGAAGGAAATCAAAGGATATGGTGGAAGTTCTGGCATTCTCATCTGTAATTCCACCAACGTACCATTCATTTTTGTTTTTCGCCTTACGTGCAACAGTGAGGTAATCTCCGGGTTCAGCTTCCAGGTAGTAACTGTCATCCCAATCCACGGCTACATCCTTAATAAACTGAAAAGCATCGGGAAACCTTTCATAGTTTTCTTTAAGGTCTGCAGCCATTTGTAACGGGCTGTACATGGTAACATAATAAGCCAATTGTTTTACCAGGGTGGTATTCACTCTTTGGTTACCGGAGCCATAATAAGAAAGATCTGTCTGGAAAATTCCGGGAGTGTAATCCATTGGCCCGCCCATTAATCTCGTGAAGGGAAGGATGGTGGAATGGTCCGGGTCCAGCCCACCCATTGCTTCAAATTCTGTTCCCCTGGCAGACTCCTGTGCCAGCCAGTTGGGGTAGGTACGGTGTAATCCGGTTGGACGTACAGCTTCATGGCTGTTGATCATGATCTCATAATCTGCAGCGCGGTTTGCCACATGTATGTAATGATTCACCATCCATTGGCCGTCGTGGTGTTCTCCCCGCGGAATGATCTGGCCTACGTATCCTGTTTTAACCGAATTATAATTATTATCCTTCATGAACTGAAACGCCCTGTCAAGCCTGCGCTCATAATTGGTGGCAGCACCGGAGGTTTCATGGTGCATCATGATCCTTACTCCCTTTGAGGCTGCGTAATCCCTAACCTCTTCCACATCAAAATCTGGATACGGGGTCGTGAAATCAAAAACTTCTTCTTTCCAGTTGCCTATCCAGTCTTCCCATCCAATATTCCATCCTTCAATTAAAACGGCATCAATACCATGTTTGGCTGCGAAGTCCACATAATCCTTTGCGTGGGCAGTAGTGGCACCATGCCTCCCGCTGGGGGTGAGTTCATTAAAATCCTGGTCCAGTTTTACATTGGTCTCTGTTCCATAAGCCCAGGTACTTTTTCCTTCCACAAAATATTCCCACCATATCCCTATGTATTTTAACGGGGTGATCCAGGAGGTGTCTTCATAACTTGTAGGCTCGTTGAGGTTGAGTATAAGGTTGGAGGCAACAATATCTGTAGCCTTATCACTTACAACAACAGTCCTCCAGGGAGAAAAGGTTTCGGTTTGTAGATATCCTTTATTCCCTACTGCGTCCGGAGTTAAATGAGTGCTGAAGTGGAAATTTTCAGCATCTACATTTAAATTCATTGCAGGATAATTAACCAGGGCAGCCTCATGGATGTTTATATAGATCCCGTCTGAAGACTTCATCATAGAAGGCGTTTGTACCGCCAGGTTATCTATAGGTCGCTGGGCGGTAATTTGTACCGTTGCTTCCTCCATAAGCCCCGGAATTTCAGAAATTGTGGAGGTCATATAAGGATATTCATTGGTGTCATAATCACCCGGGATCCAGAATATTTTGTGATCACCGGTCAAATTAAATTCTGTATGTTCTTCCTTAAGCACAAAATAATTTAATTCCTCCTGTTTAGGGAATTCGTATCTAAAGCCAAGCCCGTCATCGAATAATCTAAATTTGATCCTGATGTACCTGTTATTGTGCTCCTTTTGAGAGAGGGTTACCAGTAATTCATTGTAGTTATTCTCAATCGTGCTTTGCTTACCCCATACCGGGCTCCAGGAGTCGTTGACAGAATTCTCCTGTGTATCAATAATTTCAAAACCATCCATGAAAGAAGGTAGGTTGTTTAATTCCAGGCCTAAACGGCTTGGAGAAATGACCTGCTTGTTTTTATAGGTCAATGTATAGGATGGGACACCGCCTTCCTGTAGTTTAAATTCTAATTGTAAATTTCCATTGGGAGATGAGAGCTCCTGTGCCTGTACAGAACATACAGTTACCAGTGCTGCCAGCATTGTCCAGACTACTTTAAGCCGGAACTGAAATGCTGAATAACCTTTTTTATAAAACATTTTTTAATAAATAATAATTTTCAGGTGCCCCGCTAAATCAGGACACCTGAAAATAAGGGTTAATTTAATTTCCTGTTCTTAATACAAGATATTGAAATGGTTCCAGGGTAATTTGTGACTCCAGGGAAACAGTACCGCCATTAAAGATGTCTTCCCATGACGTGCCGGCCAGGGTAGAAGGGAAGATGAAATTGTTTTCCCTGTTCCTTTGGTTTGATAGTACCAGCACTGTCTCATCCTCTGTGCTCATGGTAAAGGCAGCCACATGTTCACTGCTGTACCCGTTATATTCGCCCCTTCTTATCGCTGTACTATTGTTTCTGAATTCGATGATATCCTTATATTCTTCCAGCAGCTCATTATTTGCTGCATTCCAGTTTATAGGATCCCTGGAGAAAAATTCCAGGCGTTCATTCCATCCTATTTCCTGCCCGTTATAGATCATAGGAATAGATTTCATATAGGCGGCAACTACAAAAGCAGCCATGGAACCTCTGTCTCCGCCAAAAAGTTCCTGCGGGGTACCGTCAGATAAATTAACGTCATGATTGGAGGTGTATCTCACCACTCGTTTTGTGTCGTCATAGACATTCTCATATTCTGTTGCAAACGAATTTTGTAACACAGTAGCAGAAGCATTATCTACAAAAACCTGCTTTAAATGGTCAAAGAAATTAAAGCCGAAAATGTAATCAAAACCTGCCCTGAAGTGATCTTTTCTTGAACCTTCAGCAAACATTATCATGTCCTGGTTTTTAATATTTCTTAAGAAAGGTACGGTTTCTGCCCAGAAACTATGTGGAACATAATCTGCCGCATCAACCCTGTATCCATCTATGTTTGCAGTGTAGATCCAATAGGACATAGCATCTTTCATAGCTGCGCGCAATTCATCATTTGAATAATCCAACTGCGCAACATCCTGCCAGTTTGTTCCCGGTGGATGTATAATATTGCCTTCTTCATCCTGTTGGTACCATTCTGGATTGGTAGTGATCCACTCATTATCCCATGCTGTATGGTTAGGAACCCAGTCCATAATTACCGCCATTCCTCTTTCGTGTGCCCCGTCTACCAGGTTACGTAGATCTTCAAGAGTGCCAAATTCCGGATTTACTGAATAGTAATCGCGAACAGAGTAAGGAGAACCAAGTCCCCCGGCAGATCTTTCTTCACCTACAGGATATACCGGCATTAAGTACAGGACATTCACCCCAAGGTCACTTATGTGATCCAGCCCGTCTATCACTCCATTAAAAGTTCCCTCTTCACTAAATGCTCTTATGTTTACCTGGTACATGGAAACGTCCCGGCTATCTGGCACCTGCTGAAATGCTGTGCCGTATTGTTCGTATTCCTGGTGCCCTCCTCTTGTTATTTCATCATCTGATGTTTGACAGGATAAAAGAGATGTCGTTCCCAGGAAGATGAATAATACATTGATGTAATTTCTCATTTTATTTATCTTTTTATTCATTTTGATTTTTCTAATTAGTTGTTCTGTCTACTGTATACGTTGCGGTAGAGGGATCTTCAGGATTCAAGGTAAGGGTGATGTCATAGGTGCCTGCCTCTTCTATACCATGTGCTCCCGGATCATCAAGATAAAGGATTCCGTCTTCATTATTTCGCGGGCCATAATTAAGGGACCAGTCATTATTCCTTCTAAATTTTAATGCTCCCGGTGTAAGATCGGCAGTTACTTCCCATACTCCTGTATCACTGTTCCACGTCATTGGGGTATCTGTATCCCAACCACCTGCAGTAGCATCACCAATAATTCCCCAAACGATAGGTTCAATGGAGTAAAAAGCCCTGGTGTTATCTTCAGGATCAATGCTGAAGGTTACTTCATATAAACCTGCCTCTGTAACATCATGAGCACCCGGATCATCCAGGTAAGCTATTCCTTCTTCATTGTTCCTGGAACCATAATTGATTTCCCAGCTGTCATTAAGCCTAAATTTTAATGCTCCCGGCTGAAGCTCGCCGGTATAAACCCATACCTGTCTTTCAGAATCAAAAACCATATCTGTATCTGCATCCCAGCCACCCTCAGTCGCTGTTCCAATAATTCCCCAGGAAGTTTTGGTTGCTGTCCAGGTCATGGTGTTAAAGTTAACAGTGATCTCGTAAAATCCTGGTTCTGGGACGCTTAGATTAGGACCATCAAATACGAGGTTTCCATTCCCGTCATGGCCGTAATTCTCTGTCCAGTTTCTGTCCAGGGTTATTTTGAAATCGAGAGCATCCTGGGATGGTAAATTTAAATAACCGCGATAGATACCATTTTCTACTGCAGGTATGCTTGCGGCAGTTTCGGGATCCCACCCCTGGTATGCCCCGGGAAGGTAAATTTCTCCGGTTGCAACTTCCGGTGTAAATGGCGTCACACTTATTATTAAGGGTTCAGAAGAGATTCTCCTATCCATGTAGGATTGTACCCGTACCGCAATTTCACCTTCTACATCATCTTCCAGTCCAAGATCTTTTGCCAGTTCATTTAAATCCCTGCCCATGAAGGTCTTGCTTAGCACATCCACTCCTGCCTCTGCATTTATGGCATTTGCCCAGCCATTTACACCTACGGTATCTGCTGGGCGGGTGAATTGTAGGTTATATGTAACGGGAGCCTGTATAGGATATGTGACCTCCGGCCAGGAGATGTTCAGGACTGCCTGATCCATATTTTCCTGCTCTAATACAATATTATTATGTGAAGCTACAGGGGCCGCAGTAAAATGAACCGGCTGCAGCATCGTGAGCTCCTCATCCTTTTCACAAGACCCGAACATGAAGAGAGCCAGTCCTAAAAAAACTAATTTATTTAAATATCTTTTCATAATATATATATTTAGTAGCCGGGGTTTTGTTGAAGGTTAGGATTGGCATTTAATGCCGAAGTAGGAATAGGGAATAATTTTCTGAATTCCTGCGAAGCTCCCCTGAAGTCATTGGGCTCCAGGAAGGTGTTAAACCGTATCATATCCTGTCTTCGATGCCCTTCCCAGTTAAGTTCAAAACCCCTTTCCAGGTAGATATCTTCCAGGGTTGGATTTGAAGCCAGGGGTTCCAGCCCTGCACGCTGCCTTACGGCATCAATAAAAGGTTTAGCCTGGCCCGCATTTCCCAGTCTCACGTGACTTTCTGCCTTCATTAAAAGGAAATCTGCATAACGATATATAGGGAAATCGTTGGAAGCTCCCCCGCCATCCATTGGTGGTACCGGGTAAAACTTTATATTGCGAACACCTGCAAAAGGAGCTGCCCCGGGATTGTCTAAGGATAACACCTGGGTAGAATAAGTTACTCCCCCGGGCTGTTGCCCCACCAGGAATTGCTGCTTCCTGATGTCATTATCACTGTACTTCTCATAAAAAGCTGTAGGGACTATAGTTCCATTCCAGCCATTGTATCCAAATAACGCCTGTGCATGCGGGCCGCTTAAGCTACGCACTGTAAAAATGTTTCTTGATACAATATTCGCTTCCACAAAAATTGCAAGTATGGTTTCATCCTCCGGCATGGTGTCACCAAACAATTCATAATAGCGGTAACCCAGCGGGCTGGATTCACTGGCACCACCCGGGTGAAGTGAAAATCCTCCCTGTTCCAGCATTTCTATAGCTTCAAGTGCTTCAGCATATTGCGGCACCCCTGTGTAAACTTCAGCATTCATATAAACCTTTGCCAACAGGGCATAGGCTGCCCATCGGTTGAATCGGCCATAGAAGGATCCCCCCTTTGTTGTTGGAAGGTCTTCTACATTCTCAGTAATTTCAGAAACAATAAAATCATACAATTCTGCTCTTTCTATTTGCGGCAATTCCTCAACGGTTATGTTATTTTCTGTATAGAACGGCACATTACCAAAGTCATCCATTAACAGATAGTAAAAAAATGCACGTAGAATTTTGGCTTCAGCAACTTTTGCCTGTTCAGCACCAGAGTTTTCCAGCTGCTCCACTGCCAGGTTTGCACTAAAAACAGATTCATACAACCAGTTCCAGGTGTTGTTAATAATAAAATCTGTAGGCAACCATTCGTGCTTATAGAGCCTTGCAAAATCCAGTTGCCAGTCCCCTGTAGTACGGTGAGGAATTACCTGCTCATCTGCACTCATTGAGTTAAGGTCATACCAGCCATTGTCTGCCCCGGCATAACCTACACCACCCCAGTTACCTCCAATTTGTGAATAAACTCCTGCCAAAGCAACATCTGCCCCTTCTGGAGAACCGTAAAATTCATCGGCAGGGTACTTGTCATACACCCGTTCACCTACATCTGTACACCCCTGCAACAAGAAGAGGTTTAAAAATAGTGCAATTAGTATAGTTTGTGTTCTCATTTTTTTATTATTTAAGTTTTACTGTAAGTCCTAGTGCTACACTTCTGGTACGGGGATAAATCCCATTATCTCCACCAAATCCACTACCACCACTTAAATTAAGTTCCGGGTCTATACCTGTGTATTGTGTGAATAAAGCCAGGTTATTGCCGGTGAGTGATACACGCACAGATTCAATATTTTTATTGTCAAAAAAGAAGTTATACCCTGCCGTAAGATTTTCCAATCTCAGGAAAGATCCGTTTTCCAGCCACAAATTGGAGCTGTACTGGGAGGTATAGATATTCAATGGTACAGCACTGGTTAAAAGGTTGGATCTTCCAATGTTCTCCATATAACTTAAGTTTGCCCTTAAACCATTAAAGACCTTGTTACCACCAGATCCTCTCCACACCATGGCTACATCAAAGTTTTTATACCTGAAGGAAGGATTTATAGCGTAGGTATGAGTAGGTAAGGCTGCACCCTGTAATGCTCTGTCCGGACTCCGGGCGCCCATGTCTATAACTCCATCTCCATTTCGATCTTCTACTATCTCTGCCCCCACCTCATTCACACCTGCGTGCTGTAGGATATTAAATGTTCCAATGGGCTGTCCTTCAATCAAAAAGGAATCTGGTCCCCAGGGCACATAATTTGTGTTAAGGTCAACCCCGTTAATGCTACCACTTAGGTTTAGCACCCGGTTTTGTAAAAGGGAGAGGTTACCAGCCAAAGTAAAGGTCATATCATCTGTGCTTATAACATCATAGCTAAGCACGGTTTCCAATCCCCTGTTCAATACGCTCCCCACGTTGGCAGCGATAGTGTTATGTGGAAAAGGAGGCTGAGGTACTGTATAATTGAAAAGTAAATTATCTGTAGTAGCAGTAAACGCATCTATAGAACCGCTTAACCTTCCATTAAGTAATGAGAAATCCAAACCAACATTCGTTTGTTTTTTGGTTTCCCAGCGCAGATCTTCATTCGCATTTTGTATGATATTAAAATTTGTGATCTGGTTTCCACCAAAATAGGTAACACCGGCTGCACCCACTAAAGAAAGAGAACTCTGGGGATATAACCCCTGTTGATTACCTGTTATTCCATAACCTCCCCGAAGTTTTAATTGATCAAAGAGTTCCTGGTTGGCCATAAATGGTTCCTGGTCAATGTGCCAGGCTACGGCTGCAGATGGGAAATTACCCCATTTGTGGTTTTCCCCAAAAACAGAGGAACCATCCCTTCGCATACTTAAAGTTAACTGGTAGCGGTGTAAAAATGTATAGTTTAACCTGCCCAGAAAAGATATAAGGGTACGGTCATTTTTATATGATGAAATATCACCCGGCCTTACGCTGGAAAGATCCCCCAGTTGTAAAGCATTATAAGTAGTGAGGTCATTAAGGAATCCCCTTGCCTGCAGGTAATTCCCCTGGTATGTTTGATTTTGCCATTCATAAAGCAAAAGTCCATCAAAATTGTGATCGCCTATCCTGTTGGTATATTTTAGACTAACATTCATCAATTTCTCATCCTGCCTGTTGTTGTTCACATTGGCAAAACCATTCTGATCTATTGCCGCAGCAACTGTAGATTCTACCGGAAGAAAGAAACCAGAAGTATAATCTGTTTTTCTCCAGCTACCGAACCACCCGGTAGAAAACCCGTCAAACAGTTTTAAATCTGCATTTAAACTTGCAAATAGATTATTATTTTTCCCCTCATTCACAACAGTTTGGGCAACAGCATAAGGATTTAAATATTGGAAAACGTTAGGATCCATATAATAGCTGCCATCTGTATCCAAAACGGGGTCTGTAGGGCGCATCACATACGCATTTGATATAAGGTTAGAGGTGAAAGCCGCTCGTCCTATACTCTGTACACTACTGGTTGTATTATTAATACCGCTATTTAAATTCATGGTAAGCGATAAACGGTCATCGAGAGCCTTTTGGGTAGCTTGTATCCTTCCAATATACCTCTCATTGTTGGAGTTGATCACGATTCCCTGCTGCAAAATTGCACTTACGGAAGCCCTGTAATTGAAATTCCCTGTACCGCCTCCAAATGATAACGTGTGGTTTTGAGTAGCTCCTGTTTGGGTCAACAGGTCAAACCAATCTGTACTGGAGCCGTGGTTGGCAGAGGCAGGAACATTGTTTATCCTGGCCTGTTCCCACCATTGGTTCGCATCCATCATATCCAGCTTTTTTGGAATGAAATCCAGGGACATTGCTGTTGTATATTCCAGGGAAGAAGTGCCTTCCCTGTTTTTCTTTGTGGTGACTATAAGTACTCCCGGGGCACCCCTGGAACCATAAATGGCTGTGGCCGATGCGTCTTTTAAAATATCTATAGACGCGATTTCACTTGGTGGTACCTGGTTGAGCAGATCCATATTTCCCTGTATTCCGTCTACTACAACCAAAGGATCATTACCACCAATTAAGGAGGTGATACCCCTTATTCGTACACTGGGTGATGATCCGGGTTCACTCCCCGTCTGATTTATGACCACCCCTGCTGCCTTCCCGGATATTTGCTGTAATGGATTGGTAATAGCTCCCTGGTTAAGGTTCTCCTCAGAGATTGAAGAAATGGCGCCAGTAACATCCCTTCTGGAGGCCGTACCATATCCTATCACTACTACTTCACTAAGTGCATCGACGGAGACAGAAAGTGTCACATTTATGGATGCCTGGTCCCCCACTGTAATTTCCCGTGTTTCAAAACCTACACTGGAGAATACCAGAACAGCATTTTGGGTGGTGACCTCAATTAAATAATTTCCATCAAAATCTGTAATCACACCATTGGTAGTCCCTTTTTCAATGATGTTTACACCCGGGACCGGTAATCCGTTTTCATCTACAACAGTTCCCCCTACAGTTTGCTGTAATAGATCTTTGCCAATTGGGTCACTATGGACAGCAGCTTTCGCAAAAGCATTTGTTGAGTGGCAAATAATGCACAGTAACAAAACGAAGAAAATTGTTTTCGTTTTTGAGAGGCAAAAGAAATTGACCTTTCTTTCTGATAGTTTTTGTTCCATATTATTTAAACGTTGTTCATTTTTCTGAAACTTATTTCCCTTTAGGAATAATGAGAAATCGTTTTCGTTCAGGAAAAAGATTAATGAACACCAAACTTATATACTATGATAGTGTTATAGAAATTGTGAAGAAAAAATCAAGGTGTTTATGAATCCGTTTCATTGATAAAATATTGAAAATAAACGACTTATTGGGAATAAGCTTACGTAGAAATCAATATTAAATCAAGGTTTTAATTTAACGAATTTTAGGAAAAGTGGAGTTTTTCATTATATTTGGCTCATAGAGTGTTAAAGAAATTATAAATATATTCGGGCATTGAAAAGGAGAGATTGGTTATGTGGATGTTTTGTTTTGTTTGGCCATTTCCTGATGGCTCAACAATATCTGCCTCTTTTGGAAAAACTTGATGAGGAATTAAAAAATGAAGATTCCTATGTTAAGAGTAAACATTCCAAGATTTCAAATCTACAGGATGAAGTTCAAAAAAATCTGCTTAGGAGCGATACCCGCGATCTCTACTCATCCTATTTAAAACTTTTTGAAGAATACAAGTCATTTAAATACGACTCTGCTTATTATTATATAGAGGAAGCCAAGGAGTTGGCGTTGTTAATGGATAATGATATCCTGGTGGCACAAACCGGCATAAAGGAAGGGTTTGTTCTATTGTCTTCCGGCTTATTTAAAGAAGCCCTTGATGTACTCAGTACTATTGACCCCAATAAGCTGGATGACAAGACGAAATTTGATTATTATTTTATAATGGCGAGGGCCTATTTTGATATGGCCAATTATAATGATGACCCAAGGTTCAGAATTAATTACGTTCGGCAGGGAAATCGGTATCTGGAAGAAGCCCTGGTTTACGCTGAACCAAATTCTTCAAATTTCTGGTCTGCTGTAGGTCTTATGTGGTTAAAGCAACAGGAATGGGATAAAGCCAGGGAGGCTTTTCATTACTGGATAGATTTTTATGACTTACCTCCCGATCTTTATGGGGTCGCAACTTCCAGCCTTAGTTTTATCTATTCACAAACAGGGAATTTTGAAAAGGCCATAGAGTATCTCGCTTTGGCAGCAATATCTGATGTGCAAAGTGCAACTAAAGAAAATATAGCCCTCCGTAATCTTGCTACTGAACTTTATAATGTAGGAGAACTTGAGAAGGCCAATACCTATGTACATTCTGCTATGCGGGATGCTACTTTTTACAACGCAAGGCACAGAAAAATTGAAATATCATCCATACTTCCAATTATTGAGGGGGCACAGCTAATTAAAGCTGAACAAAAGAATGCCACCCTGGTAAGGGTAGTGGTGCTTCTTGCTTTCCTGGCATTTATAGTAATCATTTTTCTATATATTATCCTGAAGCAACTCAAAGCTAAAAATGTAGCCAGAACTGCTTTAAGTGAATATACCCATAAGTTAGAAGAGACGAACCTGAATCTTTTGGAAGCCGATGCGATCAAACAGGATTATATCACCTATTTTCTAAAGGCTACCTCAGGATTGATTCATAAAATGGACCATCTGCAAAAAAGTACCAGGCAAAAAATCAAGACCAGGCAGCCGGAAGAGGTGCTGGCTATCCTGAAAAAATATAGTGTTCAAAAAGAAAGGAATGATCTTTTCCATCAATTTGATGAAGTTTTTTTAAAGCTTTTTCCCACATTCATAGAAGAATTCAATAACCTTTTTCCACCAGACCAAAGAAGAGAAAGAAAAAAAGGGGAGTTACTCAACACAGAACTCAGGATCTTTGCGCTTTACCGGTTAGGTATCCAGGATAATCAACAGGTAGCTGAATTTCTGGAGATCTCTGTAGCTACGATTTATTCTTATAAAACCCGGTTAAAAAGTAGGTCTCTTTATAAAAATTCATTTGAAGAAAGGATTATGTCAATCAAGAGATTATAAGGGTTTATTATATTTTTTCTATTCCAGTCTACCTGCTACTTGTCGCCAAATAGAATGTTTCAATCTCTAACCCAAAACCTGCTTATGTTTCGTATAAAAAGCATCTGCCTGCAGCTGCATAAGCTCGCGTGCCTTTTTTCGCTTATAGTCGTACAGTTCCTGTTCTTCGGCAATGTCTGCATACACCCGGTTGTTGACTTCGGCATCTGTTTTAAGAATGAGTTCCCGCTGCTGTATTTGCTGTGAGACCCAGGTTTGCAGTGCATTTTCCTCTTCTTCCAGCTTCAGGTCGTAGGCTCCTTTTGACGATAGCAACTTGGCGATAATAGGGGAGGTCTCAATCGCCAAAAACAAGAACATAATGAACAAAGAGGGCAGGAGCGGCAGTTTGTTCAAAGCGTTTACCCGCGCCATGAGTCCGTCAAAACCATCTATAACAGGTTGTGACTCATTGATCCTGGCCTGATTTTCCTGATTTAGGGAAGCAATCGCCTCTTCCGCAGCTTCAATTTTCCCGGCATTTGTTTCTTTTAATTCCTTGAGAGTTAGCAACTCTGCATCATGCTTCTGCCTTTTTTCGGCATATACCGGGCCTTTACCTAATTTTCCGGTTCCGGCGGTACCTTCAGCTTCTGTGATATAGGTGCTGTAGAGGGCGTTGACTTCAGCTTCCTTAACAACCACTTGCTCTTTCAAAGAAGCTATTTCCGCAGTAAGCGCGTTTATCTTCGGCGTGAATTGGGTGGCGATCTGCTCCTGATTTGCAAGGGTCATATCATTCTTTTGTTCCAGTAGCACCCGGTTGATCTCTTTCTCAAAGATCTTAAGCTCCAGCGGTTTTGCGATCACGATCGCGATGATCACTGCCAGAATGATCCGCGGGGTGGCCTGCACTAACTCACTCCTGAAGTTGTTTTTCTTTTTGATAGTGGAGACAATAAACCGGTCCAGGTTAAAAATAAGAAGGCCCCAGATCAAACCGAATAAAACTGCCGTAAGAGCATTATCAAATACGGTGTAAAGCGCATAGGAAGAAGCAATGAATGCCATCACTGCCGTAAAGAAAACAGTGGCGCCTATGCCTGCATATTTTGTTTGTTCGCCGGGAGAACAGGAGTCGAGGATCTTAGTATCTGCCCCGGAGCAGAAAATAAAAAATCGTTTAAGCATGAGTGATGTTTGATTGATGAAATCCTATAACGCTCATTTTCAATATTTCTTGCAGGGTGGTGGTTAAAAATGTTTTAGAGATAGAAGTGGACAGAGGACAGAAAGTGTAGAACCAGGCTACAACAAGAGTCAAGAAACAAGAGCCAAGAAACAAGAAACAAGAGAAGAGAGAAGAGAGAAGAGAGAAGAGAGACCGAAAAGAAGTAAAAAACCAAACGCCAAACACCAAACCCCAAACCTTAAACACCAAACCCCAAATTCCAAGCACCAAATTCCAAATTCCAAATTCCAAGCACCAAATCCCAAATTCCAAATTCCAAATTCCAAAAATATAACTTAACTGAAAACGGTAAACGGAAAACATTTCTCAAACACCAAACCGACAACCCACAACTGACAACTGACAACGGACAACTTTTCTAACGACTAAAGACTAACGACTAACGACTAAAGACGACTCCTCCTCACCTTCAGAAAAACATACCCGAAAAAGATTCCGAAGAAAAGGTCATTGACGCCATAGATGCTAAAGAATAATCCGGCGAAGGTATCCTGATCATATAAATTGCCGGGGGAATTTGAGAACAGCCAGCTGAGCCATACAAGGACATACACCGCTTTTTCAATTGTAAAAACTGCAAGTAACCAGGGAACCGCAGCATAGGTGTTGCGGACTGAAATATAGGCCAGGCCCCATAGTATTATGGAGATAAGGCCAAAATAACTCATCACTGCCGGTTGTGCCGACAATAATACACTGTTTGTAAAGAATTTCGAGAAAATAAGAACCCCCAGGATATTGCTGAGGCCGGCGAAAAGGAAGAGTTTGGAGATGATGTTTGGTTTCATATGCTGTTTTTAAAAACCCCGGATAAATGCAAATTTCCTGTTTCTAATGTTCGTTTATCGGCTTAATAAAATATCTAAGGGAGATTATATAAAAGAAGACTTTATAATTAGATAAAGCACTAAGATCCCAAATTAATTCCGGGAAACTAAAAAAAGCTCCGTGTAATCCGCTAAAATCCGTGTAATCTTAATTTTAAATTCCAAGCACCAAATTCCAGGCACCAAATTCTAAGCACCAAGCACCAAGCACCAAATTCCAAATTCCAGGAAGAAATAAATAGCACCTGAACTTGATTCCATTAGATCCTGAAACAAGTTACCATTGACATATTTTTAAAAGTGCTCATTATTCTCTATATTTTGAGGGTGAGTCTAATCCCATTTCATAGGACCGCTCCTTCTTTTTTGCATCGCCCAAAAAAGAAGCAAAAAAGTCTAGGCTTACGAAAGCTTATCTAAATTTTTCATTCGGTGGCTAAATTTTAGGAACTCGCGGGAAAGTATATTCTATCGAGATTAATCCGTTTCGCTCAAACAGCCTAAAATTCTTTACGCCCCTCTCATTTCAAATTTTACGATAAACTTTCGTAGGCCGGAAAAAACCTTCAAATAATATATTGACTCGAATTGATAATTCTCCTACGTCATCAACTTGCGCTAATAAAATTTTTTATGTGGGTCTCAGGATGACGGTAAAGAGACGTATTTAAGAAACCAAAACGGAAATTTGCGAACAGTAAACACTAAACAGAAAACGGAAAACGGAAAACCGCAAACCGAAAACGGAAAACAGTAAACAGAAAACAGCAAACAGAAAACAGAAAACAGAAAACGGTAAACGGTAAACGGTAAACGGTAAACAGAAAACTTTACAAACTAACTCCCACCCCAATATTCAGGTTAGAAGTATATTCCTCTGTATTCAGCGGAGTCTTACTGTCGAAATAATAATTATAAAGGGTAAATACCTTTAACCAGCCGGAAAGGGGAATGTCGAGCCTGAACTGTTCCAGGATCCTGTAGTCGCTCAAATCCCTGTAAAGCGGTTGGTAATACACGGTATTGGTAACTGAAAATTTTCCCGCGCCTGCAGCATAGGATAAGGTAAGGTAGGTGCTGTTGCGATGATTATAATCTGTAGTTCCTGCCTGGTCACTGTATTCCGCTTCATACATATAGCTGTTGCCGGCATAGCCGCTGAAACGTTCCCTGTCCATCCATTTCACCCGGAGCCCTGCCCCAGGAGGTTACGCTGCTCCACCACCAGCAGCTGATTGTACTGCCCCTGGATAAAGCTTTCAATCCGCAATAATGGTAACTCATCAAACTTATAATTGAACCTCCCGTGAAGGAACCAGGCATTCTGCAAATTATTTCCTTCGGAATTTATTAGCCGGTAATTTCCCAGGAAGAAATAGATCTTCCGGAGATCCCTGGATTTCATCTGAGTGGTAATGGCCGCATCAATCTGGTTCACCTGGTTCCCGTCATTATTGGTGTGGTTGAAGGAGAAATCGGCATTCAGCGCAAATCTCACTGAATCGGTTTGCATTCTTTTAGCTTCAATATTCACCAGTTGCGCAGAGAGGAGGCCGGGAAACAGGCAAAGGAGGGTTAAGAGTAAGATTCTTGTCATAACGTGAAATGAAGGGCAAAAGTAAAAAACATGTTTTAAAGTTGTAGGTTGTAAGTTGTAGGGTTGTAGGTTGAAAAAAAATGTTGTCTGTTGTCGGTTGTCTGTTGTCGGTTGAAAAGGTTGTAGGTTGTAAGTTGTAGGTTGTAGGTTGAAAAAAAATGTTGTCGGTTGTCGGTTGTCTGTTGTCGGTTTTTGTTAGGTGGTGACGAGATGAATTTGAGATCCTTCAAGTTTAAATGGCTTGAAGAGGAAAATTCTCTAAGAACCACAAAAAAATGCCGTTCGGCATGACCGATTCCGTAGCCCAGGGTTTCAACCCTGGGTTTTGTGATCGTGCTAAGAATAGAATGCCGTAGGTATGGCCGATAAATCTGCGGCTGAGTGAGAAACATAGAACCTCCAATTTTTATCGGTCGTACCCTACGGCACTTGATATCGAGGGTGTGTCACCTTTCCCCGGAATGAATTCCGGGACTACGAAATGGGTCGTGCCGCTGGCACTTGGTTTTGGATATGCCGGGTGTTGTTCTCTTTGGAAGGGAGATTGTTATAGGGACATCCAGATAGATTTTAGGGAACCTAAAAAAATGCCGTTAGGCATGGCCGATTCCGCAGCCCAGGGTTTCAACCCTGGGATTCAGGATAGGAATAAGAATAAAATGCCGTTAGGTATGGTCGATATATTCACGGCTGAGTGAGAAACATATGTCCTCCAATTTTATCGGTCGTACCTACGGCACTTGATATGGAGGGCGTTTTGCTTTCCCCCGGAATGAATTCCGGGGCTGCGAAATGGGTCGTGCCCCTGGCACTTGGTTATGGATATGCCAGGTGTTGTTCTCTTTGAAAGGGAGATTGTTATAGGGACATCCAGATAGATTCTGGAGACCTCAAAAAAATGCCGTCAGGCATGGCCGATCACGTAGCCCAGGGTTTTAACCCTGGGAATCAGGATAGGAGTAAGAATAAAATGCCGTTAGGTATGGCCGATATATTCACGGCTGAGTGAGAAACATTGGAACTCCTAATTATATCGGTCGTACCTACGGCACTTGATATGGAGGGCGTTTTGCTTTCCCCCGGAATGAATTCCGGGGCTACGAAATGGGTCGTGCCGCTGGCACTTGGTTATGGATATGCCGGGTGTTGTTCTCTGGGAAGGGAGATTGTTGTAGGGACATCAAGATAGATTTTGGGAACCTAAAAAATGCCGTCAGACATGGCCGATTCCGTAGCCCAGGGTTTCAACCCTGGAATTCAGGATAGGAGTAAGAATAAAATGCCGTTAGGTATGGCCGATATATTCACGGCTGAGTAAGAAACATAAGACCTCCAATTTTTATCGGTCGTACCTACGGCACTTGATAACGGGGGTGTGTCACCTTACCCCGGAATGAATTCCGGGGCTACGAAATGGGTCGTGCCGTTGGCACTTGGTTATAGATGTGCCTGGTGTTGTCCTCTGGGAAGGGAGATTGTTGTAGGGACATCCAGATAGATTTTGGGGAACCTAAAAATGCCATTAGGCATGGCCGATCCCGTAGCCCAGGGTTTCAACCCTGGGATTCAGGATAGGAATAAGAATAAAATGCCGTTAGGTATGGCCGATATATTCACGGCTGAGTGAGAAACATATGTCCTCCAATTTTTATCGGTCGTACCTACGGCACTTGATATGGAGGGCGGTTTGGTTTCCCCCGGAATGAATTCCGGGGCTACGAAATGGGTCGTGCCGCTGGCACTTGGTTATGGATATGCCGGGTGTTTTATGTTAAGGCGGATTACGGTTGAGGTCTCAAAAAAATGCCGTCAGGCATGGCCGATTCCGTAACCCAGGGTTAACCCTGGGTTTTGTGATCGTGCTAAGAATAGAATGCCGTTAGGTATGGCCGATATATTCACGGCTGAGTGAGAAACATTGGAACTCCTAATTATATCGGTGTACCTACGGCACTTGATATGGAAGGCGTTTTGCTTTCCCCCGGAATGAATTCCGCGGCTACGAAATGGGTCGTGCCCCTGGCACTTGGTTATGGATATGCCGGGTGTTGTTCTCTGGTAAGGGAGATTGTTGTAGGGACATCAAGATAGATTTTGGGAACCTAAAAAAATGCCGTTAGGCATGGCCGATCCCGTAGCCCAGGGTTTCAACCCTGGGATTCAGGATAGGAGTGAGAATAAAAATGCCGTAGGTATGGCCGATATATTCACGGCTGAGTGAGAAACATTGGAACTCCTAATTATATCGGTCTACCTACGGCACTTGATATGGAGGGTGTTTTGCTTTCCCCCGGAATGAATTCCGGGGCTACGAAATGGGTCGTGCCGCTGGCACTTGGTTATGGATATGCCGGGTGTTGTTCTCTGGTAAGGGAGATTGTTATAGGGACATCCAGATAGATTTTAGGGAACCTAAAAAAATGCCGTTAGGCATGGCCGATCACGTAGCCCAGGGTTTCAACCCTGGGAATCAGGATAGGAGTAAGAATAAAATGCCGTTAGGTATGGCCGATATATTCACGGCTGAGTGAGAAACATAGGACCTCCAATTTTTATCGGTCGTACCTACGGCACTTGATATGGATGGCTACGAAATGGGTCGTGCCGCTGGCACTGAATTGATAACAGATTATGATGTGACCGGTATACTTCAGGTGTGGTAATTAATCAGATTTCAATTATTCGGGCATTTTAAAAATGTATCGCTTGTCGTATTCGATCTCAAATTTCTTCAGGAATTGAATGTATTCCTCCACAAAGGTCATCTTCTTATGATGCTCTTCCTGATTTTGGATATACCTTATAACATCCGGCACCTGACTTTTACTATACGAAAACGTCCCAAAACCCGACTGCCATTCAAATCGGCTATCCAAAAATCTGCTTTCATTGATCCATTTGGATGATTTTGCCTTCACATTTTTCATTACTTCAGAAACAGAAATATCCGGTTTCATACTTATTAAGCAATGAACGTGATCTTCTGTGCCATTTGCTATGATAATTTTACACCCTGTTTCGTTGATGAGGTTACCTATCACTGCAAAAAGATCCGCCTTCCATTGTTGCTGAATTAATGAACCTCGGTGCTTCACTGCAAAGATGCTATGGATGAAAATTTGATGATGTGTATTGGCCATTGAATATCGTTTTTCTGAAATTACCAATTTATTTGATTCGATAATCTAAAAATCTTCCTCCTCCTCACCCTCCTCATCATCCAGCTCATCCAATTCCTCCTGCGTGATCCCATTGATGTTCGCCAAATAATTCATCACATCTTCCAGCTCATCAAAAAAGTCGAGCAGCTTATTCAGGTTCACATCACTGGTACCTCTGAACTGTTCCACATCAAATTTATAAGTATCTCCCACAGCGAAAACTTTATTCACCTCTGCCAGTTCCCCTGTCATTCCCACGTTGATAGTGCGGGTGAGGAGTTCTTCGTGCATTTTGAGAAGAAATTTGTAAGTCAGCAGGATCTTTTCGCGGTAAGGAGTAGGCATGGGTTGTTGGATTTTATATTAGTATTGTAAGATAACTTAAGGTAGCGACAATAGGTGTCGGTGCTCTGAGAGTCTAGAGTCTGGAGTCTAGAGGCTGGACTAAAATGTGTTTTCTATCGCTTTGAATATGGTGGTTGCGGCTTAATTCCAACTACGCCCGGAACCAAGAAACAAGAACCAGGAAACAAGAAACAAGAGTAAATTCCAGGCAACAACTTCCAATTTCCAATTAGAAGACAGTTTGCGTTAAACAGGAGGCAATAAAAGGAGTAAATAACTTTTTCCGCCACCCTTTAGGGAGGGGCAAAGCGGAAAAAGAGATAGGAGTTAAGAGCATAAAGGAAATATTTCTCCGCTCAGGTTACTTGTAACCTTGAGTTTATTTTAGGTCCCGCAGCGCCCACCCCGCCTTTCAGGCACCCCTCCGCAGGAGGGGAATCTCCCAAGCCTAACTCCGTGCAACTCCTATTCAAAACTCCTATTAAACTCTGTGTTTAAGCTGCCATTAGCCTCGAAAAAAAGAAAAGTAATCTCGCCAAAAAAAATTTTCAACCTACAACCTACAACCTAGAACCTACAACTTTTTTTTCAACCTTCTTTAATAATAAAAAACCCTAAATTTACGATAAACACCAACTAACCAATACCTTATAAATGAGAACCAAAAATTTACTAGTTATTGTCCTTTTTTTCTGTCTTGGGCTCACGTTTTCTCAAACCCCGGATAAAGAAGTGAGACTTACATTAGACAAGGAGATATCAGATTCGCTCCACTCAAAAAACAAGCATTCTTATAGTATAGAACTGGATTCAGCTCAGTTTGTTCACGGGTTTATCAATCAAAAAACAGTAGATGTGGCTGTTAAGATCCTTAATCCAAAAGGGGAAACGGCAGCTCAATATGACGGGCCCGGTAGAGGAAATGAGTATTTTTATTTTGAAACAAAGTCGGCAGGTAAATACACCGTGCAGGTTAACCCATTCGAAGAAAGCCAGGGTCGGTATAGTATTAATCTTACTAAAGTAGAACCTCTGGCTAAGGAACCTGGAAAAAGAATAAGTCAATACATGACCCCTTATTCGAGAAAGGATGTTCCCGGTGCAGCGGTTTTGGTTTTAAAAGATGACAAGATCCTGTTTCAGGAAGCTTATGGGATGGCAAATCTTACTTATCAAATTCCCTTTGAAGTGAGTACCCCTACAAATATTGGCTCCACATCCAAACAATTTACAGCCTTTGCCATTCAGTTACTGGCAGACCGCGGAAAGATCTCTTTGGATGATGATATAAGAAAATACTTTCCTGAAATTCCCGACTTCGGAAATACTGTAACCATAAGGCATTTGCTTACCCATACCAGTGGATATCGGGAGTTTCTAAACACCCTGGGAATGACCGGCCGCAGCCTGAACAGCCCTATGGAAAATGAGATGATATTTAAAATTTTAAAGAATCAGCCCGAATTACAGAATGAGCCCGGGGCTGAATGGAATTATAATAACACAGGCTATGTATTGGCGGCTGCCCTGGTAGCCAAAGTAACAGAGGTACCTTTTCCCGAATGGATGCAGAAAAATGTTTTTCAACCTTTAGGTATGAAAAATACCATTGTGAGAGCAAACCAGAATGAAGTTGTTCCCGGACGTTCCCAGGGTTATAATATGGATGAGGACGGGAAGTACCAGGAAGTGGAAGATCTTGGAGGGGCTATGGGCGCCGGGGGAATTTATACAACCCTGGAGGATCTTGCAAAATGGGTCAGGAATTTCAGAGATCCTAAAGTTGGAAATGCAAAGATCTTTAAGGAAATGACCACCCCCTTTGTCCTGAAAAACGGAGATACCACCAACTACGGACTCGGACTTTTCATTGAAGAAAAGAATGGAATGAAAGTAATACATCATGGCGGGGCAGATGTAGCCCACCGGTCCATGTTAATGTATTATCCTGATATAAATGCTGCGGTGATCACCCAAAGCAATAATGCAAATTTTGATGGGAACAGCGTAGAGAAAATTGGAAAGCTTTATTTTCCGGAATATTATAAGGAAAAGGAAAATGGGAAGAGGCAGGATACAGCAAAGGGAAGTACTGCAGAATTCGATTATGATGTAGAGAAATTTGATGCCCTTACCGGCCGATATGAACTGGAAGTTGCTCCCGGATTTGTGTTGACATTTAAACGGGATGAGGATAGGATCTATACTCAGGGTACCGGCCAACCCGAAATAGATATTAAAGCCGTGTCAGATTCTGTATTTCATCTGCAGGGTGTAAATGCTAAAGTCACTTTTCATCTAAAAGAGAATGGCTCTGCCGATTCCCTTACCCTTCACCAGAATGGGAATCATATTGCAAAACGAATCACCTGGGATCCCGATGTAGCCGCGCTGAAGGAATTTACCGGAAAATTTTATAGTCCTGAGATCGAGACGGTTTACAATGTTGATGTTATCGATGAAAATCTTGTTGTTACCACTTATCAGGTAACAGACAAAGTAAAGCTATCGCCTACCGATAAGGATTCCTTTGGAGGCGAATTCCCTCTTGCTGAAGTAAAATTCCTGCGGGATGATAATGGGAATATCAAAGGTTTTGATGCCTCAAACGGCAGGTCCCGTGGAATACGGTTTGAGAAAATGAAGGATTTGGAATAATGCTCAAATTCAACTAAGAAATAAGAGCCAAGAGCCAAGAAACAAGAGCCAAGAAACAAGAAGCAAGAAACAAGAAAAGAGAGAAGAGAGAAGAGAGAAGAGAGAAGAGAGAAGAGAGAAGAGAGAAGAGAGAAGAGAGAAGAGAGAAGAGAGAAGAGAAAATGAGTTTAGAGTATAGAGTCTGGAGTCTGGAGTCCGGACTGGGCAAATAATTCGAGAATGTGGCTTTACCGCTTAAAATTGGGAGGTGGTTGTATGATTGTTACTCCGCCCGGAACCCTTCCGTCTTAAGCGGTTGATCCTTTCCGGATACGAGGCTATTTTTCTGCCGCTTACACCACCCACCCCGATCGCTATTGCGGGCTTAAAAAAGGGAAGGAACTTTTTTGTTTGTAACTTTTTCCGCCACCCTTTAGGGAGGGGCAAAGCGGAAAAAGACATAGCAGTTAAGAGCATAAAAGAAATATTTCTCCGCTCAGGTTACTTGTAACTTTGAGATTATTTGAGGTCCCGCAGCGCCCACCCCGCCTTTCAGGCACCCCTCCGCAGGAGGGGAATCTCCTAAGCCTAACTCCGTGCAACTCCATTTTAACCTCCTTTTAAACTCTGTGTTGAAGCTGTCATTAGAATCGAAGAAAAGAAAATTAAGCTCCGCAAAAAACCAACCGACAACCCACAACCGACAACCGACAACTTTTTTTTTTAACCTCCAACCTACAACCTTCTAACCCGTCCCAACTATCCACTTCTATGTTGTAAACCAAGTTCCAGAAGCTAAAAATTTCATAAATTTAAGTCATAAATCCGAAGAGGAATTGAGCTCTGCTGGAGAGCAACTCAACAGCAATAGGGTTTATGACGATGAAAAAAGTAGAGCCCCTTCTTGTTAAGGGGTTTACAATTATTCAATGTCGGGTATGGCTAAGAAAACTCACGGTCTTCATAGCTTACCTGGGGTGCCCGGATGTTGTAATTCTATAAAACAGCCTTCTATGAGCAGTCGATTTATCGCTGCAGTGTCTTGTTCAGCATTAAAGGATAATGAGCCGTAGTCTCTCCGATAACAGTCGCAAAATCGCTGCAGTGGAAAGTGAACGGTCTCATTGGATTGAAATTTTATAGAGATTATACAACTTCTAATTTATATAGTTCTTTGTTCTTTAGAACAAATCGTATTCTTCTTAATAGCTTTTTTGCAATTCTAATGATTGCTTTATTTGGCATTAGACCTTTGTGACATAATTCGGCATATCTGCAAGCTAATGCAGGATCCTTTTGAACCGCTATCCAGGAAGCCTCTATTAAAAGTGGTCTTAAAATAACCTGAGCTCGTGAGGTAATTTCGCCAACACTTTCTTTTTCTCCAGAGGATTTTGTGGAAGGAACAAAGCCTATAAAACTGCAAAGTTGATCAAAAGTTTTAAACCGATTCATATTCTCTAATTCAGTTAAAAAGGCCATAGCTATTACCAGTCCGATTCCTGGTACACTCCGAAGCAGTTTCACATCTTGTTCATATCTGCTGGTTCTGGAGAGTTCAGTTATTTGTTTTGTAATGCATTTTTTTTTCTCAGCTAGTCGCTCATAATCCTCCAGCAATCCATTTAAAGTTAGCCGTAGAGACAAACTCAAGTCAATTTCTTTTAACCAATTTATCAATCTTTTCGGCCACCTCCCTTCTGGGATATCTTCTGGTACTTTGAGGCCATTTAAATTGATAAACGATCTTATTCTGTTTTTTGTTCTGGATAATTCCTTTACAACAGTATTTCTATACCTGCAGAGACTTCTGTCATCTAAACACTCCTGGGAGGGAACATAGATGGGAGTAAGATCTCTATTCTGCAAGGATTTTGCAATTTTTCTACTGTCCCTTACATCTGTCTTCTGAACCTTCTCTTTAATGGTCGTAGGGATATCAGCTGCATTGACCACAATAGAATTAATCCCTAATTTAAGAAGTTGATAATGAGGCCAAAATCCAGCAAATCCAGCTTCATAGGCACTAAAATAGTTTCCTCCGGGAAATTTCTTGTCCAAATAATGCCGGAGAGTCTCTGGACTTGCAGGTGCATTAAAGGTTTTGGAAAATAGCCCCATCATTGTCGTAATATTCCAGCTCTTTTTATGAGTGTCAATGCCCACAAAAATATCTTTGCCCGTATAGTCTAATTTTGTAACTTGCTTTTGCATAAGTTTCAGTTTTAGAGTTAGTTATCACCTTTAAATTACTCTACTTTTCTGAAACTTGTGCTTTTTTATACAAACATAGGACCTCTCCACTTTTTTCAACCTACAACCTACAACCTACAACCTACAACCTACAACTCACAACCGACAACTGACAACTGACAACCGACAACCGACAACCGACAACTTTTTTTTCAACCTACAACCTACAACCTACAACCTTCTAACCCGTCCCAACTATCCACTCTCCACTTTTTTCAACCTACAACCTACAACTGACAACTGACAACTGACAACCGACAACCGACAACCGAGACCCACTTTTTCTAACGACTAACGACTAAAGACTAACGACTTTTCCCTAATTTCGTAAAATGCAATTCCCCCAATTCAAGCTTTACCTGTTTAGCCTGCTATTACTCCTTAACACCGCCTGCGACAGCAGCGGGGAAGGGCAGGAGATTGCTGTGAGCGAGGCTGCGCCAGGGGAGGCGGCTTATTATTTTGAACACGCCAAACAGGCGGAAGGATCTGAAGAGAAGATCCAATTTCTCAATGCCGCACTGAAGGCTATGGATGAGGAAAGTGACAGTCTGCTAATCAATCTACTCGACTTCAAGATTTATTATCACAAGGACCTGAAACAACGCGACAGCGCCTATTTCTTTGCCGACAGCCTTATAAGGGCATCAGAGGGGAATGGGGATTTCACAGGAATAGGGCTGGGGTATTACCGCCTCTCCAAGCTTAATTTCGATGAGGATGACCATATAGGGGTTTTTAAGAACGCCTTCGAGTCCCGCCGATTCTATCTCGCCGCCGGTGACAGTTTGAAGTTTGGGCGCAGGTCTATGGAAATGGCCAATGCCCAGGTGCGCACCGGTGATTATACCGGCGCTCGTGAAAGTGCTACCGAGGCGCTGAGGTTCCTGGAGCAGGAGGCAGATTCGGTGTACCTTAGCAGTGCCTATAACGCCATCGCGATCACTTACAGGATGCATGGTTTCCATGCAGACGCAATCCGTGAATATGAGAATGCCCTAAGATATTTCACCTCGCGGGATGACAGCATCTCCTACCTTAACAACAAGGCCCTCGCCCTGCAGGACCTGCAGCGGTATGAGGAAGCTGTTGACATCCTGAGGAACCTGCTGGAAACAGAGCAGGAGGTAAAAAAGGTTTCCCGCGCAAGGCTGCTGGATAATCTGGCATATACAAAATGGCTGCAGGACCCAGATGCCAATGTGGAGGAGGAACTTTTAACCGCAACGCAAATGCGCAGGGATGCCGGGGACCGGGATGGCCTGCTGGCAAGTTATGATCACCTCACGCAGTTCTATGAGAGAAAGAATGACCAACAGGCACGGCAATATGCCCTAAACTGGCTGGAAACTGCCGAACTTTACAATAACCCTTCCTCCCGTCTCAATGCGATGAAATATTTGCTGCAGCTACCCGGTGATGGCGGGGAGGATTATGCCGTGGAATATGTGCGGCTTAATGACAGCCTCAACACTGCTTCCCTGCAGGCCAAGAACAGCTTTGCCAAGATACGTTTTGATGAGGAGCGCAAGCTGCAGGAGATAGCTGCCCTGGAAACTCACAGTGCCCTGCAGCAGCTGGAAACCCAGCGGCTTCGCAATACTACTTCCATCATTCTGCTTGTGGTGCTGCTGGTGGTACTCGCGCTTTTCTTTCTTATCTATTATCTACGGCAGCGGTACAGGAAGGAAAAGGTGCAGGAGGTTTACAGGACAGAGAGCAGGATCTCCAGGATGATTCATGATGAGCTGGCCAATGACATTTTCAACGTGATGAGCAGCCTGGAGCAGGTGGTGCCCGAGCCGGTTATAGACAAACTGGAAAAGGTATACCTGCGCACCCGCGATATTTCCCGGGAGAACAGCGAGATCGATACCGGTCCGCAGTACTTGCAGTCACTGGTGGCAACACTTTCTACCAACACCCCGCCTGGTGCCCGGCTTATCCTTAGAGGCGAGAACGAGGTGAACTGGGAGAAGCTGTCAAAGGAGAAGAAACTGGTGCTCTATCGCGTGCTGCAGGAGCTTATGGTGAATATGAAGAAGCACAGCAACGCCAAACTGGTGGCGGTTACTTTTGCTGAAACATCGGGCAGGATGGAAGTGAATTATTCCGATACCGGCACCGGACTGCAGCCGGAAAATTTTAATCCGGGTAACGGCCTGCGGAATGTGCAGAACAGGCTGGCTTCCATCAACGGCAAGATCAGTTTCGAACCCAATGAGAATGGCTTCAAAGCGATGCTTGCTATCCCTTTAAAATAGTTTCGGTTATTTTTCTGCGGAAGGCTTCTCCTTCTGCTGAAAGTTTAAAAAATCCCCCTTCAAATTTCTGAAACCGAAAAATTTTCTGAAATAATTAAGAATATCCCATGCAGGGTGTGTGTGGTCCAATATTTTGATTATCTTACCTTTATGAAAATCACCCTGCTATTTTTGCTCGTATTGACCACCACTTCTGGAATTTCACAGGAAGTGTACACCAGCCACGCCACCCAGCATTTCCCATCGGCTGAAGTTATATCGATGGACCGGGTGATCACGGTAGACGATCAAAAGATCACTATCAAGTCAGTAACCAACGAGAACAAAGTGAAGATCCAGACCCTGCAAATCACCGGCAAGGTTACAAATTATGATAACGGTTATTCCTTCGTGGAATACCGCTGCACCACCAGGAACAGCCGTTCCCCCAGCACCGTGATCATCAAAAAAGACCGTCCCTCCTTCATCACCCTTCTGCAACCCTCCCTCACAGACCACAACACCCTGGAAGAACTCAAGATCCTGCTTGATAGGTAGAAGAGAGACAAGAATCAAGAGACAAGAACCAAGAGAAAAGAACCAAGAGACAAGAACCAAGAGACAAGACAAAACAAATCTGGAGTCTGGAGTCTGGACCGGTTTTTTTTTGCGACTCAAACTTTACATCTCCTTTTAAAACTCTGTTTTTAAGCTAATATTAGCCTCGAAGTAAAGAGAATTACCTTTGCCAAAAAAAATCACAACCTAGAACCTTAGAACCTACGACCTACAACATTTTTAAAATTCCAAATCCCAAATTCCAAGCCCTTCTAACGACTAACAACTAAAGACTAACGACTAATTTTAACTACCATTAGCCTCGAAGTAAAGAAAATTAACCTCGCCAAAATAACCGACAACCCACAACCTACAACCGACAACATTTTTCAAATACCAAACACCAAACAACAAACATACAACGCAGCACCCCACTTTTCCCGCCACCCTTTAGGGAGGGGCAAAGCGGGAAAAGAGAAAGGAGTTAGTTAGGGTATTCTATGAAGACTTTTTTTACACTCTGCTCGCTTCTGCTTCAAGAATAATCCCGTTCCCGCAGTTCCCACCCCGCCCTTCGGGCACCCCTCCGCAGGAGGGGAAATCTTCAATTCCAAATTCCAAATTCCAAATCCCAAATCCCAAATCCCAAATCCCAAATCCCAAATCCCAAATCCCAAACTTCGCCCCAGGCCCCACTAACGTCTAACGACTAATGACTAACGACTAATCCATCCAACTCCGTGCAACTCCATTTTTTCAACTTCTTTAAAACTCTGTGTTTAAACTACCATTAGCCTCCTAGTAAAGAAAATTAACCTCGCCCAAAAAATCAAACCTACAACCTACAACCTACAACCTACATCCTACAACCCACAACCTACAACCTACAACCTACAACCTACAACCTACAACCGACCACAGACAACCCACAACCCACAACCCACAACAGACAACCCACAACCCACAACTCACAACCCTGTAACATTTTCCCCCTCCAATCGTATTATTAGAAGGATTTTTATCTAAATCATATGAGAACAATTTTACTTTTGGTAGGTTTAATAGTTAGTGTTTCAGGATGTACTCCTATGAAACCCGCTTTATCCAATTCCGGAATGGCTGAGGTGCAGAGTCTGGACGTAAAGGGAAGACAGGGATTGTTGATCAATCAAAAGCTGTCATTTGGGGAGTTTCAAACTTCTAAAGTAAAACGCTCCTGGACCAGGGGCAGGGAAGGAGGTTTTGGCGTGCCCGTTGGAGCCGGCGGTCGCGATATACTGTCTTATACAACCATTGAAAAGGCCCAGACTTTCTCTTTTCAAATGGAAGACATTCACGGAAACCGCGCAATCGTTTATGCAATATCTGAATTCGCTGCGGAAGAACTGCAGCTAAATAAAAATCTTGGGGGGCTGGTGGAGGATTTTTTCGGAGTAACCCTCTCCGGAAATAACATTTTTTACCTGCAGCTTTTTATCAATAATGAATTCCAGCCCTGGGAACTTATCCTTAATAATGAAGCCGCACAGGTATTCGCAAAGGAGTACAAAGGTTTGTTTGCCGCAAGTGAGGAACAATACTATGTCTTAAAACCAATTACAAAAATTGAAGGAAAAAAGGGTCCTCAAAATTTAATCATGGGTTCCATTGGTTATGAGATCTTTAATAAAAACGAAGAACCCGTAGCTGCGGTTTCCCTTGTTGATGCAGGCCGGGTCTTTTTCCATACCACAGATCCTTCAGAACGATTCCTGCTGGCCAACCTCTGCGCAGCCCTTTTGTTGCAAGAAGATATCGCCGAATAACCTCCGATAGAATATCCGGCAGGTACAGGGGAATTCAATTCCGCTTTATTCGTTTATACTTCAAGAATAATCCCGTTCCCGCAGCTCCCACCCCACCTTTCGGGCACCCCTCCGGAGGAGGGGAAATTTTTTCCGCGCAATCCGTTTCCCTCCGTGCAACTCAATTTTTTAAACTCCCTTCAAAACTCTGTGGTTAAAATACTATTAGCCTCGAAGAAAAAAAAATTAACCTCGCAAAAAAATCACAAACCTACAAACCTACAACCTACAACCTACAACCTACAACCTACAACTACAACCGACAACCCACAACCCACAACCCACAACCCACAACCCACAACCCACAACCCACAACCCAGTAACACGTCCCAACTATCCACTCTCCACTTTCCACTCTTCACAATTTTTCAACCTACAACCTACAACATACAACCTACAACCTACAACAGACAACCTACAACAGACAACCGCCAACAGACAACCGACAACAGACAACCAACAACATTTTCCAACAAACCTTCATCATTTCCAAAAATCTTCTTAATTTCAACCCTTCAGCAGGAACCGTTCCCTACAATCGTATTGCTTTGAGGCTAATTTTCAGCCTTATTTAGATACTCCTGCCTCATCAATCATCAAGAGTCACTATGAAGAGTTTAAATTGGCCTTTCCTGTTCCTTTTTTCAGCAATCATCAATATTCCCCCTCTCGCGGCGCAGGAGGCGCAGGATCCCATGGCTGCCTATAAGTGGTTTGACGCCGTGGTGGGAAAGGAGAATACAGGCCTTTTTAATGGGATAGAATATATCGAGCAGCACGTGACAGTAAATGACCGGCAAAAATTCCTGGGCAGCATCTACTACTCTCCCGGAAGCCTTGTTTATGAGGGACAGCCCTACTATGAGGTCGATATGAAATACAATGTCTATGATGACCTGTTATTACTGCGGGGTACGGGAAGCAAGCCTTTGCAAATTCACCAATCCAGGATTGCGGAATTCCACCTGGATGGCTATGACTTTATAAATATCAATGCCGATACTACCGCTGCGGTACACGGATTTTATGAAGTGCTGCTGGAAACAGGACAACTAAAACTGCTGAAGAAGCACAGGAAAAAATACCGGAAATTCCTGGACAGATCTTATACTTACTATGAATTCTACGACGATACTCCGGGATATGCCATCGCAATTGAAGAGGATTTTCATCCTGCCAATTCCCGGCGGGAGGTTATAAGTGCTTTTCCCGGTAATGCCCGTGAGATAAGGCGGTTCTACCGCGAGCGGCGGAAGCTGTCAAAGAACAATCCCGATATTTTTATGAGGGAACTGGCGGGAAGGCTGGAACAATTGTCTCATTCTAATACAGCTGGGAAATGAAGAAATTATTACTGATAGCGCTTTTCTTTTGTTTCCAGATCTCTCAGTCACAGGAGCAGGAAAAACAAGTTTCTATAAATTTTGAGAATGCCCTTATTCCTGAAGTTCTCGAGCAGTTAAAGCAAACTACCAATCTTCAGTTTTATTATGTGGAAGCCTGGTTTGAGAACAGGAGGGTGAGCGGCAAGTATCAAAACGCCCCGGTAACGAAGGTGCTCGAGGAGATCTTTAAGGATACCTACATCAACTATTATTTTATGGATGGGGGCCGCGTTGTGCTCACCCGTAACAATATCATCTACGACGAGCTGCCCCGCGGTTTCTTTGAGGAAAAACAGGAAGCCGTGGCAGAGCGGGAAGTAGAGGAAGAGGCCTATGATCCTGTTTTCTATACCGGGAATAAGACCGCGACCACGGCGCCTATGGAAACCGTTTATATTGGAAGGGAAGACAGGGCGACGAACAGGAGCAGGTTGAGTTTATCTGGTTATATCTATGACCGCGAGACCGGGGAGCCAATTCCCAATCTCGCGGTATTGGTACGGGGCCGTAATATTGGTGCGGTGACCAGTGATTCTGGTTTTTATTCCCTGCAGCTGCCGGCCGGGGAGAATATCCTCGAAACGCGCAGCCTGGGGAGCGAAAATCTGCAAATGCGGGTGGTGATCTATAATGACGGGGAGCTGAACTTACAATTATCTGAAAATTTCGAAGCCCTGGGCGAGGTTTTCCTCGAATCCAATCTTGATAAGAATGTGAAGAATGCCTACGCCGGGGAGGAGACAATTGATGTAAGGGAAATAAGGAACATTCCGCTTATTTTGGGTGAGCGTGACATTATGAGGGTAGCTACAACCCTGCCCGGGATCTCCACTGCCGGGGAAGGCGCGGCGGGCTTCAATGTACGGGGCGGGAATGCAGATCAAAACCTTATCCTGCTCGATGATGCGGTGATGTATAATCCCGCGCATTTCTTCGGAATATTTTCTGCTATCAACCCCTTCACCACCGGCGATGTGACTATTTATAAAGGCAGCATCCCCGCGCAGTACGGGGGCAGGTTGTCCTCTGTCTTTGACCTGCGTACCAAAGATGCAAATACTGAAAAATTCTCAGGGGAGGTTTCTATAGGGCCCGTTACTGGGAATGTGGCCCTGGAGGTCCCAATTATCAAGGAAACTTCCGGATTGCTGGTGGGGGTGAGGAGCACCTATAGCGACTGGATCCTGAAAAGCCTTGATGAGGAAACCCTGAGCGACAGGAGTGCTTCTTTCTATGACGGTAATATCAAGTACAACCACAAATTCAGCGATAATACAGATCTAAGCGTAACTGGCTATTACAGCAGGGACTCCTTCAGCATCACTGCCGATTCCCTTCACAGGTTTTCCAACCGAATGGCCACCATCAGGCTTAATCATAAACTTTCTGACAGGCATCGTGGGAGCGTGATCCTTACCAATAGCGATTATGCTTTTGATATAGATTATGACAGCGATTTCAGCAATAATTTCACATCGGGTTACAACATCAATGAGACCGAGGCAAAGCTGAATATGGACTTTCAGTTAAACCCCAAACACCGCTTTAACTACGGGATATCGGGAAAACTCTATAATGTGATGCCGGGAGAGATCGCGCCCCTGGGGGAAAATTCCATAGTGAGGCCCCTGCGGCTGGATACCGAGAGGGGGCTGGAAGGCGCGGTATACTTCGAGGACAGTTTTAATGTGACAGATAAGTTGCTGGTGAATGCCGGGATTCGGTTTTCGGTTTTTGCCGCGCTTGGTGCCCGGGAGCAGAACATCTATGAGCCGGGAGTACCAAGGCGATTGTCAACAAAAATTGAGAGGCGCGAGTATGATGACAATGAATTTATGGAGACCTATGCCGGGCCCGAAGTGCGCTTAAGCAGCAGGTATCTGCTCACCCGGGATCTTTCAGTCAAAGTGAGTTATAACAATACCTACCAGTACATTCACAGCCTTTCCAATAATACCACCGCGTCGCCTACAGATACGTATAAACTCAGTGACATCAACATCGCTCCACAGCGGGCAAATCAATACTCCCTTGGTTTTTATCAAAATCTGGATAATAACACTTATGAGTTAAGTGTGGAAGGCTTCTATAAAACTTCAAATAATATCCTTGACTACAAAGTGGGGGCAGAGATGTTCCTCAATGAAGCTATTGAGACCGAAGTGCTGCAGGGAGAAGGCAGGGCTTATGGAGCAGAATTCCTGCTGAAAAAAACCATAGGAAAGTTAAACGGCTGGCTGGGGTATACCTATTCCAGGTCCTTCATCAAGCTGGACAGCGAATTTCGTGAAGAGCGGGTGAACAACGGGGAATATTTCCCTTCCAATTTTGACAAGCCACACGACCTGAGTATGGTGGCCAATTACAAGATCACAAAACGCTTCAGCTTTTCTGCCAATTTCGTTTACCAAACAGGAAGGCCGGTAACGGTGCCGGTGGGCAAATTTGTCGAGGGAGGCTCACAGTACGTGATGTACAGTAACAGGAATGAATACCGCATCCCCGATTATTATCGCCTGGATGTAAGTTTCAACGTGGAAGGGGATCACAGGATAAAGAAATTTGCCCACAGCTTCTGGAATATTTCAGTGTATAATGTGTTGGGCAGGAATAACCCTTACTCGGTATTTTTTGTGACCGAGGCAGGAGAGGTAAAGGCATACCAGAGTTCCATATTTGCGATCCCGGTGCCTACCATTACGTATAATTTCAGGTTTTAACCTTCAGCAAAAGAGAAAATGAAAATGATCGACAGATATTACCGTGGGCTCCTTATGCTGTTCTTAACCGCGCTGCTGCAAGGTTGTATAGAGCCATATGATTTTGAAGCGGAATCCTATGAAAATATTATGGTGGTGGAAGCCAATATTACAGATGAATTCAAACGGCAGGAGGTACTGCTTACAAGATCCTTTATGGTGGGGTATGACACCCCTATGCCACAATCTGCAAGCGTATGGGTATATGATGACAGCGGGAATAGTTACTTATTTAGGGAGGTGGAGCCGGGGAGGTATCTATCTCTTGAGGAATTTGCTGCGGTGCCAAACAGAAATTACCGGCTTCATATTACAACTACTACAGGGCGATATGAATCCCATCCAACCACCCTGGAGGAAAGCAGCCCAATTGATGATCTTTACGCCCGGCGCACTACCTTTAATGGGGATGATGGGGTGGCGCTGTTGATAGATAACTATAATCCAGAGGATGCTGCCACATATTTTCGCTATAAATATGAAGAGACCTATAAGATCATTTCCCGTTATTTCCACGACTTTGATATGGTATATGAGGACGGGCAATTCCGGGAGGTGCCAAAAACAAAGGAGGAAAGGATTTGTTACAACACTGTTCCCTCCAATGATATCATTCTGGCAGCCACTACCTCGCTGCAAGAGAATAACCTGGAAGGTTTCCTGGTGAGGTTTATAGACAGCCGTAATCCAATTGGTTCCAGGCGCTACAGCATCCTTTTAGAGCAACAGGCCCTTTCGCCGGAAGCTTTTACATACTATGAAACTTTGAAAAAATTATCGGGATCAGATAATGTTTTTTCCCAGAATCAGCCCGGTTTCGTGACCGGAAATATATATAAGGTAAACGATCCCGAAGAAATGGTCGTGGGGATGTTCAATGTTTCCTCGGTTTCTTCAAAAAGGATCTATTTCAATTATTCCGATTTTTACGGACCTGAATACGACCGGCCACATTTCACCGATGATTGTGATATTAGTACTCCGCCTATTAATCCGCAGGAAGCAGCAGATAATGTGATCGCATTCCTCGAACTGGGATGGATAAAATACCTGGGCTTATCCCATCTTGCCGGAGAGGAAACAGGAGTGATAGGAGCTATAGATGATGTAGGCCCATATATGTTTGTGAATGCAGAATGTGTAGATTGTACCCTGCTGGGCACGAATGAGGTACCCGATTTTTGGGAGGAAGAATAAAAAGATCGAAGATGAAAATAATTGGTAAATATAATCCGCGATTCCTTTTGCTGTTCTTAACCGTACTGCTGCTGCATAGTTGTATAGAACCCTATGATTATGAAGCTGAAACCTTTGAGGACGCCCTTGTGGTGGAAGCAACTATTACAGATGAATTGAAAAGGCAGGAAGTGCTGCTCACAAGATCGTTTATGGTAGGAGGCAACACCCCTGCGCCACAAACCGGGGCAGATGTAAGGATCACAGATGAGAGCGGAAACATATTTCTCTTTGAGGAAGCAGAACCGGGAAGATATTTTTCCCGGGAGGAATTTGCTGCAGTTGCCGGCAGGAATTACCGGCTGCATATCGTCGTTGCGGGAAGCGAGTATGAGTCAGATCCCACCACACTTCAGGTAAGCAGCCCGATTGATGAGTTGTACGCCCGCCGCACCAATTATAATGGTGATGATGGTGTAGCTTTGTTTATTGATAATTATAATTCACCAGATGCTGCCCGCTACTACCGCTATAAATATGAAGAAACTTATAAGATCATTTCCCGCTATTCCAATATTTTTGACCTTACTTATATAGATGGGGAGTTTGTGGAGGTTCTAAAAACTAAAGAAGAGACGACTTGCTATAATACGGTAGCCTCCAATGATATTATCCTGGCTGCAACCACTTCCTTACAGGAGAATAATTTGGAGGGATTGCTGGTGCGCTTTATCGAAACCGGTAATCCCATAAGCTCCAGGCGTTACAGCATCCTGGTCAGGCAATATGCCCTGTCGCCCGAGGCTTTTGCCTACTATGAAACCCTGAAAAAATTGGCAGGAGCAGACAATGTTTTTTCTCAAAATCAGCCGGGATTTGTGGTGGGGAACATTTATAATGTAAACGATCCCGAAGAGAAGGTGGTAGGAATGTTCAATGTATCCTCCTTTTCCTCAAAAAGGATCTATTTCAATTATTCAGATTTTTATGGGCCGCAGGACAGCAGGCCTCATTTTACAGATGATTGTGATATAGGTACACCTTCCATAATTCCGCAGCCACGAGAAGAGAATTTGATCTCCCTGCTGGAAATGGGGTGGGTAAAATATTTAGGGCCTTCAGGTTTATCGGGTGAGGACGCGGGTCCTTACCAGGTAGTGAATGCTGAGTGTGTGGACTGCACCCTGCTGGGAACAAATGAGGTTCCGGAATTTTGGTTAGAAGAATAAGGTATGACAGAAATTAAAAGATCAATAAAATTTTTTCTCCTGCTTTTTAGCAGCGTGGTGATGGCTCAAACCAACCTTAGCCCGGCACAGGCCGGGGGGGTTGCCCAAATCCCGCAGGAACAGGTTTTTGTGCATTATAATAACTCCCTCTTATTTGCCGGGGAGTATATCTATTATAAGATATACACCCTGGATGCGGGATCGAATAATCTCAGTTCGCTTAGCAAAGTTGCCTATGTGGAACTGCTGGGGGAGGATGGCAACCGGGTCTTCAGGCATAAACTGAAACTTGAAAATGGCACCGGCCGTGGGGATTTCTTTATACCCACAGCTGTGCCTTCGGGTAATTACAAACTACTGGGATATACGCAGTGGATGCTGAACGGGGGGGAGGAGAACATCTTCCGCAGTGATATCGCCATTCTTAATCCATACAGGGGCGACCAAAGTGCCGTTACTCCCACAGAAGATTCAGGAGTGAAACTTTCCCTAAGGATCTCTGCGGAAGGAGCTCAACAAGCCCCAACTGCTTCCGGTGATCTCAGCCTGCATATCACTAAGCAGAAATATTCTCCCCGGGAGCAGGTGTTGCTGAAGCTTAGCGGAAAAGGTAGCGCAGCAGAAGGAAACTATTCTGTTTCTGTTCGTAAAGCTGAAAATATTGGCCAACCCAAAATGCCGGGAGCACTAGATTTTGGAAAGTTATTCCACCAGGCCGATAGGGGTAATCCCACAGAAGTCTACCTTCCCGAACTCCGCGGGGAGCTGTTACAGGGTAAGATCGTGCCGGTGGGAGATGAAGGCTCTTCTGCAGTACAAAATAATAAGATCATCCTGTCCATCCCGGGAGACGATTACGTGGTTAAAGTAGCACGGACAAACGCCAGCGGGGATTTCTTTTTTAATGTAGATGGGGAATATTCAGGGGAGACTGCTTTTTTAGAACTCTTGGGAGATCAAAATAGCCAATACCAGATCCGGTTAGCAGAAACCCCGGCCGTAGACCCTAATAAGCTTAAATTCAATAGATTTTACATCACTCCGCAAATGGAGGAAATGATCGTGCAGCGCAGTGTTTACAATCAGATAGAGAACGCGTATTACGGCGTCAAACCAGATACCCTGTTAACCGGGGAATCGAGGAAGCCATTTTACGAAAAGAAAACCATCGAGTATGACCTTGATGATTATACCCGGTTTTTAACTCTCAGGGAGACTTTTATTGAGATCGTCAAAGAGGCTTATGTTCGTAATGTAAATGGCAGGCCCAATGTGATGGTACGGCCTTATTTGAATGCCACAGCCTCGGGAATGCCTCCGCTAATCCTGGTAGACGGGGTGGTAGTGCAGGACCACACCACCTTCCTCGATATCCCGGCCCCGGAAGTGCAAAGTATTAAGATTGTAAAAGACAACTACTACCTGGGGCCCCAGCTTTTCCAGGGGGTCCTGGATGTGCGAACCATCAATGGAAATTTCCACGAGAGGCTTACCGGGCAACATATTACCCTCCTGGAACTGGAAAAACCCCAACCCGCAAAGCGCTATTTTAAACAGCAGTACGATGGTGACAGCAATGAGAACATCCCAGATTTCCGCTATCAGCTTCTCTGGCAACCCGGGGTTAATTTCGAAAATAATGCAGCCACTTTAGAATTCTTCACCTCAGATGTCAAAGGCGACTTCGAGATCCACGTGGAAGGATTTACGGGAGATGGAAAGCCGGTGTCGCTTAGGGGGGAAATTAGGGTGGAGTAGGAGGTTGTCAGTTGTGGGTTGTCGGTTGTAAGTTGTAGGTTGTAGGTTGTAGGTTGTAAGTTTTAGGTTGTAGGTTGTAGGTTGTAAGTTGTAGGTTGAAAAAAGTGAAAAGAGGAGAGTGGAGAGTGGATAATTGGGGCTTGTTATGCTGTAGGGGTTGGGCTTGCCCCGACCCGGAATTTGTCGGTTGAAAAAAAGTTGTCAGTTGTCAGTTGTCAGTTGTCGGTTGAAAAGGTGTGAAGTTGTAGGTTGTATGTTGTAGGTTGAAAAAAGTGAAAGTGAAATTACAGTCTCAAAGAAAGATAGTTGGGAGCGTGTTAGAAGCGCCTTTCGGACACCCTTCCGCAGGTGGAGAATTCTTTTTCGCACAATCCTTTTAACTCCGTGGAACTCCATTTTTTAACTCCTTTTAAACTCTGTGTTTAAACTGCGATTACACTCGGAAAAAGAAGAATAATCTCGCCAAAAAAAATCCAACCGACAACCCATAACTGACAACCGACAACATTTTCAAACCCCAAACCCCAAACCCCAAACTCCAAACCCCAAACATCAACGGAGCACCGCACTTTTCCCGCCACCCTTTAGGGAGGGGCAAAGCGGGAAAAGAGAAATTAGTTCAGAGCTTAAAAGTGGTCGACAATTTTAATTAGAAGATTTATTCTGCTCTCCGTTTTGTAGATTTGACAGGTGAAAAAAATCTCAGTCACGCAGTGCTCACCCCTCCCTTCGGGCACCCCTCCGCAGGAGGGGAAATCTTTTTCGCACAATCCTTTTAACTCCGTGTAACTCCCTTTTTTAAACTCCTTTTAAACTCTGTGTTTAAACTGCGATTACCCTCGAAAAAAGAAGATTAATCTCGCCAGAATAATTTAACCGACAACCCATAACTGACAACCGACAACATTTTTCAAACAACAAACCCCAAACCCCAAACAAACAAACTTCAACGGAGCAGATTACTTTTCCCGCCACCCTTTAGGGAGGGGCAAGGCGGGAAAAGAGGAATTAGTTCAGAGCTTAGAAGTGGCCGGTGAGCGTTTATCCTTGTTTCCTCTCAAGATTTTCTATTGCCTTAATTATTTTTTCAGATTTTTGATCGTCCGTTGCAACAGTCCAGATTTCGTTTAGAATTTCAGTCTGTTCTATTTTGTCCAAGAGTTCAAATATCTGCAAAACTTGTGCATCTTTGAAACACTCCAAAATCTCAGAAATGTCATTCGTTTCGCTTGGATTTTCGAGAAATATAGTGACAATTACAGTATCTCCACCAACTTTGTTTATTGCATTTCTAATTTCTGAATTTATGGATATTTTTTTGTCAGAATTTTTTACTGGTCCTAAATTCTTATTCTTTATTTTATAATTATCTATTGTTCCTGATACTTTTAATTCACCCCATTTTCCTTTAATATTTCTAGTGTTAGGTATTATCAACTGATAAGTCCAGGCTCCATTTCCAGGAATATATTGAAGCGTTAATTTTTCATTTTGGACAATGTAATTCATTCGTTTTTCATTTTTTAGTATAGTTCTTAAATTCCAGTTTGGTTCATTTTGTTTGCATTACTGTCAACGGTGAAATAAATCCGCGTAACGCCGTGCCCACCCCGCCCTTCGGGCACCCCTCCGCAGGAGGGGAAATCTTTTTCGCACAATCCTCTTAACTCCGTGCAACTCATTTTTAAACTCCTTTTAAACTCTGTGTTTAAGCCACAAATAAACTCGAAAAAAAGAAAATTAACCTCGCCAAAAAAAATTCAACCGACAACCCATAACCGACAACCGACAACATTTTCAAACCCCAAACTCCAAACTCCAAACAAACAAACTTCAACGGAGCAGATTACTTTTCCCGCCACCCTTTAGGGAGGGGCAAAGCGGGAAAAGAGAAATTAGTTCAGAGCTTAAAAGTGGTCGACAATTTTAATTAGAAGATTTATTCTGTTCTCCGTTTTGTAGAATTGACAGGTGAAAAAAATCTCAGTCACGCCGTGCCCACGCCGCCCTTCGGGCACCCCTCCGCAGGAGGAGAATTCTTTTTCGCACAATCCTTTTAACTCCGTGCAACTCATTTTTAAACTCCTTTTAAACTCTGTGTTTAAGCCACAAATAAACTCGAAAAAAAGAAAATTAACCTCGCCAAAAAAAATTCAACCGACAATCCATAACCGACAACCGACAACATTTTCAAACCCCAAACCCCAAACCCCAAACTCCAAACTCCAAACTCAAGCTCCACTAATGACTAAAGACTAACGACTAACGACTATCTAAAATTAGTCTCGAGAAAAAGTAGATGAAGCTCGCCAATAACGGTAAACAGTAAACAGAAAACAGCCCAAACAGCAAAGGCACTTAAAAAAGTGCCTTGCATTGAAATATAAACTTAAAACTAGCCGAAAAATTACATTTTATAGGTTTTTACCAGGCTTACTTCATTGTCATACCTGGCGGTGATCCTGCATACGCCGTTTTTTTCCTCCATGTCATAGATAATGCTTTTTCCAAAATCTTTCCACTGCATCTCATCGGTTTGCACCAGGTCGCGGGAGAAGGAGAACATATTGTACTTGGTTTCAGAAGCCGGCTCCAGGATCTTCCATTTATAGCAGATCTCCTCGCCATTTTCATTTTCCTTGAAGAAGAGTACTTTTCTTTGATCAAAGGTACCGCTACTTTTGGTTGTTACAGGATACTTATAATAAAGGTAAGGATCCCCGTTTTCTGAAATCCCGGAACAGAATGGGGTACCATGGGTATTAATGATATCACTTTTTGTATTTAGGATCTGTGCCTGTGCCGTGGTATGGCTGAAGGCAAACATTAAAAATCCGATTACAAACGTTAAACTTAAATTAGTTTTCATAGCGTCATTTTTTATAACCAAAAGGGGTTGTGAATCAGTTAAATATACAAAAATCAGGATATCCTGTGGTTAAACGATTCACAAAATTTTAATACCTGTGGAGCCTGAAGCAGCTGAAGCCTATTTATTACAGGCATGCGAACCCTGGGGGTCAATTGAAAAAATTTTAATAACGAAGGAACTAACCCTTAGAACTATAATTTACAGGGCAGGGTTAAACAAATAATGACCCTGGTGCATTCCGGATCCTATCGCACGAGGAAACTAAGGAATACCATAAATAAAAAGAAGAGGAAAACAGCTAAGTTATCGTAGCGCCTGTCCCTTTTTTTACGTGTACGCACCTTTTGTCTAAACAGCAAATATTCTTCCCGTGTACTCATAATAGTAGTTTTTAAAGTGGTTTTGAGTCCCTTTAAAATTTTTCAGGTCACGGCAATTTTTTTACAATTTATAAAGTTTTGATAAAATTCGCAAAAATTTTCCTACAGAATTTTAAGTATCAGGAATTTAAGAAGCCATAACTGCCGCTTTATTATTCCTGGCGCTATAAGAGGTCTAGTGAATTCACCCGGAGGTTTTAAAAAAAACCACTCACGATTTATTGCTAAAAATTTTCAGAAAAATTCCTTTATTTACCCCTCGGTAGGTCTAGTGGCAGAAGAAATGTTCTTCTAATGAAGTTAGATTTTTTCTTATAAACGAATCGGCAGATCGAGTGAATTCTGTCGACCGGCAGGGAGAAGGAATTTGTATCGAGAACGCCTTGGAGTACGAAAGGTTCTCGATACATTTTTCTCTTTTGCTATGGCTGCAGGAAAAAACACTACCATTGACGTATTTTAATTCTCTTACATTATCCAGGCGAGGTTATCAGCATTTCCTAGGACCGCCTTTTCTTTTTTGCTGCAATCCTCTCACTCTGGTCGTCGGTTGCAAGAAAAAGAACCAAAAAAGTCTAGGCTTACCAAAGCTTATCTAAATTTATCATTCGGTGGCTAAATTTTAGGAACTCGCGGGCAAATCCATTCTAGCAAGTTTAATCCGTTTCGCTCAAACAGCCTAAAATTCTTAACGCCCCTCTCATTTCAAATTTTACGATAAGCTTTCGTAGGCCGGGAAGGACCTTCAAACGAAAAATTAACTCAAATTGATGATTCTCCTACATCATCACCTCACGCTAATGAAAACATTTTTATTGGGGTCTCGATCTGACGGCAGAGGTTCTAATAATAACTGGATTATGTCACGTATTCCGTAAATATCAAGTATAAGTTAGCTTCACGCAGGGATCAAAAAACATTCGTGCATTCGTGGCAAAAAACTTTAGGAATTCTCATTCTTATTCTTAACTCCGAAGAGGTCTCGATACAATTTTTCCTTGCGCTCTCGCTACAGGAAAAACCACTCGACCTGACGCCGTATTTTTGAATGAAAACCCGTTCATGCAGAGATAAAAAACATTTGTGCATTCGTGGCAAAAAAATGTGAAACAAGAAACAAGAATCAAGAAACAGGACAAAAGAGTATTTTCCGCTCTGGTCCCTTTTTACTTCAAAATTATTTCCGGTCCCGCGGCCCACCCGGCCCTTCGGGCACCCCTCCGCAGGAGGGGAAATCTTTTCCGCGTAATCCTTTTAACTCCGTGCAAATCCCTTTTTTAGCTCCTTTTAAACTCTGTGTTTAAACTGCGATTACCCTCGAAAAAAGAAAATTAATCTCGCCAAAAAAAATTCAACTGACTACCCATAACCGATAACAGACAACATTTTCCAATTCCAAATTCCAAGCACGAACTTCCAAATTCCAAGCACCAACTTCCAAATTCCAAAACGGATGAACTAATTAACCACCCTTAAACAGAAAACAGAAAACAGAAAACAGAAAACAGTAAACAGTAAACAAACCAAACAACAAACCCCAAACCATACTAACGACTAACGGCTAACGACTAACGACTAACTAAGAACTACAAGACAACATTGAACACCCCGCCTTTTTCGACGCCCATTCGGGTCGCTTTTTGAAGAATTCGGGGTTGTTATCGTTATAAGGTTCTTTGAGTGCGTCCCTTAGTTTTTCAAAAAGGCTGTCGTCGCCGTTTTCAAGGCCCTCGATCGCCTGGTGAAGCAGGTAGTTGCGCAGCACGAAGTGCGGACTCGTTTTTTTCATTAGCTCTCTGGAAGCTTCAGCAGTGATGTTATTTTGATTACGACGGGAGGCATAACGCTTCAGGAGGTCAAGGAAAGCGGTTTTTGAGGGTTCTTCAGCTTCAGCATAAAAACTATCCTCAAAATGTTTCAGCAGTTGTTCATCACCTTCCGAAGCATTTAAAGGCATATCTATAAGTAACCGGTAGAAGATGGTCATATCGGGTTTTATTTGTGGAAGGACCTCTTCAAAATTGGAGATGAGCTTTTTGTCCTCCTCCCGCACTTCATCCAGGCCAAGTTTGTTGCCCATCATCAAATAATACCTGCTCCAGAAGGCTTCCTCATAGGTGTGCAGCACTTCTTCAAGACCTTCAGAATCATCAAAAAGTGGCAACAAGGCGCTGGCCAGCTTGCTTAAATTCCAGTAACCTATGGAAGGTTGATTACCAAACGCGTATCGGCGCCCGGGAAGATCGGTCGTATTCGGAGTGAAGGATGGGTCGTAATCATCAAGGAAGGAATAGGGGCCGTAATCTATGGTTTGCCCAAGGATGGACATATTATCTGTATTCATCACTCCATGCACAAAGCCTACCCGGTGCCACTCCACCATAAGAGCGGCGGTGCGGTCCACCACTTCTTTAAACCAGTCCAGGATCTTGTTTTCACCTGTAATATGTGGATAATGATTTTCTATTGTCCAGTCCACAAGGTTTTTGAGGTTCTCTACCTCCTTACGCACTGCCAGGCCTTCAAAATTCCCGAAGCGCAGGAAGCTTGGTGAGACCCGGCAAACCACAGCCCCGGGTTCATAGGCTGCATTGCCGTTATAAAACATGTCCCGAAGGATCTTTTCGCCGGTGCTTACCAGGCTCAAGGCCCTTGTAGTGGGAACGCCCAGGTGGTGCATCGCCTCGCTCATAAGATATTCCCTTACAGAGGATCGCAAAACCGCCCGGCCATCTGCATGCCTTGAATAAGCTGTGGGACCTGCGCCTTTGAGTTGTAGCTCCCACAACTTTCCCTCCTGTTGCAATTCACCCAGGCTTATAGCCCGGCCATCCCCCAGCTGCCCTGCCCAATTTCCAAACTGATGTCCGCTGTAACAGGCGGCATATGGCTTCATCGAGGAGGTGACTTTATTTCCTGCCAGGATATCCACGTCTTCCTTCCCGGGATGATCCAGGCCCATCTCCCCGGCAAGATCCTCTGTCCAGGCCAGGAGCTGTGGTTCCTCAACCGGGGTTGGCACTGCTTTGCTGTACAACACCCCCGGGGTTTGCCGGGGAGAGAGATCGCCGCTGTCATCCCCCGGGAAGGTGGAGACAAATTCGTTTTGAAATGCTATATCTTTTAATTGGGCCATGGAGTCCTTTTTTTGCTGAACTATAAAGATACTCTGCAGTCTTTCTTTCTGAAAATTTAAGCAGCACTTTACTTTTACTTTAACGCTAAAGACCCCTTTGCTGATAATTATCATATTTCCCACCGAACTATTCCTGTAATTTTCAAAGGATGTCGAAAAAGCTTTTTGCATTATGACTCCAGTCATATTACAGGGGGAACTTATAGGATAATTTTACCTCGCAATATAAATACATTTTAAAGCCATGAAAAATTTAATTAAATCCCTTAGCCTAATAGTTATCGCACTCTTTATGTTTTCCTGTGGAGACTCCACCAAGGAGGAAAAAGACGATGTGAAACTGGGTGATTACTCTGAAACTCCCGCCAAAAAAGAAACAGCCAGTACAGATCCTATGGAAAATAAAGGTATTGGACCTGTTAAAAACCTTGATGTGCCAGATGAAATAGATGCCGATATGGCTGCCCGCGGAGCCGATCTCTTTAAGAACATGTGCTCTGCCTGCCACAAAATGGATAAGAAATTCGTTGGCCCGGCAGTAGCAGGAGTTACAGAAAGACGTACCCACGAGTGGATCATGAACATGATCCTTAATCCCGAGCAAATGATCAAGGAAGATCCAATTGCCAGGAAACTGCTAATAGAGTCAAATATGGCGGTAATGGCCAACCAGAACCTCAAAGAAGATGAGGCGCGGGCGATCCTTGAGTATTTCAGGAACTATGACAGGGCCAACTAGGCTCTTTTAAAAAAGATTATTGAAGTAATTACTAACTAAATATTTTTTGCCTATTAACATAACCCTCTAACAATGAAAACAATCTCATCCTTTTTTTCAATTCTTCTTATCCTTGGAGTAATCCTGCTTACGGGATGTAAGCAAAGCGATACTGCAGAAGAAACAACCACTGCTGAAAGGCAGTCAACAACAGAATCCTCTTCCAACAAAGGCCAGGCCTTTATAGAAGATGAAGATTCTGAACCCAACGCCCTGCGTATCGCCATTGGTTCACCAGATCATTCTACCCTGGTAGCAGCAGTACAGGCTGCAGGGGTGGAGAATTCCCTGGTAAACGTGGGCCCGCTTACAGTTTTTGCCCCAACCAATGAAGCTTTTGACAAGCTGCCGGAAGGAACGGTGGACGAACTCCTGAAGCCTGAAAACAAGGGAAGATTGGCCTATATCCTTAAGCACCACGTAGCACCAAGCAACTATCCTATTGAAACTCTTATCAAAAACGTTGAGAAAGGAAGAACGCTTTATATGGCCTCTGGTGAGAATGTGGAAGTGACCCGTGAGGGAGATGACATCTATGTAGGAGGGACTAAAATAGTAGGTACTGTAAGAGCAAGTAACGGCTGGGTACACATAATAGAAGAGGTGATTCTGCCTAAAAGGGAATAAAATTTAAAAAGCTGATTGGGGTCATTTTTCCCCGCCGGCACCCGCAATATTTTTGCCGCTCAAAATAATAATACAAACAATAATTAATATCAGTTTAAATGAAAAATATCTTAAAAATAGCAGCTGTTGGCCTCCTCGGGTTCTTTATGCAGTCCTGCAACAATGGTGACTCTAACGACAAGAGATCGAGAGGTGCCATGGCTTCCAATGTTGCCGAAAGGGTTTACGTGGCTCCCGGAGACCACGATGAATTCTACGGTTTCTTCTCTGGCGGATTCAGCGGACAAATGTCTGTTTACGGTCTGCCTTCAGGAAGGTTACTAAAAGTGATCCCTGTATTCTCACAGGATGCAGAAAAAGGATATGGATACAATGAAGGTACCATTCCTATGCTTAACACCTCTTACGGATTTGTGCCGTGGGGTGACCTTCACCACGTTGATATTTCTCAAACCAACGGGGAGCTTGACGGCCGCTGGGTATTTACTCACGAAAACAACACCCCGCGTGTTGCCCGTATAGACCTTAATACTTTTGAGACAGGAGAGATCCTGGAAATTCCAAACAGTGCAGGAAACCACAGTTTCGCCATTACAGAGAATACAGAATATCTTATCGCGGGAACCCGTTTTGCGATTCCTTCCCCGCAAAGGGATATGTCTATAGATGAAATGAAAGGGAACTTTAAAGGCCCCCTTACTTTTGTAAAAGTGGACCAGGAAACAGGAGGAATGGAGATCGACTTCCAGGTGATCATGCCCGGGTTCAACTTTGACCTTGCCCACCCGGGAAGGGGAAAATCTCACGGTTGGATGTTTGCAACCACATACAACTCTGAGGAAGCAAGTACCTTGCTTGAAGTAAATGCATCTCAAAATGATAAGGATTTTATCGTAGCCCTTAACTGGCAAAAGATCGCCGAATATGTAGCCAACGGTGGAGGAACCAAAATGGATGCAGAATATGCACATAACAAATTTGACCACGAAACCCATACCGCTACTACAGAGATGAAGAAGGGTATTATGACAGTGGATCCTAAAGATGTTCCGGGTGCTGTATTCTTTATGCCAATTCCAAAATCCCCACACGGTTGTGACGTGGATCCAACAGGAGAGTATATTGTAGGTAGTGGAAAACTTGCTGCAGAACTTACCGTGTTCTCATTTGATAAGATCACCCAGGCTATAGAAAATGAAGACTATGATGGAGACGCTTATAATATTCCAATCCTTAATTATGACAATATCCTTGCAGGTATCGTAAGAGAGCCGGGATTAGGTCCTCTTCACACTGAATTTGACGGAAAAGGAAATGCTTACACTACTTTCTTTATTTCTTCAGAAGTTGTGAAATGGAGCCTGTCTGATTTTCAGGTGATCGATAGAAAACCAACCTATTACTCTGTAGGGCACCTTATGATCCCAGGTGGAAACTCTCAGAAACCTTTCGGGAAATACCTGGTGGCTATGAACAAGATCACCAAGGACCGTTACCTGCCAACAGGGCCGGAGATGAACCACTCTGCACAGTTATATGACATTAGCGGTGATAAAATGGAATTGCTGTTGGATTTCCCCACCATTGGTGAGCCACACTACGCTGCGGGTATTCCTGCCGACCTTGTAAAGCAAAACTCCAAGAAGATCTACCGTCTTGATGAGAACAAGCATAAGTATAAAGTAACCAATGAATCTGAAACCCGTGTTGAACGTAACGGAAATGAAGTTCACGTGTATATGACAATGGTGAGAAGCCACTTTGCACCAGATAATATTGAAGGGATAAAAGTGGGAGATAAAGTATTCTTCCACGTGACCAACCTGGAACAGGATTTTGATGTACCGCATGGTTTCGCAATGATTGGAGCCAATACAGCTGAACTTCTTGTGATGCCCGGCGCTACCAAAACAATGGTTTGGGAGCCTAAAAAAGTAGGGGTTTGGCCGCTGTATTGTACAGATTTCTGTAGTGCCCTTCACCAGGAAATGCAGGGATATGTGAGAGTGTCTCCCGCGAACTCCAATGTAGAACTTAGTTGGTCTCTGGACGGAGAGTAAGGATGTTTGATTAGTTGATAAGTTAAATAATCCTAATGGAAAGGCGGGTAGATATCATATTTGCCCGCTTTCTTTACTAAATATAAAAACATGATAAAGTCTGGAATTTTAATGATAATAGGTTCTGCCCTGTTGCTTGGACTTTTTATCTATCCGCTATGGAATATTGAATTGGGTGCGCCTCAATATCCAGACCCACTGGCTATGAACATATACATAGACGGGATTGAAGGGGAGGACGAGTTTGATATTCAAAATATCGACGGGGTGAATAAATACATTGGGATGAAAAAGATCCCTAAACCTGAAGAGATGTGGGAGTTTGAGGTATTCCCGCTCGTGATTGGTGGAATGGCCGGCCTGGGAATCATTATTGGTATCCTGGGATTATTAGGTAAAATAAGTGTGCATTGGTTCCTGGGATGGTTCATCCTTATGATGGTACTGGGGCTGCTTGGAATGTATGATTTTAACAGCTGGTTGCTCGATTACGGGACAGACCTTGATCCAAATGCGATCATTAAATTGAAGGATGCAGAGGGAAATCCGTTGAATTATAAACCACCATTATTAGGTACGCAGCAAATCCTAAATTTCACTGCACATTCCTACCCCAGGGCGGGAGCTGTTTTGATGTTCATTGGAATGTTCTTCACGCTTGTCGCGTGGTGGTTAGGATTAAAAGAAGTGAGATCTAAAAAAGTGAACTCATAAAAGAGTACAGAAAAAAAATTTAAAAAGGGAATCCTGTTAAAATTAAATAATAAGTAAAAAGAGAGAATTATGAAAAGGATACTATTAATAATGGCCGTATTACTACTTGCGGCCTGCAGCCGGGAGGCAGAGCCTATTGCTTATGGTAGCGATTCCTGCCACTATTGTAAGATGACCATCGTGAGCAAGGCACATGCCGCGCAGCAGGTAACTCAAAAAGGAAAGCAATATAAGTATGATGCAATCGAGTGTATGCTACGTGACAATCTGGAAAACCACAAGGATGTGGAAATGGCAATAATGCTGGTAGCCGACTTCCAGGAGCCGGGAACTATGATAAGCACCTCCAATGCCACATTCCTGATCCATGAGAGTATTTCCAGCCCAATGGGGGAGAACCTTGCTGCAATTAAGGACAGCAGCGAGCCAGTAGACCTGGAAGATCCAAAAGCCTATAGCTGGAGCCAGCTTAAACACCATTTTCTTAACGAGGGAACATTAAGCCACCAATGAGATATTTGAGTTTTATATTCTTTGTACTTTTTACCGCAACAGGTTTTGGAAAGGAGATCACCGTATGTGCAACCTGCGAAGTGAAGACCGTAAAACATGCTGTGGAACTGGCAGAAAGTGGTGATACTATCATCATCGAGGCCGGGGTGTATAAAGAAAATGATATTAATATAATAAATAAGACGCTGCATATTATTGGAAGGGGACTTCCTGTAATTGATGCTGAAATGAAAGGGACTGCCTTTGGAATAAGGGCAGAGGGGGTCATTATTGAGGGCCTAAAAATTAGGAACATTGGCAGGAGCCATACCAAGGATTTTGCCGCCATACTCCTTAATGGAAGCAATGGATTTACCCTGAAAAATAATGTGCTGGAAAATGTATTCTTCGGGATGCTTATTGAAAAATCTACCAAAGGACTTATTGAGAATAATAAGATCACAAGTACCGGCGGGACAGAGTCAAACAGTGGGAACGGGATTCATTTGTGGAACTGTTCAGAAATAACAATTAGGAACAATAAGGTAAGCGGAATGCGTGACGGGATCTATATAGAATTCGGCAAGCAATGCCTGGTGACAGAGAATGTATGCCACGATAATATAAGATATGGCCTGCACTTTATGTTTTCAGATAACAACAAATACATCAGCAATACCTTTGAAAAAAATGGTGCCGGGGTAGCTGTTATGTTCTCCAAACATATTGAGATGAAGAAAAATCTTTTTAAGAAAAGCTGGGGCTCTGCTTCCTATGGATTGCTGCTTAAGGAAATTACAGATGCCACCCTTCAGCATAACATCTTTGAAGATAATACCATCGCGGTTAATGCAGATGGTACTACCAGGGTGAAATTCCTGGAGAACGACTTTTATAATAATGGCTATGCTGTGAAAGTGCACGGAGGTGCCTATACCACCAGTTTTACCCGGAATAACTTTAGATATAATTCCTTTGACATCGCTTTTTCGGGAAGGTTGAACGATAATAGCTTCACCGGAAATTACTGGAGTGACTATACCGGCTATGACCTTAACCGCGATAACGTGGGCGATGTGCCATACAGGCCGGTGAAATTGTTTTCCTACCTGGTGAATCAAACCCCGGAAGCTATTGTACTATTGAGAAGTACGTTCATCGATTTGCTGGATTTTTCAGAAAAAGTTTCCCCCATTTTCACACCGGCAGAATTAATTGACCATGAACCCCAAATGAGAAGAATAAAATGGTAAGTATTCAGAATCTACATAAAAAATTCGGCTCCCAAATGGTGCTCAAAGGCCTTGATCTAGAAATAGACCAAAAAGGGATCATAGCCGTGCTGGGGCCAAATGGCTCCGGAAAAACAACATTGATAAAAAGCATCCTTGGAATGGTGATCCCCGATAAGGGCGATATCATCGTGAATGATCGGAATATCAAAGGTCACTGGGACTATAGGTACGGCATAGATTATTTGCCTCAAATTGCAAATTTCCCCGGGAATCTAAAGGTGAAGGAGTTAATTGGAATGATAAAGGACCTGCAGGGAAGGCCTGCAAGGGACAAGGAATTGATTGAATACTTTAAACTGGAGCCTTTCCTGCACAAGAAGCTTAACAACCTTTCCGGCGGGATGAAGCAAAAGGTGAATTTGGTGCTGTGCTTTATGTTCGATAGTCCGCTGGTAATATTAGATGAACCCACCTCTGGCCTGGATCCATTATCTCTTATATGGCTGCGGAAGTTTATCCTGATGGAGAAGGACAGGGGCAAGACCATTCTTATTACCTCTCATATTATGAGCCTGGTGGAAGACCTATCAGATAAGATCGTATTCATCCTTGACGGAAAGATCTATTTCAACGGCACTGTGGAAGAGCTGAAATCTTCTACGGGAGAACCGCGATTTGAACATGCTATTGCAAACATTTTAACCCTGAATCATGCTGAAGATATTAAAGTATAGTTTTTACGACCTTTCCAGGAGCCGCTGGAGCTATGTATATTTCCTGTTTTATTTAATACTGGGAATTGTACTGCTGTTCCTTAATAACGATCTATCGAGTGCGGTGATCACCTTGATGAATGTCATCATTATCCTTGTGCCGCTTATTGGGACCATCTTTGGGATCATGTACTATTATGATTCCCGGGAATTCACACAGCTGCTATTAGCACAGCCCGTGAAGCGGAGTTCGATCTTTATAGGCCAGTATCTGGGAGTGGCAATTTCCTTGTCCTTAAGCTTAATGCTTGGGCTGGGTCTGCCATTTGTCGCGTATGGGCTTTTTGAGAGCAGTGCCATCTGGGATTTCTTTTCCCTGCTGGTATCGGGAGTATTTCTCACCTTTATATTCACAGCACTGGCGTTTAATATTGCCCTTTCTAATGAAAATAAGATAAAGGGTTTTGGAATCGCGATCCTCTTATGGCTGTTTTTGGCTGTGATCTATGATGGGATCTTTTTGTTGAGCCTGGTATATTTTCAGGACTATCCGCTGGACAAGTTTTCCCTTATAGCCAGTATGGCAAACCCCATAGATCTTTCAAGGATCCTGGTACTGCTTAAGCTGGATATTTCTGCCTTACTTGGTTACACCGGAGCAGTTTTCAAGCAATTCTTTGGAACTTCCCAGGGCCTGATCATATCATTTGGAGTGCTGGCATTGTGGGTTGTATTACCGGTTTACAGAATTACACGCGTATCTGCTAAAAAGGATTTTTAAGAGTTCGTTTCTCATCCAAAATATATAAATCCTCCTGCAGTGGGAGGATTTTTTTATTCTTATGATTTCCGGACTATTTCTGATAGAAGTGGGGCGGAACACCAGATCTTTTTTCCCAGAACTTCGCAGACTATAGGGAAATTGTAAAGAATTGGAGCCTGGAAAGGAAATGAGCCCTGAACAAAAAAATAACCGTGAAGGATACTATAGGAATAAATTTTTAAGAGTGATTAATTGATACGAAGGAGGTTTTGCTAAAGGTTGGAGGGCATACCTTTTTTATCTTCTTAAGAAATCCAATTCAATTTATAAGTCCCTACAATCTGCATTCTCTTCTAAGGAACCATTTTTTAGATTTAAACGTTAGATGGCTGCTGCTGCTCTATTGGTGTTTATTTTCCTACAGTTTTTACTGATGGGAATGTAGCTGAAAAAGACGTGTTTGTACCATTGAACGAATATTTCATCCTTTCTTCGAAATTTTATAATTTTTCCTTAAACGCGTTAAAAATTATTGTTAATTAGTTGTCGCTGCGGGGTTTACCTGCGGCTGTAAATTACCCCTACAACCAGAACATCACCCCCACAGTTCCGGCCAATTTACAAGCATATTATACCCCATTAAGGTTACAGGAATTAATCATTCTATTATATATATGTTTAACAATTAATTAAGTTGGTATGGCTGAATTTTTACTTTTTAAAAGGGCGGGATTGCTAAATTTCACCCTAACATTTATTACCTCGATCTTCCTGGTTACTGCGGGGTGGGGGCAGAGTGTCACCACAGATAAGCTGGATTATGCACCAGGGGAAATAGCGATTATCTCCGGTTCCGGGTGGACCGGGGATTCTATGATCGACATTCACATGGATGAAGATCCGCCGCTGCATGAAGATCACGAACATGACTTTGATGATGTTCCAGTTAATGCCGATGGCACCTGGAGTGTGGAATTTCCTATTGAGGAATATCACCTTGGGGTAACATTTTATGTTACGGTGACGGGGCAGCAGACTGGTATGACGGCGGAGCATGTTTTTACGGATAATGGTTTTTTTGCAATTACAATTAATCCGATTAGTAGTGAAGCTTCTGAGATTCAAAAGTATATTATTACAATAAAGAATTCAGAGAATAATTCAGGAAATTCCGTTAAGTTTGGATCATTTCAAATTCTTTTACCAGGAGGATATGCTAATCCAACAGCTATAGAGAATTTTAAAATTAATAATAATTCAACCACCAGATTCACCACTTATAATGGAGGCTCTTACTCTAATGGATATAACTCCATCAATCGTTATATTGGAATCACCTCAATAGGTAACACCAGTAATAATGATAACAGACTAGTAAAAGGAGAAGTTTTAACTTTTGAAGTAACTACTGTGAACCCTGGGGCTGGAGACTATACTTGGACGACTGGAGCATCAAACAACCTTTTTTCATCTTTTAATAATAATGGTTCCATTGAAGGTAACCAACCTGTGGTAAAAATAATATCTTCATGTAATGCTCCAACAATTAATGAAAATCCAGAAAATCAGACTATAACTTATGGGGAAAATATCTCTTTTTCTGTTGATGCTGAGGGTGATGGGTTAGAATATCAATGGCAGGTAGATACAGGTGATGGTTTTGAAAATGTAAATAATGGTGGATTTTATTCTGGGGCAGAAAGTGCAACTTTAAATATAATTAGCCCAACTGTTGCAATGCACGAATTTAAATATCGTGTGGTTGTTTCTGGAGATTGTGATGCAGATGCTGTGAGTGAGGCTGCTGTTTTAACTGTAACTCCAAAAGCACTTGAGGTTATAGCCAGCAGTGACAGTAAAGAATACGGTTCTGAATATACATTTGACGGAACAGAGTTCACTACCGAAGGTCTTGTTAATGACGATGCAGTTACATCTGCTACGATTACTTCCACCGGATCAGGTGCTACTGCTGCAGTTGCAAACTACGACATCAATATCAGCGCCGCGCAGGGTACAGGACTTGGAAACTATACGATCACTTATACTAAAGGTAACCTGGAGGTGACTCCAAAAGCACTAGAAGTTATAGCCAACAGTGACAGTAAAGAATACGGTTCTGAATATACATTTGACGGAACAGAGTTCACTACCGAAGGTCTTGTTAATGACGATGCAGTTACATCTGCTACCATTACTTCCGCCGGATCAGGTGCTACTGCCGTAGTTGACAATTATGACATTGATATCAGTGCTGCGGTTGGAACAGGACTTGGGAACTATACCATCACTTATACTGAAGGTAATCTGGAGGTGACTCCAAAAGCACTTGAGGTTATTGCCAACAGTGACAGTAAAGAATACGGTTCTGAATATACTTTTGACGGAACAGAGTTCACTACCGAAGGTCTTGTTAATGACGATGCAGTTACATCTGCTACCATTACTTCCACAGGCTCAGCCGCTACTGCTGCAGTTGCAAACTACGACATCAATATCAGCGCCGCGCAGGGTATAGGACTTGGAAACTATACGATCACTTATACTAAAGGTAACCTGGAGGTGACTCCAAAAGCACTAGAAGTTATAGCCAACAGTGACAGTAAAGAATACGGTTCTGAATATACTTTCGACGGAACAGAGTTCACTACCGAAGGTCTTGTTAATGACGATGCAGTTACATCTGCTACCATTACTTCCACAGGCTCAGCCGCTACTGCTGCAGTTGCAAACTACGACATCAATATCAGCGCCGCGCAGGGTATAGGACTTGGAAACTATACGATCACTTATACTAAAGGTAACCTGGAGGTGACTCCAAAAGCACTAGAAGTTATAGCCAACAGTGACAGTAAAGAATACGGTTCTGAATATACTTTCGACGGAACAGAGTTCACTACCGAAGGTCTTGTTAATGACGATGCAGTTACATCTGCTACCATTACTTCCACAGGCTCAGCCGCTACTGCTGCAGTTGCAAACTACGACATCAATATCAGCGCCGCGCAGGGTATAGGACTTGGAAACTATACGATCACTTATACTAAAGGTAACCTGGAGGTGACTCCAAAAGCACTAGAAGTTATAGCCAACAGTGACAGTAAAGAATACGGTTCTGAATATACTTTTGACGGAACAGAGTTCACTACCGAAGGTCTTGTTAATGACGATGCAGTTACATCTGCTACCATTACTTCCACAGGCTCAGCCGCTACTGCTGCAGTTGCAAACTACGACATCAATATCAGCGCCGCGCAGGGTATAGGACTTGGAAACTATACGATCACTTATACTAAAGGTAACCTGGAGGTGACTCCAAAAGCACTAGAAGTTATAGCCAACAGTGACAGTAAAGAATACGGTTCTGAATATACATTTGACGGAACAGAGTTCACTACCGAAGGTCTTGTTAATGACGATACAGTTACATCTGCTACCATTACTTCCGCCGGATCAGGTGCTACTGCTGCAGTTGCGAACTACGACATCAATATTAGCGCCGCGCAGGGCACAGGACTTGGGAACTATACCATCACTTATACTGAAGGTAATCTGGAGGTGACTCCAAAAGCACTTGAGGTTATTGCCAACAGTGACAGTAAGGAGTACGGTTTTGAATATACTTTTGACGGAACAGAGTTCACTACCGAAGGTCTTGTTAATGACGATGCAGTTACATCTGCTACGATTACTTCAGCCGGATCAGGTGCTACAGCCGTAGTTGACAATTATGACATTGATATCAGTGCTGCGGTTGGAACAGGACTTGGGAACTATACCATCACTTATACTGAAGGTAATCTGGAGGTGACTCCAAAAGCACTTGAGGTTATTGCCAACAGTGACAGTAAAGAATACGGTTCTGAATATACTTTTGACGGAACAGAGTTCACTACCGAAGGTCTTGTTAATGACGATGCAGTTACATCTGCTACCATTACTTCCACAGGCTCAGCCGCTACTGCTGCAGTTGCAAACTACGACATCAATATCAGCGCCGCGCAGGGTATAGGACTTGGAAACTATACGATCACTTATACTAAAGGTAACCTGGAGGTGACTCCAAAAGCACTAGAAGTTATAGCCAACAGTGACAGTAAAGAATACGGTTCTGAATATACTTTTGACGGAACAGAGTTCACTACCGAAGGTCTTGTTAATGACGATGCAGTTACATCTGCTACCATTACTTCAGCCGGATCAGGTGCTACAGCCGTAGTTGACAATTATGACATTGATATCAGTGCTGCGGTTGGAACAGGCCTTGGGAACTATGCGATCACTTATGCTAAAGGTAACCTGGAGGTGACTCCAAAATCACTTGAGGTTATTGCGAACAGTGACAGTAAAGTTTACGGTTCTGAATATACTTTCGACGGAACAGAGTTCACTACCGAAGGTCTTGTTAATGACGATGCAGTTACATCTGCTACCATCACTTCCACCGGCTCAGCCGCTACTGCTGCAGTTGCAAACTACGACATCAATATCAGCGCCGCGCAGGGTATAGGACTTGGAAACTATACCATCACTTATACTGAAGGTAACCTGGAGGTGACTAAAAAGGGTCTTGAGGTAACTGCTGTTGCAGATGATATCACTTATGGTGATGCTGCACCAACAGTAACGGTTGAGTACAGTGGATTTGTAAACAATGACGATGCTGATGATCTTGACAACACAGGTTTTGCTCTTGGCACAGATTATACCCAGTTCGATGCTGTTGGAACTTATAACACGACCATCACTATTACAACAGCCGAAGACAACAACTACAACTTTACTCCGCTAACATCAAGCACTTTTACAGTTGGACAAAAAGAGTTGACTATAACCGCTAATGATCTTTCAAAATATTGCGGCCAAACAATAATCTTTGGTGGTACAGAGTTTAGCCAAATTGGTCTTGTGGGCGGGGATGTAATTGAATCTGCTACCATTTCTTCTAATGGTGCAGGAGCTTCAGCTGAACCAGCAGGTTCTCCCTATGTTATTATCATTGAGGATGCTATTGGAACAGGATTAAGCAATTATACTATTACTTATGAAACAGGTGAATTAACAGTTAATCCTGTCAGTCTCGACCTAACCAATGCCCAAAACCCACGCAGTATCAATGAAGACGTGATAATTAAGATTGGAGTAAGCGATGGTGCAACCCAAGTTTCTGGAGCACTGGTAACTTTAAAAGTAGAGGGAAAAGGCTCTTTCGAGGCAACTTCTTCCAATGGAATAGCAACTTTCAACCTTGGAAAATTACCGGCAGAACTTTATGCGGTAACTGTACAAGCCGGAGGATGTGAAACAAGTGCTGAAGTTTATCTTCCTATTTACGATCCCAATGGTGGATTCGTAACTGGTGGAGGATGGATAGATTCTCCCGCAGGTGCTATGACGGGTGATTATGAAACAGCAGCCGGAAAAGCCAATTTCGGATTCAACGCTAAATACAAAAATGGTAAGAACAACACGACTGAAGTAGATGGAAGCACAAACTTCCAGTTCAAGGATGGGGACTTCCACTTTAAAAGCTCAAAGCACGAAGATGAATCATTGATCATCTCCGGGGCTAAAGCAACTTTCAGAGGGGTGGGAACTGTTAATGGAAAAGGAAATCACCAGTTCAGGATCATTGCAATAGATGGCGATGTAAGTGGAGGTGGAGGAACTGATAAATTCCGAATCATGGTTTGGGATGACAATTCTTCAAGCACTCTTATCTACGATAACAAACGCGGAATTGCGGAAAGCTCCGATGACGCTACTGTTCTTGGCGGTGGTTCCATTGTGATCCACAAACCAAAAGGTGGTAACAACAAAACGGCTGAAGTCAATGAGAAAATAACCGTTGCTGAAAGCAAAGAGGAGATCGTACAACTGGATATCCTGGGCAATCTTGCCGTGGCGCCAAACCCGGTGAGACATGAAGCGAAGGTTAGGTTCAGCTTGATCGAGGATGCGGGAGTTACTGTAAGACTCTACGACTTTAACGGCAGGGAGATACAAACCCTCTATACCGGAAATGCAAAGGCACACCAGGTATATGAAGCAGCCTTCCAGCGTAATAACTCAATGAGCGGAATTTATATTGTGAAGCTAACAACAGATCGTGGCCACTCTTATAATAAGCAGGTGATATTTGAATAACCAACCAATTTATAAATATTTGAAACTTAGGCTCCGGATTCTTCCGGAGCTTTTGTTTTTATGAATGTCTAAGGTTTTGCACCCAAACTTATATTAAAACTTTGGCAGGGGAGACAGAGGCACTTAATTTTAAGGTTGAGGGCCTAAGAGCTCTTTTCTACACATATTCAAATAAATATTAATTGCAAAAAAAGAACTATGAAAGTATTAATGGTGTTAACCTCTCACGACAAACTGGGTGACACAGGAAAGAAAACCGGATTTTGGGTGGAGGAATTTGCAGCACCTTATTATGTACTGGCCGATGCCGGCGTAGAAGTCACCCTGGCTTCTCCAAAAGGTGGTCAGCCGCCAATTGACCCTTCCAGTACTACAGAAGATGCACAAACAGAAGCTACCAAACGTTTCGATAAGGATAAGGAATTACAGGAAAAGCTTTCCAAAACAAAGAAACTCGAGGAAGTAAAGGCTGCCGATTTCGACGGTGTTTTCTACCCCGGTGGCCACGGACCTTTATGGGACCTTGCGACAAACCTTGAGTCCATAGAGCTCATCCAGGATTTTTATAATGAGATGAAACCCATGGCACTGGTATGTCACGCCCCCGCGGCCCTGGCAAATACCAAGTATAATAATGAGCCTCTGGTAAGAGGAAAAGATGTGACAGGCTTCACAAATTCAGAAGAAGCAGCAGTGGGTTTAACAGATGTTGTTCCATTTTTAATTGAAGATAAAATGAATCAGCTAGGCGCCAACTACAGCAAAGCCGATGACTGGCAGTCCTACGTGAAAGTGGACGGAAAACTCATCACCGGCCAAAACCCCGCTTCCTCAGAAGAAGCAGCAAAAGCATTGCTTAGGTTTTTGTAGAATTTTAGAGAACAGAGGACGGGAAGGGTTTTCCGTTTTCCGTTTTCCGTTTTCTGTTTTCTGTTTGTTGTTTGGGGTTTGTTGTTTGTTGTTTGGTGTTATTCTTCTGAACAGAATGATTCTTTTCGCTTCAAGTCCAATTTTATTTAACCACAAAGTTACAGTAGTTTTACTCGGAGTTTCACGGGGTATTAAACCCTCCCGTTTTTTCACTCCCCCTTTGGGGGCCGGCGGGCTGCGTCCCGACTATCCACTCTCCACTCTCCACTTTCCACTTTCCACTCTTCACATTTTTACAACCTACAACCTACAACTTACAACCTACAACTTACAACCTACAACTTACAACTGACTCTTCGACCGACAACCCACAACCCACAACTCACAACCGATGACAACTGACAACTGACAACTGACAACCGACAACAGACAACTACTCCCCCGGCTCCATAAACTCTGCAACCTCCTTCTCTGTAAGTTCCGGGTTTGCTCCTTCGCGGGAGGCTACCAAAGCTCCTATGGCACAGGCGTAATCCAGTGCTTTTTGAGGTTCTTCTTCCTTCAGCAAACCTGCAATTAAAGAGGCCAGAAAAGAATCTCCGGCACCTACCGTGTCCCTGACCTTTATTTTGAAACCACTATTGTAATAAAGCTTATCATCTCTTAAAAGCACTGCACCATGCCTGCCTTTAGTCACACATATTGTAGCAGTTTTGGTCTTTTCTGCAATATAATGCAGGTTTTGCTCGAGGGAATTATATGGAGACCCCACTTCTTTTGCTATCTCATATAATTCATCATCATTGAATTTTATAAAGTGTGCCTTGTGCATCAAATGTTCGAGTACAGCAGTTTTATAATGAGGAGGCCTAAGGTTCACGTCAAAGATCTTATAGCAATCTTCCTCAAGGAGTGCAAAAAGGGTATTTCTGCTAATTTCATCCCTGCAGGCAAGACTGCCGTAAATAAATGCATCACTATGGGCGACGGCACTTTTCATTTCAGGTTTTAACTCTATCCTGTCCCAGGCAGCAGGGTGGGCGATATCATAATAAGCAGATCCTTGTTTATCCAATGTTACAAGAACAATCCCGGTAGGTTGTTCAGCATCCATTTCTATTAATGGTGTATCCACTCCATTTTCTTTCAAAAAGGAGATGGCTTTTTCTCCTTTTTCATCATCTCCCACCTTGCTTATCATAGCAGCCTCTATTCCCGCAGCGCTCAGCCGGGAGGCCACATTCAAAGGGGCGCCTCCAATTCTCTCCTCCTTATCTGGAAAAACATCCCAAAGCACTTCTCCAAAACAAATAGCTTTTATGCTCATATTTTATATTTTAGTTCACTTAGCCTGTATATATTACTGCAGGTTAAGTACTGTTTCCAGGTCAATTTCTGCAACTGAATTTACAATAAGGTCTGGTTTAAAGGCGTAATCTATTAAATTTTCCTTTTTAGAAACCCCGCTCAGGGTCAGGATTGTGGTATATCCCAATTGGACACCTCCAAGGATATCTGTATCCATCGTATCTCCAATAATAATTGTCTCTTTTGCTTCCAGGCCCAGGTATTTGCGGGCAGAGCGCATCATAACAGGACTTGGTTTCCCTACAGAAAAAGCTTTCTTTCCGGTGGCTTCCTCGATCATTGCCACCACCGCTTTAATCCCCAGGTTTGTCCATCCTGTTTTCTTGGGAGAGGGATCAAGGTTTGTTGCGATAAGCTTTGCTCCGTTAAGGATCATATCCACAGCATTATTCACCATCTCCAGAGTGAAGTTCCTGCCTTCGCCCACTACTACAAAATCGGGATTATTGTTTACCAGGATATAACCTTCCTGTGAGAGGCTCGTAATGAGTCCTCCCTCGCCAAGGACATAGGCCGTGCCTTTTGGTTCCATGAAGGACAGGAAAGAAGCAGTGGCCATGGCGCTGGTATAGACATTCTGTTCCTTGATCTTAATTCCCATTTTCGCGACCTTATTCACTGTATCCAGCGGGGTACGCTGGCTGTTGTTGGTCATAAAAAGGAACGGGATCTTCTTTTTTTGAAGCTGCTCAATAAATTTATCTGCTCCCGGGATAAGGGTGTCATTCCCATAGATCACCCCGTCCATATCTATTAAAAATCCTTTTTTCATTTTATTCTCTTAAAATTAACCGTCAATCTAAGAATTGAGGAGCATTTTTTTTGTTACTCGTTTACCTCTTTTCATTGTTATTTTAACTTGCCTTACATTCAACTAATGTAGTGGGGCAATCCAAAAATCTACAAGCAAACCTTTTATTCTGTTCCGTATATAATCTTACCGGGTATCTCTATGTAAGTATAAAAGTAACGGCTTAAGGCTTTACAACATTAAGGTTTTCAAAAGTTGCAGATGTCCCCTTAGCTATTATTCCCCATTCTTTTCCAATGGCATCATAAACCCGGTTGCTAAAAGCTGCTTTCCCATTAATGTAAAGAACAACGATGGAACCTTCGATCACCAGTTCCATTTGAAAATCATCCTCCACTACAATAGACCTTTGATTTACTAATTCCGCAGTTCCTCCTGAAATTCGGTATGCCGCAACCCGTTCCTGTGAAGGTTCAATGAGAATTTGATAGCTTTGTTCGGAAGCTGAGGCTGCGTTAAGCACAAAACCTGCTGCACCTGTTAAGTTATCAATGCTGAGATTTGTATTAATCATTCTAGTTCCATTTAGGATAGTGAAGGTTTGCAGTGCTGTTTCTGGGTTTCCATTTAAAATAAAATTATTTTCACTTCCTGTAACAGATCCTTGACTATTTTGAATTTCCAAAGGAATAGCATCTGTAAAGACATTTACAACCCGATTCGGAATATTAATTCCCAGGGTGCCATCTGATTCCTGCGTAAGCTGGTGTATTACCATATTTCCTGCCCATTCCTTGTTTCCATTATTAGTCTCTGGAGACCTCCTTGCTGTCCAGCCGAAAAGATAGCGGTTGTCACCATCGCTGGCTGTTTTTGCTGCATATAGAAATTCGCCATCCATCACATCTATTTCTGGTTTAATCCAGGGCCCTCTGGAAGAGGTGGAAATCCGGTAGTGAGTAGCTTTCTCATTCCAATTCTCTGAAAATAACATATACCAGTAATTACCCATCCTGAACATGTCAACACATTCCAACATAAGGTAATTCTCTTCCTCTGTAGTGGTATATAAAGGCTCCTGAAGTTCCCATTGATGTGTTGTGGGGTCTTGAGTGGTATACAGTAATGCGACTGCCTTGCGAGCAGAGGTTTGAGTGCTTATGATCATCCAGTACTCACTTTCCTCGGAATTATAAAAAACGTGTGGGTCACGGAAATCGAAATCGTAATATCCCATGGGAGCAGTTATTTTAAAATCTTTTTGCTTGGTCCAGTTTTCCAGGTCTGTACTGGTTGCCAACAGCACACTCTCTCGCGGATTATTTTGAACAAAGCCTGAATTGCCATTGTGTCCTGTGTAATAGAAATAATAAGTATCTCCCACTTTTACTGGAGAGCCTGTGCCAATTGCAAAATCTGCTTCGTTCGTAGTACCGTAAGGGATCATTTCACCTTGATATGAAAAATCTACCAAATTCTGGCTCTCAAACTTATGAATAGGATGAAATCCTTCTCCTCCCGGTTTAATTTGTGCATCATGCAGGAAGAATATATGAAACACTCCATTGTCATAGTATGGCATGATATCTCCTACCCATCCTGTAGTGTTGTAAGGATTCGATTCCCCCATCCACCCCGATGGCGGTTTTGGATAAAAGTCGGTCTCAGTTTCCTTGTTAGTCGGAGGTACTTCGGGCTCAATTCTATCTTCACTGCAGCCACTCATAATGATTACCATAATAAGTACTGTTGATTTAAAATTCATCATAATTGCTTTTTTTAGTTCCCTGCACTGCCGAATCATTACCGGCTTATTCGTTGGAATTCTTTACTACTCTTCTCCCTATTCTTCTTCTCCTAGTTCTTCTTCTCCTCCTCCAAGGTAATAAATAGCGTTTTCTGTCAACCTTTTGATATTCGGGAGAAATGCATTTGCCTGGCTCTCATTTCCATCGGCATCAGTTTCATTATACCAGTCGTATGCTCCAAAACCTATAACAATGACATTTCCCTGGGCTTCCGTACCATTGAATTCTGCAATAGCCACACGACCATCTAGATTATCATCCCAGGATTCACTAGCTAAATTAATTCCCCCCGTCTGGTTTCTCCAGCCTTCGCCATTACCATAATTTCCCCACTCAGGAAGGAACCACCAGGCAGTATGATTTTGTCGGAAAGTACCTTTTTCAAGGAAATTGGCTTTGCCGTTCTCGAAAGTTTCAAGCCCTACAAAAAGAGGATGCTCTTCATGGCCCCTAAAAGATATACCCCAATTGTTATTCTCATCCACAAAACCGCCTGTCCCAAAATCACCAAAGACATTGTTTGGCTGGTGACCTGCGGGAACAATACCTAGCTCATCTACAAGGAGGGCCGCAAAAGTAGTTAACAAGAGACCGCCACCTTCATTACGAAAATTTTTGAGGGAGTTCAACACCTCAGGATTATATGCAATTTCCGGAAGGTCCTGAGCCTCATCAAAATGCCACCAGATAACAGCAAAATTGCTGAGATTGGTACCGGTGGCTACATCTTCAAAAGAAATATATTCCACTTCTCCAAAAGTACTAAATAACCAGTCTGCGGCGGCCTTTTCATCAGGGTCGGAAATAGAACTTCTATTAGAAGCAACTCCGAGATATCCTATCTTCACTCCTGTGGCAGGGGTAGTTACATTTACAGTATATTCAAGGGTATGATCATTCGCATTTATTGTAAAAATAACCGGTTCCGAAAAATCTATGCTGGTGCCGGAAGATGGGCTAATAGTCAATCCATCGGAAATTTCTATCTCCGGTTGTAAGTTAGAAAGATTGGTGCCTTCTGGCATTAATAAATTTATTGTACGGTTAGTGTGATTAATGGCCCCGGCTACCCCATTGATGGAAAAGTTAAGGATTGGTTTTAAAACTTCCACTTTCACTACATAATTTTTATAGAGGTTTCCGTTCACCACGGTATATGTCACTTCCTGAGTAAAATCCCTTGGAACATCGACAGAAGGAGTCAAAGTAGCTGATCCTGGAAGTTCCACTGTAGGCACTATACCTGTTATATTAGTATTATAAGGCATAATGAATGTTATTTCTCCTGAAGCTTGATCTATTTGGCCTTCCTCACCGTGAAGACTAAAAGATTCAATATTTACAGGAACATCTAAAATAAAACCAGAGTCATCTATTGAATCGTCACATGAAAACATCATTATTGAAATTCCTATCAGGATTGCAGGCAATTTAAAAACTACCTTAAGATCTAAAATTCTCATATTTCTTTAATTAAAATGGTTATTATCATTTTTACTTATTTCTATTATTCTTTTTTATTCCAAATGGATTCAAGTTCCCACATCCTAAGTTCGAGCAGCTCAGTTTTCCCTCCGTTGGAGAAAACCTCTATCCCTTTCTGCTGTTCACCGGGGAATGTAAGTGCACTAAAAACTTTTTCTCCCTCATTTGTGAAGATTTCTATTGAAGCCTGGTCAACTAAAATGTGTAGTTTTATTTCCTTATTGTTAGAAATCACAGGAGCGCACATCTTTGTGGCAAATTTCTTAAGGAATTCCTCATCGGAAAGATAATCGGTCGTCCGAGTTCTGTCAAGACAAAAATTAGAGGTTCTGGGATCGTAGGAAATTACAAGTTTTCGGCTCTCACCCACCAAAAGGTTAAAACCAAAATCAAATAAAGATTTTGTGCTAAAAACGGCCTCAATCTCATAGGTGTTTCGTGATGGGGAAATGATTTCTTCAATTCCCTCCACGGATTTCTTCTTTACATTTAAGATCTCCTTCCTAAGCTTTTTTAGCTCCGGTACCGGCTGTTGTACAACCCTAATTCCCTGAGGTAATTTCTTAAGAGAAATTTCCCGGGGCACAGATTCAAAACCTTTCCCCCAGGAGGTGGGCACGTCGCGGGAATAATCCCAGTTACCCATCCATCCCAGGACCACCGTCCGGTCACTAACATTATCAATATCCCTCCAGGTGCGGGCCGCATAAAAATCTGTACCATAATCTAACCACAACGCATGCTCCAGGTTCTGGTTTTGAAGAACATCAGAGAACATAATATGGTCAATAGCAATATATTGTGTGTCTTCCTGGGCAGTATTATCCTCAATGCTTATCTGTGCTTTTTCGCCTTTTAGATTGGTCACATCCCAACCATTCCACTTGAAAACATCTGTGTTATCTCCAGAGGTGCTTCGAACCTTTTTTCCATTCACCACTAGATTAATACTTGTTTTGGAAGGATTCTTTCCTCCGGAGATTAAAAAATTAATTGCGCTTTTATTTATAATAAACTCAGGAGAAAGCAGTGATCCCGTTCTTTCAACTGATTGAGGATTATCAGCAACGACTCCTCCGGCCATTAAGGGATCAATAGAGGTGGAAATTTTTTGATCTGAATTTTTCATTGAGGTGATGTATAAGTTTCCCAGGGCACCTGTTGAATCTGAAACCGGGCTAAGTTTAAAGGCATTGCCAGAATTTTCCCAGGATTCAAACGATTCACCTTCAAAATTGGCGAACACTTCACCGTTAAGACCCTTACCTAATCTTAGGTAATCCTCTGTTTCTTTATCTGCAACAAATTCCTTTCCGTTAAAGCTTCCTAAAAAATACTGCACCCTATTTGGTCCTCTTCCTATTAGCATTACCCACTTTGAATTATTGACGTCCCCATCCACTGGAAGTTGGAACAGGTCAGGGCATTCCCAAAAAGAATTTTGAGCTCCCAGATAACCAAATTCACTCAGATAATCCCAGTCCTTCATATTCTGCGATTCGTAAATTTGTATTTTTTGAACATCGGGCAGGGAAACTACCATCACCCATTTTTTTTCAGGTTCATACCAAAAAACCTGAGGATCCCGAAAGAAGATCTTATTAATATCCAGTACCGGATTTCCTTCGTAGTATTTAAAATTGATAGCATCATTGCTCACAGAAATGGCTTGGGTTTCCGGAAGGGAATCCCCCGGCATGTGGCGGGTGTATACAGCAATGAAACTATCTTCCCCAAAACCAGCCGTGTTTTGCTTGTCAACTACAACGGAACCTGAAAAGTAGGAGAAGGTACCATCTCCTCCTTGCATAGGGTAGGGGAGTTCCTCCCAGTGCACAAGATCATCAGATACAGCATGACCCCACCAGAAAAGATGGTACTTCCCATCATTAAAGACTAAACCATCTGGGTCACCAATCCATCCTTTTTTTGGGCTGAAGTGAAATTGCGGCCTATATTTTTCATCGTATTGTGCCTTAACCTCCTGTTTGGAGAGAAGTAATAATACTGCCAAAGGTAAAAGCTTCAGGCGTAATTTTTGATCCCAGTGATTCATTTTTAATATTTTAATTTTCTTAATAACCAGGATTCTGGATGTATCTGTCCTCACTCCAGAAGATTTGGTTTTGAGGTATAGGGAGATATTCGTGTTTTCCTGAAACGAACATACCACCACTTAAGTATTCTCTTCTGGTTGCCTCAATATCTAGGTAATTATTCAGCACTTCCTCGGCATTGCCCCATCTTACCAGATCAAAGAAGCGGCTACCTTCCAGCGCCAGCTCGAGACGGCGTTCGAATCGTACAGCTTGCCTGGCCGTTTCCTGATCCCAGGTTATATTGACTCCGGGAATATAAGGTTCAACGTCGTAATTGGCTAATAATGTTCCATTTGCATCCACTAATCTTTCTGTGCTATTGGCAGCACGTAATCGTAATTGATTGATAATATCCAATGCTTCATCCAATCGTCCTAACTCTACCAACGCCTCAGCTTTGAATAACAAAACATCGGCATATCTTAAAATTATTCTCGGCTTTGTATTACCATAAAAAGGATCAACATTTATATACTCATCTTCTTTCACGTTCTCTTTTAATGAATTATAGAATCCGTAGATCTGAGGTGAGCGGCTCCAGCCTTCCGTGAACATCACATCGCTTTCGTACTTCCAGGGCACATTTGGTCGGGCAATAGTATGATCGAGTCTTGGATCTACAGTATTTAGATTGAAATCCAGGTTGCTTTCGTTGAAATTTTCTAAAAAAGGCACCCCCTGGGAGGTTTTAAAAGCGTTCATTAGATTTTGGGAAGGTTTTTGAAAATCACAGCAACCAATTCCTTGTGGAGTGGTTAACATAGTGCCGTAGTTCACACGCCCTCGTCCTACCCCATCATTAGTGGAAAATTGAACAGCAAAGATTGACTCAGGGCCATTTTCAAAACCTCCTGTAAGAAAATTGTTTGCAAAATCTTCTTCAAGGAAGTGGTTGGAACCAATCACCTGGTTAGCAGCGTCAATTACTTGTTGCAGTCTTTCAAAGTTAATATTTTCCACCTGGTGTTGTTCATTTTTCTCATAAGCCTGGTATAATCTTGTTTTTGCCAGGTATGCATATGCTGCTACTTGATCTGCCCTACCAATTTGAGGTTGGATTTGGGGTAGGTATTGCGCAGCAAACTCAAAATCGTCTGCAATTTTTTCCCAAAGCTCATCACTTGAAAGTTCAACATTGGAAACAAATTTATATTCCTCTGCGGGTAGATGCTCATCCATATAAGGAATTCTGTTGAAGAGAATTTTAAGCTGAAAGTAAAAATGACCCCTCAGGAAGCGGAGTTCAGCAGTCCTTACTTCCAGGAGAGGGTATTCTTCTTCTGTCAACATACTCAAAATCCTAAGGCCTTCATTGGCTCGTCGCACACCGATGTACTGGTGGAACCACATTCCATCTATTTCCCACATGTCCGGTCTTATATTTGTATAGGTTTCCATGAAATGAAAACCCTGACCGTCACCAGGATCCCGACCTCCTTTATAGGCATCATCTGCCCTAACGTTCCCGTATGGCCAAAGACTGAAAGGGCGGTTTATTTCATCATTTCCCAACTGGGAATATGCAGCAATGACAAAGCCTTCAGCACCCTCTGGTGTGGCAATTTGGCCTTCATTTAATACACCTCTTGGGGCAACATCCAATTCTGCTTCACAGGAGGAGAGCATAACTAAACTTGCTATGGCTATTAGTATTAACCTTTTCATATATATACTTTTAATTGTTTTTTACTAAAATCTAATATTCAATCCGGCGGTTACAACCGTTGGATTAGGATAGCCGAAACCTGGATTTTCAGGATCTATTCCAGTGAAGGATTTGCTTTTTAGCAAAAGCGCAAGGTTGTCACCTCCAACATACACTCTGAAGTAATCCATTCCTACTTTAGATGCTGCTTCATTCGTTAAAGTATAACCCATTTGGGCGTTTCTTAATCTCAAATAAGAGCCATTCTCCACAAAATAGCTGGAGAAACGTGCTTCCCAATTCTCGTCTACCAGTGAAATCATTGGAATATCAGAATTCGTATTGGTTGGAGACCAGGCATCTAACAGTCTAGCCCCTTTATTGGAACCGGTCTCTGAAGCACTCCAAAAATCAGTAGCAAATTTGAAGTCGTTAATTACATCCACTCCGGCAACTCCTTGCAGGAAAAGAGACAGGTCAAATTGTTTGTAATTGAATTCAGCTGACAGTCCATAGGTGAAATCTGGATGAGGTGTGCCAATCCAGGTGCGATCATAATCATCTATCACTCCGTCTCCATTCAAATCTGCATACCTAATTCTCCCCAGCCCTTTTCCTGGCTGTTCAGCATGTGCTGCCACTTCTTCCTGGCTCTGGAACAATCCGTCTGCTACATACCCGAAAAAGGAGTTAATTGGCCGGCCTAGAATATTCTGCCCTCTCCCGTCGCCGCCGTAGGCATTGACCACCTCATTTGGTAGTACTGTAACTTCATTTCTATACAAGCTTAAGTTAGCATCAAGTTTCATCCTGAAATCTTCATTAATATTAGTGCGGTTCCCAATGCTCAATTCAAAACCCTTGTTTTGCATAGACGCACCATTCACCCATTGGTTTCCTCCTTCTCCCAATGTTCCTATATATGGAGGCAAAAGAAGAATGTCTGAAGTCTCCCTGATATAGTATTCTGCGCTCCCATATAGCCTGTGGTTAAATAGGTCGAAATCGAGACCAAAATTTGTCATTTTACTCTGCTCCCAACGCAGGTTAGGATTGGCATTTTGAACCAGTTTATAGCCGGAAGGCAAAACTCCGCTACCATTTCCATTTATATCATAGGAGGTACTGTTATAATCTGTTAAGTATAGATTATGGATAGCATTGTTGTCAATTTCTTGATTTCCGGTGATTCCCCACCCAAAACGCAGTTTTAGTTCGTCGAAAATATGGGTGTTGTTTTGGATAAAGTTTTCCTCGCTTAAGCGCCAACCAACAGAGAATGCAGGGAATGTACCAAATCGATTGTTTTCACCGAAACGGGAGGAGCCGTCATATCGCAGTGTTCCTGAAATAAGATACTTATCAAGGAAAGAATAATTGAGTCTTCCAAAATAAGAAAGCAATACGTGTTCTGCACCACTGCCGCCATTGTCCTTTTGACCCGTTCCTGCATCCAGGTAAGTAAAGGCATCATCTTCAATTTCGAAATCTTCTCTGGAGGCCCAGAAATTGTTATTCTTTTCACGGAAAAATTCAGTTCCCACAATTGCGTTCAGAGAGTGATTTTTGACGTTTATACTATAATTCAGGGTGTTTGTCCAGGTAGTTTTGAGATTATGGGTTTGACCAGATTCCACCCTGTTCACAGGATTATTGAGGTAACCTGACTGATATCTCTTTCTCAGGTTTCTATAGGTGTAATTTCCATAATCAATACCGAAGTTAGTTCGAAAATTTAGATTCTCCAGAATAGTGGCTTCGGCATAGAAACTACCGAACAAACGAAAGAAATCATACCCGTTTTGTTTGTTATCCTCAAGGAGTCTTACGGGGTTCTGCCTATCGTTCATACCTCCCACAGGTCCTCCCCAGCCTTGTCCATCTACCGTTCTAACCGGAATAATAGGTAGCGCCTGCATTGCCGCATTCATAGGGGCGGCAGCTACTTCAGAGGTTTTGGTCAAACTAAGATTTTCACCTACAACAATTTTTCCATCAAAGAATTTGTAATCTGTATTTAAACGGGCAGAAAATCTGTCGAATTTTGACGTTTTAATAACTCCTTCATTATTAAAATATCCAAGTGATAAATAGTAATTCCCATTTTCTGTACCATTAGAAAGAGCAACATCATAGTTTTGAATTACTCCTATTCGGGAAATTTCGTCGAACCAATCTGTATTGGAGGCTCTCATAGTGCGCTCTGCATCCAGATATTCTGGAACCAATACCTGGTTTAGAATAGGCTCCCCGGTTTCTGGATTAATGCCCCAGTCAAACCTGTACTGGACGCTATTATCGTTTGGATCTGTGCCGTTATTAATATTAGCCTGCCATAGAGCTCTTCCATAGCCTTCAGTGTCCAGCATTTCCGTTCTGCTAGTGTAACTGGATAATGAAGTATAGACATTTGCATCCAACCTTACTTTCCCAAGTTGACCTTTTTTAGTGGTCACAATGATAACACCATTGGCTGCTCTGGACCCATAAATACTGGCAGCTGAAGCATCTTTAAGTACCTGAATGGACTCAATATCCTGCGAGTTTAATTCGTGCATTCCAGCTTTTGTTGGCACTCCGTCTATAATATACAGTGGATCGTTGTTGTTCAAAGTACCAATTCCCCGTATACGAACGGTAGCTGGAGAACTTGGAGAACCATTACCGGTAATATTCATTCCTGCAACGCGTCCCTGAAGCGCTTTTATTGGATTGGCCACGGCTTGTTTTTTCATCTCGTCAACATCAACCACCGAAACTGCACCAGTAATATCTTTTTTTCTTTCGGTTTGATAACCAGTTACTACCACCTCTGATAATTGCTCAGCATCAGGTGTTAAAGCAATACTAATCTCATTCCGTCCATTTACCGGCACTTCCTGAGTTGTAAAACCTACATAACTAAAAACCAGTATGTCATCTGAATTTATATTCTGAATAGTAAATTTTCCATCAAAATCTGTCACCACTCCTTTAGTAGTATTTTTGACCAGGATGGAAACCCCCGGTAATGGTATTTGATCATCTGCCGAGATTACTGTTCCGGAAACATTAACTTCCTGGGCCCATACAGATATGGACAGGAGGAATAATATTAAAAATTTGTAATTCATAGGTAGGAAGTTTTATTAATTAAAGTTTAATTGATGAGCTTCAAAATTTTCTATTTTGAATGTCTCATGGGATTTAGCGCTGAGCGTTTGGAATGGTTTATTTGGAAAGAAAATCTCTGTCATCACAGTGTTTCCATCATCAAAGAAGATCTCGATGGACATATTGTCTATGATCGCTGTAAATCTTAGATCCTGTTCCTGTGATAGTCTGGGGGCTAAAGATCGTTTGGAAGCAAAATCCTCATTAAAATCTGTAATTCCAGATTGGCTTCTGTCTATATAATAAGCGGCTTCTCCGGCATCATAACCAAATTCCAGGACGTTACCGGCATCATTTTTTAGCTGAAAAATATAGTCCTGCTCCTTAAAGTTGGAGATATTAACTTCCACCACAGAAGGTGATAAACTTATCTCCCCGTTTTTAATTATTTCAGTTTCAGCTTCAATTTGAATATTTTGCTTTGTAATACCATCGGTTTTATAGTTTTCCAGTTCTTTCACCGGGCTGGAGGTGATCCTGTAAGTAGCTGCTGTTTTTTTGAGATCCAGGGTGCGTGCAATTGTCATAGCACTTCTCCAGGTTTCAGTTGGAACCTCATTCGCATATTGCCAGTTGGACATCCAACCCATAAATATATGCCTGCCATCCTCCTGCGGAATGTTAGACCAGGTCACCCCTGCATAGTTGTCCTTTCCAAAATCTACCCAGTAATCATGCTCTTCGCCAATATCTTCAACACTTTCATCCAGGGTAAAAGTGGTTCCGTCAAAATCACCTACAAAATACTGTGTGGCAGAACCTCCGTTTGGCCCTCCGGGATTAATGCTTACTAAAAGCACCCAACGTTCTTCTCCTGTGTCACCAACCTGCATTTTAAAAAGATCGGGGCATTCCCATACCCCTCCATGGTTGCCAGAATTTTTTCCAAAATCACTTAGGTGTTCCCAGTCCAATAGGTTGGAAGAAGAATAAAATTTAATATGGTCCTGCACTGCAAGTGACATGATCCATTTATTCCCTTCTTCATACCACACCACTTTAGGGTCCCGGAAATCCCTTATTCCAGGATTTCCTAGTACAGGGTTATTCTCATATTTGGTCCAGGTCTTCCCTGCATCTGTACTATAGGCGATCCCCTGAGTTTGAAAGTCATTTGCACCCTCCTGTTCTCTTTCAGCATCGTGGTAGGTGAAGATCGCAATGACAGGAGGAGTATTACCGTCACCCAGGCCAGATGTGTTCTGGTGGTCCACTACAGCACTTCCGGAGAAAATAGTTCCATGTTCGTCCGGTTCCAGGGCAATAGGCTGCTCTTCCCATACAATAAGGTCCTTGCTGGTGGCGTGTCCCCAATGCATAGGCCCCCAGACGTTGTCATCTGGATTATGCTGAAAGAAGAGATGGTAAGTGCCATCCAGGTAAAACATTCCATTGGGGTCGTTCATCCAGCCAGACTTGGGAGTGAAATGGAACTGAGGCCTGAAGTCCTCATTGCTTTGAGCAGGAGTCTCTGTGTTCAGGGCTGTGCTTTTTTCATCATCCTTACAGGAGAAGCTTAAAAAGCTAAGCAATACGGTTAGACAAATTAAAACTGGTCGCATATTCTTATTGTTTTTAATTAATTATTCTTAAATGATAATGTGGTCTTACCGGGAGATAACTCCTCGCTTAGTTCTTCCAGGGATTTTCCTTTTGTCTCCGGCATCATAAAGATTACGAAGATAAGCTGCAAGACCATCATAAAGGCAAAGAAGGCAAATACGAGGGCAGGGCCAACAGTCGAGAAAAGGAAGGGAATCAATGACGGAATGATTGCCGCCAGCAGCCAGTGCGTGGAAGATCCAAATGCCTGTCCCGAAGCTCGTAAATGATTAGGAAAAATTTCTGAAATAAATACCCATATTACTGCACCCTGTCCAATGGCGTGGGCAGCAATGAAGAGGAAAAGGAAGATAGGCACTGTTAATCCTCCCCAGTTCAGGAAAAATGAAGCTGCTACCAGGGATAATGAGATTATATAGCCAATAGACCCTATAAACATTAATTGTTTTCTTCCAAGTTTATCAATAAGGACTACTCCCAGAATGGTAAAGAGCAGGTTAACAACTCCTATTCCTATACTGCTTAACAAGGCGGTACTTTCTCCCAGGCCTGCCGCTTCGAAGATCCTGGGTGCATAATATAAGAATGCATTTATACCGGAAAGCTGATTGAAAAATGCCACCAAAAATGCAAGTATTAGCGGGAAGCGGTATTTTTTTAGAAAAATGTTCTCGCCAGAGATCTTGGTTTCAGACTGCTTTTGGATCTCCAGCATTTTTCCTTCAATATCTGCTTCCGGGTGTATGGTCCTTAGCACCTTTTCTGCCTCGGCATATTTTGCTTTTGAAATGAGCCATCTTGGACTTCTTGGTACAAAGAAGATGAAGGCAGTATAGATCACTGCAGGAATAGCTTCCACTCCAAGCATCCACCGCCATGGTTCTGCACCGGTGTTGCGCAAAAGGTAGTTAGAAAGAAATGCGATGAGGATACCAAGTACAATATTGAATTGGTATAAAGAAACCAACCGTCCCCTGTGTTTTTGCGGCGCTATCTCTGAAACATACGTGGGCGCTGCGATAGTAGAGGCTCCAACTCCCAGTCCACCTATGAATCTAAAGGCCGCAAAAGTGATTGGATCATTTGCCATCGCAGATCCCAGTGCCGAAAATATATATAAGAGACCTATAAAGATAAGGGTGTTCTTTCTTCCAAAGCGGTTTGTAGGCCAACCTCCAAAAATGGCCCCTATGACAGTTCCCCATAGGGCCATAGCCATGACAACCGAACCGTGAAAAGCATCTGAGGTGCCCCAGTTTGCCTGTAAGGCTTTATCTGCCCCTGAAATTACCACGGTGTCAAACCCGAAGAGGAATCCTGCAAGCGCAGCAGTAATGGACCAGGCTACAATTTTTGAGTGCATACTATATAGTTTATCGAATTCATTTTTAATGTATTTTTTATTCTCCCAGAGTTTCCACTTGAATCATAAGTTTTTTGCCTCCTCCTGCCAAGTAACATAAGCGAGGTGGGTGTCAAGGCGGGAAAAACTTAAAAGAATAGGTTTAAACATCATTTAAAAGGATTAAATTATAAGGGTTATAAAAGTGATCTTCCCGTTTTTAAATCTCGCAAAGGTTTTCGTAGCTTCAGAAAAAAACCTTAAGATTGCGGGGGAGAGAGAAAACTTTTTTTAACATTTGTTTATTGAACTTCAAAGCGTCAGCAATTTAATATTAGGCCTCGGGACCGGGGGTTGTTGTTTTGATATTTTTAGGGGGATAAATTGTTAACCCTTTAATAGCAAGGCTTCTGAAAGGTGTATTTTTGAGATATTACTTAATATTTTTTTATGAATAAGTGGAAGCTGTTGGGGCTTATCCTACTATTAATTACCGGTTGTACTTCCTCGAAAAAGGAAACGATCAATATTGGCTTTTCTCAATGTCTGTCTGACGATGAGTGGAGAATTGTAATGAACTCTGAAATTTTTACTGAAGCAGACCTTATAAATGACAGGGATGTAAATATAATTTACCGCACTGCTCATGGCGATAATGAAGTTCAAATCCAGCAAATAAAAGAGTTGATGGAACAACCCATTGATCTTTTGATCGTTTCCCCTAATGAAGCTGCTCCTCTTACAGATATTGTTTCCCGGGTATATAAAATGGGGATCCCCGTGATCGTGGTGGACCGTAATATTAATTCCAGTGATTTTACATCTTTTATTGGGGGGAATAATCTTGATGTAGGCATTACAGCAGGAACTATTGCGCTAAACATGCTTTCCGAAAAAAATAAGGATTCGGCCCGTATTCTTCAAATTACGGGCCTTCCGGGTTCTTCCCCGGCAGAACAGCGGTTTAACGGATTTCTTCAATCGGTAAGAAATAATTCCTCGCATGGAGTCGATGTTCTTAATGCCGACTGGCACGAGGAAACCGCTTATTATAAACTCGACAGCCTGTATAGGGAACGTACAGAAGGATATGACCTTATATTTGCGCACAATGATGAAATGGCACACGCTGCTTATAGGGTGACCCGTAACTTCGATATGGATGCTATGATCATTGGGGTAGACGGTTTGATCACAGAAAGAGGGGGAGTGCCAATGATCCTCGACAATAAGATCGATGCTACCATCTCATATCCCACAGGAGGGGATATTGCGGTAAGGACCGCGCTCAATATCCTGGATGGCAGGGAGGTCGACAAATATAATTATCTCAATACTTTCCCGGTTGATTCCAGGAATGCCGAGACCTTGTATTATGAAGGGATAAGACTTCAAAATCAAAAGGAGAAACTGCGGGAGCTCATTGGAAGGTATGACCATCTATACCTTAACGTAGAAAGGAAAAATGTACTCATTTTTGTTTTCTCGGTTTTTACGATTTTGCTCCTGCTAAGCACGGCGGTGATCTTTTATTTTCTTTCTCAAAAAAATAAGGCCAACAGGCTGCTTCTCAATAAACAGGAAGTGATTGATAACCAGAACAGGTATATTAAGAAACAGCGGGATCATCTTCTTAGCGCAGTGAAAAAAATGGAGGAACTTACAGAGGTTAAGACCAGTTTTTTCACAAATATTTCCCACGAATTTAAAACGCTGCTCACCATTTTAAAACTTGATATCGAGAAACTGGATGCCAGTAATAATACCGTGCACCACCTGCGAAACAATGTTACAAAGCTTACCCGTACCCTGAATCAACTGTTGCATTTTCAAAAAGTGGAAAGCCCGGAGTACCCGGTTAATTTTGAATATGGCGATATTTCTATAATTATACATGAAATTACTGAAAACCTGCGGCCAAGTGCAGAGAAGAAAGGCCTGGGCTTTAATGTAGATGCTCAAAGATTATTTTGCGATTTTGACAGGGACATTATAGAAAAAGCCGTTAGGAACATTCTGCATAATGCTATAAAATATACCCGGGAAGGTGAAATTTCCCTTCGCCTTTTTAGTGAAGAAAATCTGGTAATAATAGAGATAGAGGATACCGGCATTGGCATACCCGAGGATGAAAAACAAAGGATCTTTGAAAGGTTTGAACATTCTTCCATATCAGATTTTAGTGAGGATTCCTCAGGGATAGGACTTGATTTTAGTATGAACCTCATTTTAATGCATGAGGGTAATATCGAGGTAGAAAGCCAGCCGGGTAAGGGCTCTGTATTTACGGTAAAAATCCCTGTGAGGCAAAAGAACTCAGTAGTAAAAAGTAAAGAGACTGTTGTAGCATTAAGCAAAGAGAAAAGGCCAAGGATCCTTATCGTGGAAGACTCGGAACAGATACGGCAAAGGCTTTGCGAAATTTTGAAACAGGAGTATGAGGTCATTGAAGCCGGCGATGGGATTGAAGGCTATGAACAGGCAAAGTATTATTCCCCAGACCTCATTATTAGTGACCTGCTAATGCCTAAAATGGATGGGCTCGAGTTTTCTCAAAAGATCTTCCAGAACCCCGGTACTATGGGGATACCATTTATACTTCTTACGGCAGTAAATACAGAGGAGTCCATTATCAAAGGTTATAAGATTGGCGTAGATGACTATATCACAAAACCATTTAATCCCGAAACTTTAAGAGCAAGGGTGAGAAATCTTTTTGAAAAACGTCTTAAAGTTAAGGACCCGGTGGCAGGCACCAATTCCCCTGGTGATAAGGATGCACTATTTCTGAATAGGATCAAAGAGATTACCTATGAGAACATCACCAGCGAGAATTTCAAGATCGAACAGGTTGCTGAAGAATTGGGTATGTCACGATCTAAATTCTACAAAAAACTTAAAGAGATCACAGGCCTTTCTCCTGTCAAATACTTAAGGCAGGCTAAGCTGGAATATGGGGCGAGGCTTATTTTGAAAACAGACAATACAATCTCTGAGATCGCATATCAATCTGGTTTTTCTGATGTAAAATACTTCACCAAAAGTTTCGTAAAAGAATTTGGCCAATATCCCACAGAGTACAGGAAAAATTTCCAGTAGAAGATGCAGATTCCGTATAAAGAGAGATATCCCGGATTATGGACTATCTTACCCCATTTTTTTACGTCTTAACTTAATTTTTGTCAAGATACTATTTGTTTGGAATTCATTAGGTTATTACGTTAAACATGCCATAAAAAAAATTGAAAAAGACATTCTTCCCCTAAATTTATCCCCACAAACAAACAGAACTTTTTAATTATGACAACCTACTATAAACAAGCAGAAATTAAAGCTTCAATGAAGAGGCTTGTTGACCATTACCTGGAAGATTGTAAGAAATGTCACGTTCTTTCTGAAGATTTTATTGCGCTAATTAAGCATAACTTTTTGGCATCTTATGTAAGTTATAACAAGAAAACCCAAACCATTGAAGTGGGAATCGAGGAGGATGGTAAGGATGATGATTTTTATCCAAATATCAAGGTTTATAAATATCCTTTGAACTCCAATAAGAAGTGGCTGGAAAGATCTTTCAGAAATGAAAAAAATGACCTTGCCTTTTATGGGAGGTTACTAAACAGGACAAAGACTACAGAAGAGGCGGAGATTGTCGTTTTGTAGTACAATAAACAGGAGCAGATGTAAAAAGCTGCTCTTTAGAGGAATGGGTCTTAGTTTTAGAATTAAGGCCCATTCTTATTTTTTAAAAATTCGGAAATATTGTTCAGGCTTGTGCAGTCAGGATCTAATTCATTTCCCTGCGGCTTTTTTTACAAATTAAGTATCAATCCCACCCGGTGGTTAACTTTGGAACTAAAAATTTTAAGCAGTTCTAAATTCTTTCAGCAGAAGTTGAAGCGATTAATTTCCAGACCCGGAAATTTAAATTCCCGGTTCTGGATTCTGGAAGGCGCTATCCAGAATCTTTACTTACAACTTTGATTATTATTTCGAAACTATATCCCCTACGATCATCCTAGCATGAACCCGGGAATTCTCAATAAACCATTTATGGGTTTCCATTCCGCCACAAATCACGCCGGCAAGGTAGATCCCGGGTACATTGGATTCCATCGTGTCTTTATTGTAAGCAGGGATCCTTCTTCCATCATTGGAAAGCTCAATACCCAGCTTCTGTAAAAATTTAAAATTAGGCCTGTATCCCGTAAGCAGGAGTACAAAATCATTTTCAAGGGTTTCTTCCCCGGCTGCTGTTTCAATGATCACTTCCTTCTCCCTTACCTCTTTAAGGCGTGCATTGAATAATCCTTTAATACTACCTTCTTCTATCCTGTTAATAATATCTGGCCGTACCCAGTATTTTACCCTTTCGCCAATTTCGGGGCTTCTTACTATCATTGTTACATCCCCGCCTTTCCTGTAGATCTCCAGTGCCGCGTCTACTGCTGAATTGCTGGCACCTACCACCACGACTTTTTGTGTGGCATAGAAATGAGGGTCATTATAATAATGGGCTACTTTTGGGAGGTCTTCCCCGGGTATATCCAGGTAATTTGGTATATCATAAAAGCCTGTAGCTACAATGACGTTCCTGGCATTATAAGTGTCTTTTTCAGTTTCCACCTGGTGGGTTTCCCCTTCAGATGTTTTTACTGAAAGTACTTTTTCAAAAAGGCGAATATTCAGCTTATTTGAAGTAGCAATTCTCCTGTAGTATTCCAGGGCTTCAGCTTTCCGGGGCTTTGGATTATTGCTTATGAAAGGGATATTGTCCAATTCCAGCTTCTCTGAAGTAGAGAAGAAAGTCATATTGGTAGGGTAGTGGTAGAGGGAATTAACCAGGCAACCTTTTTCCAGTATGAGGTAGGAAAGATTGTTTTTTTCGGCTTCCAAACCACAGGCAATCCCAATAGGGCCGCCTCCAATTATTATAATGTCGTATTCTTTTTTCTTAGCTGTTTGCAAGTTTTTTTAGTCCTTTAATGGTTTCGAGTTGATCCTTGGCTTTGAACACATAGCTTCCCGCAACAAGAACATCTGCACCGGCTTCCACCAGTTTTGCAGCATTTTTATCTGTCACCCCGCCGTCTATTTCAATAAGAGTGGCGGCACCGCTGCCGGCAATGATCTCCTTCAATTGCCTCACTTTGCTATAAGTATTCTCGATAAAGCTTTGACCCCCAAAACCGGGGTTAACGCTCATAATACAAACTAAGTCGATATCATTGATCACATCTTTCAAAAGATCAACATTTGTATGAGGGTTTAATGCTACTCCCGCCTTCATACCTTCAGCCTTAATAGCCTGTAGGGTACGGTGAAGATGCGTGCAGGCTTCATAATGTACAGTAAGTATGTTTGCCCCCAGACTTGCAAATTCCTTAATATATCTGTCTGGATCAACGATCATTAGGTGGACGTCAATTGTTTTTTGAGCATGTTTATTGATGGCCTGCAAAACCGGCATTCCAAAAGATATGTTGGGAACAAATACCCCATCCATAATATCTATATGAAACCAGTCTGCTTCACTTTGGTTGATCATTTCAACATCACGCTGTAAGTTGGCAAAATCGGCAGCCAGGACCGAGGGGGCAATTAATTTGGTTATCATAGAATTTCTTTTGATTTGCCCTGCAAAAGTAGTAAGAATAAACTAATTGGAAGTCTCTATAAAGACCTCCAGCATTCTTTTTGCGACCTCTTTGGTCTTAGGATCCATTCCCTCCAGGGGTTCCAGGTATTCCTGAAAGGTTTTTGAGTCATATTTATTCTCATCAGTTACGATATCTGTCACAAATCCGTCAAACGCAGTGGTTTCCATCTCCTTACCTACAATTTGAATGATATTGGTATGTCGCCTGTCACTTTTTATTTCAGAAAATAATTCCAGGATATATTGTTTTTCCCCCTCCATAACGTGAAAAAAATTCCCGTCTGAATATAAGAGGATTCCCTTAACATCATTTTTGTTGTTGCTTTCCTCGATCTTTTTAAGCAGGGAACTTACTTTCTCCTTATCCAGTTTAGCAGTGGCCGTGCTTACGTAGCAAATGGTATATCTCATAATAATTCATTAGTGTTAAACCTTAATATCTTTAAAGTGGTCCTGTACCACCTTTTTCGCTGCATTAAAGCCGCACATTCCATGTACCCCTCCACCTGGAGGAGTGGAAGAGGAACAAATATAGGCACGGGGGTCTGGGGTAGAGTAGGGGGATAGGGATACTATTGGCCTTGTGAATAGTTGCGTTATATCCTGCCGGCCACCGTTTATATCCCCTCCCACAAGATTGGGGTTCCATTGCTGCAGCTGTACCGTATTCATTGTGGATCTTGCTAGTATGGTCTCTTTAAATCCAGGAGCTGCACGTTCTATTTGGTCTTCAATGATCTTGGTATAATCCTTTATACTACCATTGGGGACGTGACAGTAGGCCCAGGCAGTATATTTTCCATCTGGCGCACGGGAATTATCGAAATTGCTGTGCTGTGCTACCAGGACATAAGGGGTATCTGTCATATTCTTCTTATGGATGAAGGCTTCAGAATCTTCAATCTCTTTTTGGGAGAATCCAAGGTGTACGGTTCCTGCCAGTTTGCATTTATCATTGGTGAATGGTATGGGTTCATTTAAGGCCCAGTCAATTTTAAAAACCCCTGCGCCATAATTGTAGTTGCTCATCCTGGAGCGGTATAATCCGGGAAAGTCGAGTCCTTTAATATTTAGCAACTGCTTTGGGGTCAAATCAAACATATAGGCTTCTGCCTGTGGCAATTCTTCCAGGTGCGTTATATTTCTTTCCAGGACCAATGTGCCGCCAAGAGATTTATAATATTCCAGCAGGGCATTGGTAAAATTTTGCGCACCACCCTTTGGAAATGGCCAGCCGTACCGGTGGGCCATCGTTGTAAGCACTAAACCAAATGAAGCCGAAGCAATATTGGTAAGTGGCAGGGTAGAGTGGGCAGCAGAGCCATAAAAGAAAACCTTGGTTTTTTCCTCTTTAAAATAGTGGTTCACCAACATCCTCGCAGATGGGATTGCCTTTAGCCCAAATTTTAAAAAATCTATAGGATGGGCAGGTATACCCAGCGGACCCAGTAGATCATTTTCCAGCTTGTTCCAGTTTTCTACCAGGGGTGTAAATAGGTCCCGGTAAGCATTCTCATCCCGGCCAAGCTGCGCGGCCGTTTTATCTATATCCTGGTAAGCTGCGTGTGCAGACCCATCGGCAAAAGGATGTGCGTAGGGGATATCTGGAAAGATCCATTCCAGCCCGTAGTTAGCCAGTGGAAGGTTTCTGAAAAACGGGGATGCATATCCCATTGGCAGTATGGCCGATCCCACATCGTGTTTAAATCCCGGAAGGCTAAGTTCCTCTGTCCTGGTTGCCCCACCCGGGGTGGACGCCTGCTCAAAGATTGCGGTTTTTATTCCTTTTTGCTGAAGGTATATTGCTGCTGAAATTCCATTGGAACCGCTTCCGGTTATTATTACATCAAAATTTTCTGGCATTATGGTAAATCATTTAGGTCCAGTGTCTCCAGGTATTCCCTGAAGCTTATTGATCCATTGCTCTCACCTATCATATCGTTTGTGGTGATATAGGTAAAATAATCCAGCTTGTCATGAGTTCCTTCACTAAAGATCTTTGGAAGTTCTGCTCCCATCTCAGCAATGGTTTTTGGTACTTTTATAATTTGTCCTCCAATCTTATCCCTTATCATCTCTGCCATTTCCAGGCGGGTATGAATATTTGGCCCTCCTACTTCTATTATCTCCGGCCCGTCTTCCAGGTAAGATACCACAACTTTTGCAAGATCGGCATGGTGAATGCTGTTGGTTTTTGCCTTTCCATCGCCTACGATGGGTATAACCTTACGCTTGGCCATAATGGCAAGGTCGTTAAGCCCGGAGTAAAATCCTACCGGCCTTATAATAGTATATTCAATACCAGAGGCTCTTAATTCATTTTCAAATAACTTATGCGCTTTTGCTATGCTGTAATCCTCCTCAACATCGGCTCCCTTAATCGAGACATAAATAAATCGCTTTACCCCATTCTGCAATGCATCATCGAGTATAGCTTTATTTGCTAGAAAATCACTTTCAAAAAAGGATTCTTCACTTGGTGAAAAAAGGCTTACGCTTTTTCCAAGGGCAGAAATTACAGTGCCTACACCTTCGGTGATCCCATTAATTTCCGGAGCTTCACCGGCGTTTCCTTTCCATATGTCTTTTGTGAAGGGGCTTAGTTTTGAGGCTCCCTCACTGGAGCGGGTCAGTACCCTTACCTGCCTCTCGTCCCGGGTTAGGATCTTTACTATTTCGGTGCCTAGCGCCCCTGAAGCTCCTGCAACCAATATTTTTTCTGATTTTTCCATAGGTGTCTCTTATGTTTCTTCTTTTTAAGAAATTTAAAAAGAATTAGAGAGGAAACTGCAGAATTACGGTTGATTAACACAAATTTAGAGGCCCCTGTGAATATTAACAGAAAAATCCAGCAGGCCTTCTATTTTATTCCTTCAGAAAAATTCTTCAGAATATACTTTACAGAGGTTTGAATGCCGGGATTTAATTTATCTATTTGGGCGAGGTAGGTAGTAAGGTCGTTTTCCCTGTACCGGGAATCTACTGAAATAAAATCGGCTTTATATCCTGTGAATCTCTCTTCAACGATATCTTTGGAAAAGATCTTTATGATGTCATAATGCCGGGCATCATTTTTAATTCGTTTAAAAAGCTCCTCTACAAGTTGTTTCTCCCCTTCGAGAACCTGGAAAAAATTTCCTTCAGAATATAAAAGTATACCGGTAATATGATGATCCATATTCCAGTTGCGGCTGTAGTCCAGAATTTTTTGAATTTCCTCTTCCCCGAGATTGGAAGAAGCGGTACTTACATAGCTTATGGCGTATTTCATGATTAGAGGAAAAAATAGAAACGCCTAAAATAAAGATTTTTTAAGAAATGTTGAAGTTATATAAAAAGAAAAACCCCGGTCATCACTCCGGGGTTCATTCATCAATCAAAAAACGAACAGTTATTTCACGCGGCGGTCATCACTCCGCCACTTAACTGTTGTCATCTTCAGCATTATCCCAGGTAAGTCTTTAAGATCTTACTTCTGGATGTATGTTTTAATCTTCTAATAGCTTTTTCCTTGATTTGGCGAACTCTCTCTCTGGTAAGGTCGAAAGTTTCTCCAATTTCTTCTAACGTCATAGGATGTTGATCGCCTAATCCAAAGTATAAACGAATAACATCGGCCTCACGAGGCGTTAAGGTTTCCAGGGCTCTTTCGATCTCTGTCCTTAAAGATTCGTGTAGTAATTCCCTGTCTGGATTTGGTGATTCCCCACTTCGCAGAACGTCATAAAGGTTTGAATCCTCACCCTCTACAAGAGGTGCATCCATAGATACGTGACGGCCGGAATTTTTCATGGATTCCTTTACGTCATTAATTGTCATATCCAGTTCCTTCGCGATTTCCTCGGCACTTGGAGGACGTTCGTGAGATTGTTCAAGAAAAGCAAAAGTCTTGTTGATCTTGTTAATAGAGCCAATTTTGTTAAGCGGTAATCTTACGATCCTTGACTGCTCTGCCAGGGCTTGAAGAATAGACTGGCGAATCCACCATACCGCATACGATATGAATTTAAATCCACGGGTTTCATCAAAACGCTTTGCTGCTTTTATAAGCCCTAAGTTACCTTCATTAATAAGGTCGGGGAGGGTAAGCCCCTGGTTTTGATATTGTTTTGCTACAGATACCACAAAACGTAAATTTGCTTTGGTCAATTTTTCCAAAGCACGGTCATCACCCGCCTTAATTCGTTGTGCCAACTCTACCTCTTCATCGGCAGTAATCAGGTCAACTTTTCCAATTTCTTGCAAATACTTATCCAGCGAAGCAGTTTCACGGTTTGTTACCTGCTTCGTAATCTTAAGTTGTCTCATCTATCTTCTCCTTGGATTTTTAATGTGAATAGCTCTTGTATTAATTGTACGTGAATAGTAGCTGAAATGTTACAAAACTTACAATAAATTTAATAATTTCAATTTTATCCACTCATTTTCAGCAAGTTGATGATTAGTTTCTAACCTTCAACGATCCCTCCCTGCAAACTGTTTTTAAAATCTTCTCCTTTGCCTGTTTTTTACATACGGTGCAAAAGCTTTGCCATAGTTAACTGAAATACAGTTATTTATAAATTTACATTATGGAAAAATTCCAATTAATATGTTGGATATATTCCGCTTTTAAGTATATTTGGGTATGGGAACAGACGTATCACTTGAGGTTAAGCGGTTTAAAGAAATTCGCGATGACCATAATTTCACGCAGGCAGAATTTGCGTCCCTGCTTGGAATAAAAAAATCCACGGCCGATATTGAACGTGGCAGGACCAAATTATCGGGGAAAATTGTGGCAGAATTACTCAGGCAATTTGGGGTGAACCCCCTCTGGTTGTTTGGGGACAGTAGCCAGAAGTATCTCCCTGTTAATAAGGGTGATGTGAGCCCCAGGGTGGTCACCGTGAACAGTGGTGAGAATGAGAATATTGTCCTGGTAAATCAAAAGGCCGCAGCGGGGTATCCACATAACGTGCAGGATGTGGAATGGTACCAGCAACTCCCGGCATTTGATATACCCCTGCCAGAATTCAGGAATGCCACATACCGGGGCTTCCAGGTGGAAGGGGACAGTATGATGCCAAACCTTAGCCCGGGGGAATGGGTACTTGGAAAGGCAGTGCCCAGCTTAACCGAAGTGAGCACCAACAGGATATATGTGGTGGTGCTTTATGACTCTGTACTTGTTAAGAAGATGCAAAAGCTTGAGGATCCTTATAAATTATTATTGATCTCCATTAACGAGGAATATCCTCCTGTAGAAGTCCTGGTAAGCGATATACAGGAACTTTGGCAGGTAAACAGTAAACTCACCTTTAGTCTTGATGCTACCTCAGAAAATGGATTGTTGAAACAACTACAGCAATCTATGGAAGAACTCAAGAGTGAATTCAAAACTTTTAAGCACTAAAAAAGCCCATTCTGGGTTAAAGAATGGGCTTTTCCGGTTTTAGTTGGTTGGATGGTTAGTCCAGTTCATCTGTGGCGTCGTCTATAGCGTCACCAACATCATCTGCAGCTCTTTCAACGCTTGAGCGGTCATCCCTGCAGGATGTAAACACTACACTTGTAGAAAATGTAAGTGCGAGTAATAAAAGAAGCTTTTTCATAATTTAAAGTTTAGTTGTTATAACCGGTAAAAATGGAACCTGCAGGTGGTTAACAACAGGTTCCAATATCTTAAGGACGTTTAATAATCGTCACTTCTTACTTCTCTTTCAACCTCATTGGCCCCTTCCTCGATAGATCTTCCCACATCATCGGCGGCATCTTCAAGGTCATCCCCAACATCATCCAGGTCATCCATATCGTCTGTTACCTCTACATCGCTTCCCCTGTTGGTTGTTTCCCTACAGGAGGTAAAGAATGAACTAAATGTAAAAGCAGCTGCTAATATTAAAATTGATTTCTTCATAATTTAGATTTTAAAGTTATTGGTTATCAAATTTATTAAGGTATGTGCCTGCATCTATATTTAGGTATAAACCTAATTATCGTCTCCTATACGATCTATTTCCTCATCAATTTCCTTATTTACCTTTTGGTCTACTTTCTCTCCTGTTCTCTCAAGGATCCCTTTTCGTTCCTCGGTCTCTACAGGTTCTGTCCTTTCAACTTCAACTTCTCTTACTACAGTCTCCCTGTCATTTGCATCCCTGCAGGAAAGAATACTTCCGGCAGAGAGTAAGGCAAGGGCCGTAAATAAAATAGCACGTTTCATACTCATCATTATTTATGATTTCTATGAGTCGAAATTACTATTTAATTAATTCCAGAAATCACCCTTTTGGAATACTTTAATATAAATTAAATTAAAATTTAAGGTTTAGCCGAAAAATTAAGAACTTTTAACGTAATTTTCTTTAATGAAGGATGTAATAATTGCCGTCGCCCCTTTGCCAGAAGATATAAAATGACCTGCTATCATTCCTGTCTTTTCCCGGAAATCCTTTTGCTGAAGGAGCTTTTCCATAACCTCACTTAGTTCCTCTTTTGTGGCTGCACTGTAAAGTCCTGCCAGTTTTTGCAGTTGTTGGGCCTCAGGAAACCGGTCGAAATTCTTACCTATGACAATGGGGACTCCAAAAGTGGCCGGTTCCAGGATATTATGAAGTCCGGTTTTTCCCGCTGCGCCACCTACATAAGCAACATCGGCATAACTATACAATTTTCCAAGCATCCCAATATTATCAATGATCAACAGGCGTTTTTCTTTAAGGATTGTACTGTTGGCTTCAGATAATAGCATGGCACCACTAAATCTCTCTTTTAACTTTCTGTTTTTTTCAGGTTTGATCTCGTGGGGTGCTATGATAATCTTCACCTCTTCCCCACAGGAATTTATAAAGTCCCCCAGGAGGTCCTCATCCTCTGGCCAGGTACTTCCCGCTACGATGCATTGTTTACCATTGATAAAAACCGGGGCAAAGTCCAGCGTATTATCCATCTCCAGTTGCCCGGCTACCCGGTCAAAACGAGTGTCCCCACTTACTGTTGCGTTGGTGAAACCTATGGATCCCAGCAGTCCTTTTGATTCCTCGTTTTGAACAAAGAAGTGATCAAAACTTTTGAGGGATTTCCTCATCCATTCCCCATAAGGCTTAAAAAAGATCTGTGACCTATGGAAACCGCCGGAGACCAATATGGCTGGTATCTCCCTTTTTGAAGCTCGTAAAGATAATTTGGCCAGAAGTCGTATTTCACAAAAATCACATGCGAGGGATTCACAAGGTCCAGGAATTTTCGTGCGTTTCCCGGCGTATCAAGTGGCAGGTAAACTGTGACATCTGCAATAGAAGCATTCTTCTTATTCTCATAACCTGAAGGTGAAAAGAAACTCACCAGGATCTTGTGAGCAGGAAAAAGCTCCTTTACAACCTTCATTATGGGGAGCCCCTGTTCAAATTCGCCAAGAGAAGCTACGTGAAACCAGATCACCTTCTCTCCCGGCTGTATATTGTTCTTTAAAATAGAAAAGCTTTCTTTCCTGCCCCTCACAAATAACTTCATTTTCTCACTGAAGATCCCGCTTAATGGAAGTGCTGCCTGTACGAATTGTGAAGCTATATTGTAGATTTTTTGCAAGACTAAAGGTTTAAAATGCTAAAATACCTCTTTCCTGAAAATAGCATTGGTGATGGGGGTGATATTTTGTATTTTCGTGGGACTTCAAAAGTATATAAATGAAAAAGATCCAAATGGTTGACCTTCAGGGTCAATATGAGCAAATAAAGGATAAAATAAACACTTCGCTTCAGGAGATCATGGAAACTTCAGCCTTTATCAATGGGCCCGAAGTTCAAAAATTTCAGAAGGAACTGGAAGAATATCTGGATGTAAAACACGTAATTCCCTGTGCCAATGGTACAGATGCCCTGCAAATTGCAATGATGGGATTGGGGCTGCAACCCGGGGATGAGGTTATCACAGCAGATTTCACCTTTGCGGCTACTGTTGAGGTGATTGCCCTCCTGCAACTTACCCCGGTGCTGGTAGATGTGGAGCCCGATACCTTCAATATTGATCCTGAAGCTATAAAAAGAGCAATAACCCCTAAAACCAAAGCTATCGTTCCTGTTCACCTTTTTGGCCAAACCGCCAATATGGATGCAATCATGGAAATAGCCAAAGAGCATAACCTTTACGTTATCGAGGATAATGCCCAAGCCATTGGGGCCGAGTTCCATTCCCGGGAAGCAAAGACCTATAAAACAGGAACTATAGGAGATGTGGCTTCTACCTCTTTCTTTCCTTCTAAAAACCTTGGGTGTTTTGGAGATGGAGGTGCTATATTTACCAATAATGATGACCTTGCCCATATCATTAGGGGCATAGTTAACCATGGGATGTATGAGAGGTACCACCATGATGTGGTAGGGGTCAATTCCAGGTTGGATAGCTTCCAGGCGGCGGTGCTACGGGCAAAGCTTCCCAATCTCGATCTTTATAACGAAGCCAGAAAAGAGGCGGCCCTTAAATATGATGAGGCATTCGCAGGGCAGGAACATATAGTGATCCCGTTGCGTAAGGGAGAATGTGATACCCATGTTTATCACCAGTATACCCTGAAGATCACCAATGGTAGGAGAGATGAGCTGGTAAAGCATATGAATGAAAAAGGTATCCCCTGTGGGATCTATTACCCCATCCCACTTCACAGCCAGAAGGCTTACAAAGATGAGAGGTATAAAGAGGAGAATTTCCCTGTCACCAATCAACTGGTGAAAGAGGTGATCTCCCTGCCTATGCATACCGAACTTACAGATGATCAAATTGCACTTATAAGCAAAACCGTTATTGACTTTATAAATTCCTAATTTTTATTTTTTATGAAATCCCTCCTTATTTCCGTTTGCGGCATTTTCCTGTTCTCTGCTGCTGCCGCACAGGACATTTATATTCATGCCGGTAAGCTGGTAGATACAAAAAACGGAAAGGTCCTGGCGGAAAAGACCATTGTCATATCTAATAAGAGGATCAAAAGTGTTGAGAACGGGTATATACAACCTAGAAATTCTGCTGACAGTCTTATCGATCTGAAGAACATGACAGTACTTCCAGGGCTTACAGATATGCACGTACACCTTGAAAGTGAGACCAATCCAAATAAATATCTTGAGCGGTACACCAATGAACCGGCAGATGATGCTTTTAATTCGGTTGGATTTGCCAAAACAACCCTTATGGCAGGATTTACCAGTGTAAGGGAACTTGGTGGCAGCGGGGTGAATATTTCTCTGCGCAATGCCATCAATAAAGGAAAAGTACCAGGCCCACGTATTTTTACAGCAGGAAAATCCATTGCTACTACCGGCGGACATGCCGATCCTACCAGTGGGATGAGGAAAAGCCTTATGGGTAATCCCGGCCCTGCAGATGGGGTGGTGAACGGCCCCGATGAAGCAAGGAAGGCCGTAAGACAACAGTATAAGAACGGGGCAGATCTTATTAAGATCACTGCTACCGGGGGTGTGTTAAGTGTGGCAAAAAGCAGTTCCAATCCACAATTTACCATAGAGGAAATTCAAATGATCACCCAAACTGCGGCCGATTATGGTTTTCATGTTGCCGCTCACGCCCATGGCGATGAGGGAATGCAAAGGGCTATTAAAGGCGGTGTGAAAACAATTGAGCACGGGACACTAATGAGCGAGGAAACTATGGACCTTATGAAAAAGCATAATACGTACCTGGTTCCCACCATTACCGCCGGAAAGGAAGTAACAGAAAAATCTGAAATTGAAAATTACTATCCCGAGCTGGTTGTTCCCAAAGCCAGGGAAATAGGACCTAAGATCCAGGATATGTTTGGCAGGGCTTATAAAAGAGGGGTGCCAATAGCGTTTGGAACAGATGCAGGGGTATTCGAACACGGTAAAAATGCGAAGGAGTTTGGTTTTATGGTGGAAGCCGGTATGCCTGCTATGGAAGCCATACAAAGTGCCACTATCACCCCTGCGATTATTTTAAATATGGAGACTGAAAGCGGACAAATAGCAAAAGGTTTCTTTGCAGATATTATTGCAGTTCAGGAAGATCCTACCCAAAACATTAAAACAATGGAAGAGGTGGTATTCGTAATGAAAGAGGGGAAGGTTTATAAGAACTAGTATAATCTAAACATAAAAAGAAATCCTGATCGAAGCAGATCAGGATTTCTTTTTATGCTTAAGACCTCTTTACATTGTCTTTACCATCAACTCTTCCGATATTAGGTAACCTTCAGAATTTATTCCTTCAATAATTATCTTTACCTCTGGCTGTAGAGTGTTTAAGATCTTGAATTGTGCCTTACCTTCAGCATCCAAACTTAGATTTGAGATCCAGTCAATAGTTCCAAATTCCTCATAAGCCTGGGAGGTATAAGAGGAATACCGGGGGGTGTAAAACTCCCTGTCTTTGCTAAATCCATTATCGGCAATTATTGATAACATCGTATCTGAATACTGCGTCGTGCCGGCTCCTCTTTTGGTTACGACCTTAATAACCCCGTTTCCACCCTGCATACCATAGCCTTCTCCTCTTTTATTTATAACAATTGATTCCACCTGTGAAGTCTGCAGGTCAATTAACATCTCGGCTCCATTTACCATAGGAGCTCCATTGAATATAATCAACGGGCTTTGATTGCCATTCAAACTGAATGGAATATTATTGATAATCTCTACACTGGTGGGGGTTCTTATAACTCTAAACCCCTTTTTTGCAATAAGATCTGTAACATAAAAATACCGGCTTGCTATATCATCTGTGATAGCAACTTCTTCCTGAAAGGTGTTACTTTCATTTCGAAATTTTTGACTATCCTTTTTTATACCTATAAGAGAAATAGTATCCAGTGATACATCACTACTTATCAAGTCAATCCTGTCTCTATTGGTATATGTCTCCTCTACCGGAAAAGTTTTTGACATCTTTGAAGCAGCCAGGGGTTGTTGCCTGGTTTTTACCGGACTAATTCTAAATGATACCCTGGGTTTGGTTATTTTATCATTCCTCTCGTTTACCAGGCCAATTGCCAGTGCGGTACTATCTTCAATATAAAGATTATCCACCCGGAAGGTGTCGTCCTCATTGATCTCAACAAATTCCAAAAGACCGGAATCCTCAGACCGAACAAAAAGGCTGGTGTGTTTTTTTGCATTTCGCCCGGTAATAGTTCCTTCTATGCTAAATCCGGTTTCAGAAGCGTAGATTTCCTGAGCAGGTTTGGAAAAGATCTTGTTCCAGTTGTACTTGCTCCAGCCCTGGGTGAGTAATAATAGATCCAGATCGTACATCTTTCTTTGGTCCTCTCCCGGGGAAAAATAATAAGTAGCGTGATCAATACTTCCTTCTATATAAGGCTTTAGGTAAAAAGCAGAAACAATTGAATGATTTGCATTGTACGCCAGGGTTTTCGCTGGTAGCACCGAAATGCTCATCGAATTGTTGTTCAATGGCCTGGAAGCCGTGAGTTCCACGCTAAGAGAATCCCCACGCCTGGCAGTATTCTTAGCTGCTACAGGTAGATGTTTTAGATCACGGGAATTAAAAATAAGACGCTCCAGGACCGGTTCAAGGGCTTCATTAAAAACAGTGATAGTATTAACCCCTGTAAAAAGAGAATCTTTTTCCACCCGAATATTAGCTTCCAGTTTATTTTCAGGGAACTGGAAGGCGACATCTTTGATTGCCCCATCCTTATGGATTGCCAGAAAAAATTTCTTGTCATCCAGCGACTGCCTGGTTTCCTCATTGGTTTTAAGGGAGAAAATATAGAAATCCTTACGTTCATAGCTTGTTAAGGCGATCCCGCTCATTTGCGCCTGGGGAACTTTCTTCGAAATTTGCTCGCCATTTCCAGTGGTCAAAACCACTTTGTAAGCTTCATTCTCACGGGGTGTCAAATTAAATCTTGCCATTCCAAAATCGTTGGAATCAAATGAGGTTATTTCCACGCCGGCAGAATTTAATACCTTTGCTTCTGTAAAAGAAGTTCCCCTGCCTTTATCGTTGATAAGCTTAACACCTACAGAGCTTAATACTCCTGTGACCAAATGTCCACCTTCTGGCAATAACTGTAGGTCAAAACTTTCCTTTGCTCTTTCCCGTGGCTCACCTTCTGCATAAATTGTAAAAGATTGAAGATATGAGAGATCCTCCTCGAAATTGCGCATATAATTGGTGGAGGCTCTTAAATAATAGGTGCCGGGTGCAAAAGTATTTGGATCAAGATCAAAATAGAGGGAACCTTTACCACCAGAAACCAGGATAGTTTTGGAATCCAGGAATTTACCATCTTCTGAAAATATATCTATGTTTAAATTGGCTGTTTCCTTATTTGGGAGGTGAAGCTTTGGATTATAGACATAGGCAGAGATCCACAGATTCTCCTTGGGTAATACCGTAGTTTTATTGAGATGTAAAAAAACTACCTCCCTGTCAAGTTTAAAATATTCAGTGTATTTTTCTTCGAGTTTCTTAATGTTCTGTGGAGCCTGACCAAAAATTACAGCAGGGGACAGCATTAAAATAAACAGGTAAACAAAAGTAAAGTTCTTCATGTATAGGAGGATTAAGAAGGTAGTAGGGGTCCCTTTTGATTATTAATTATTCAAAATGTTAGCAAAAACAATACCTTCTTTGCAAATTCAATGAATTTTTTTGCAAAACAATTGAATTTACCTGCAGAATTTTAAACTTCAGCTGAACTTACCTCTGCATTCCGGTCAATTTTCTTTACCAGTCCCTGCAATACCTTCCCGGGACCAACTTCTGTAAAATGAGTAGCCCCATCTGCAATCATATTTTGTACACTTTGGGTCCATTTCACCGGGGCTGTTAACTGGAAAATAAGATTCTTCTTGATCTCTTCGGGATCTGTAACTGCAAAGGTGGTCACGTTTTGATACACTGGACAAATAGGCGTTTTAAAAGTGGTATTTTCAATGGCTGCTGCCAGTTCCTTTCTTGCAGGTTCCATTAAGGGAGAATGGAAAGCACCGCCTACTGGGAGGATCATAGCTCTTTTAGCTCCTCGTTCTTTAAGTTTTTCACATGCGGTCTCTACTGCCTCAACGCTACCAGAGATCACAAGTTGGCCGGGACAGTTATAATTGGCTGCCACCACAACGCCATCCACCTCTGCACAAACTGCTTCTACTATAGAGTCTTCAAGGCCCAGCACTGCTGCCATTGTTGAGGGTTGCAATTCGCAGGCATGTTGCATGGCAAGTGCCCTTTTGTAAACTAGTTTTAATCCCGACTCAAAATCAAGGGTTTGATTGGCGACAAGTGCAGAAATTTCCCCAAGGGAGTGTCCTGCAACCATGTCTGGCTTAAAGGAATCACCAAGCACCTTGCTAAGTATAACCGAATGTAAAAACACTGCAGGCTGTGTAACCTTTGTTTGCTTAAGATCCTCTGCAGTACCATTAAACATGATGTCTGTGATAGGAAATTCCAGGATCTCATTGGCCCTTTCAAAAAGCTGTCGGGCTTGCGGGTATTTTTCAAATAGATCGAGTCCCATTCCTGTAAACTGCGCTCCCTGTCCGGGAAAAATATATGCTTTCATAGTAGAAATTTGATTTGGCTAAAATAGAAATAAAAAAAAAGACCTCATAACATGTATATGCTATGAGGTCTGTTGGTGAGATTTCGCAGTTAAAACTTTAATTTTCCTTTTTCACCAATATCTGCTTTATCGCCTGTTATTGCTGAAATCCCCATTTTGAACAGGCTCACGTATTTATTGTCTTTGGTATCCCAGAAATAAGCTTCCTTAGGTACTACTTTTATTGCTGTAAGATTTGGATCATCTACTCCTGTGAACCAGGCATCATCCTTTTTATTATATAATTCTTCGAGTACCGCTTTGTCTGTAGAAATGGTCGCATCTCCATAAATGCTTATAAACTCCATGTCACCGGGAGCGCTGTAAAGCAACTGTACCTTTGGGTTTTTCACAATGTTGGAATTGTGGTCACTGTTCAAGCCACTTAAAAACCAAATGTCCCCGTGCTCATCTACTTTTTTGGTGGTCATTGGAACCGCACTTATGGGTTGTGTATCAAGGTCGGTTAGAAGCATCGTAAATTTGATATCATCTACCAAACTTGTCATTTTTTCCAGCGCCTCTTTACTCGTCAAATTTTCCGTACTCATAGTTATATATTTTTGCTACAAGTTACCAAGCAGTGAAAAGCATGTGAGTTAATAAATTCCTAAAAGAAAACGATTTAGGGTTAAGATTTGTAAAATTACGAGTACCTGTTCAGGATAGAAGAGACCTGTGATCTATAACCACTGCCAAAGATGTTGAGGTGTACCAGCAGGTAGTAAAGTTGCCACAGCGGGATCCTTTCTTCCAGGCCGGCTTCTGTAGGAAAATGTTCCTCGTATGTTTCAAAGATCTCTTTGTCAAAACCTCCAAATAGCTTCATCATCCCCAGGTCCATTTCACGGGGAGCATAGGAAACGGCAGGATCAATAAGACAGGGTTCTCCCCGGTTGCCTACCATATAATTTCCGCTCCACAAATCGCCGTGTACCAGGGCAGGTGGTTCCTGGGGGATTAATGCCTCACAGTTTTTGTATAATGCTGAAGGATCTCCCAGGTCGTTCCCCTTATCCTTTGCCATTTTAATTTGAGGCTCCAGCCGCTGGGTAATGTAAAATTCTGCCGCTGTTGTGCAGGAGGTGTTGCACTGCGGAAGGCTGCCTATATAATTGTTTGACTTAAACCCGAAATCCTTTGCCGTGGTCTTATGAAGGGCTGCAAGTTGTTGTCCAAATTTCCTGCTGAAATCTATAGGCGGTTTGGCTGAATTTATATATTCCATTAAAATATATGATGCGCCGCTTTCTTCGCCAACCTTTTTTACTTCCGGGACCTTTATCACACCTGCCGCTGAAAGTTCTTCCAGGCCTTCTTTTTCGGCCTCGAACATCCCGGGGAATCTAGAGGCGTCATTTAATTTTATAATAAACTTATCTTTTGCTGTTTCAAGAAGGTAAACCTCGTTGATATCTCCACCTCCCAAAGGCCGGCAGGATTTTACCTCCAGCTGGTTACCGGCAGCGATCTTTTGAATAATATTTGCGTTATCGTTATTTCCTCTCATAGGTGAGGTACGTAAAAGCATACTTATGCTTTTCATCCTTCTCATGAAATTCCTCCCTCACCAGCTTCCATTTATTTTCATCGATCTCAGGAAAAAATGTGTCGGCTTCAAATTTGCCATGCACCCTGGTGAGTTCTATCCTATCTGCCACATCCATCGCCATCTCATAGATCTCCCCGCCGCCAATAATAAATGGCTGGGGATCTTCATTGCTTAGTTCCACCGCTCTTTCCAGGGAATGCACCACTACGATGCCCGGCTTTTTATAGTCATCGCGCCTGGTGATCACAACATGGGTCCTGTCTGGCAGCGGCTGTGGGAAAGACTCAAAAGTTTTCCTTCCCATTAAGATATGGTGGCCGGAGGTTAGTTTCTTAAATCTCCTGAAATCATCTGGTAGATGCCATACAAGATCATTGTCTTTTCCAAGGGCGTTATTCTCTGCGGCGGCAGCTATTATTGTAAGCATATTTTATGTGTTTAGTGGATGGTCGGGATTCCTGGGCTGGGGGGTTCTTCCCTGGCAGGGGCAGGATCGGGGTTTTTTGTAGGTGCGGGATGGTCTTTCTTAACCTTTCTGTCCAACTCCTCAATACGTTCCCGTTGTTTTCTTACCAGGTTTTCCATTTGTTTCTGCTCCCATTCCTTACCCATAAAACTACTGGTTACAAATACATTGATAAGGTGAATGAGAAAGAAGAAGGTCCATATTAAAATAGCCCATACAAACCAGTTGTAACCCAACGGGGTAAATTCCTCCTTATATCCAATTACAACGTTCACCACTATAAGTAATACTGCGCCAACAAGGAAAACTACAAAATGCTGGAATAATCTCTTTTTCTGTAGAGTCCTGCGCCGGGCATTCTCATAAAGTTCACGTTGTTCAGAATCTAGTTTGGAGGGGTTTTTCTTTTTAGAAAACATAATAAGAAGTACTTTAGTATCTACTCAAATTTAAAGATTTTTTACTCCAATGTTAAAATGCTTATGAAGAATTTAAGAAAACCTTTCCCTGTACTCCAGCAATATGTCTATTTAAATACTGCAGCCTCGGGGCTGCTTTCAGAAAAGGTATTTGATTTCAGGCAGGAGCACGATCTGGATTTCCTGGTTTCAGCAAGCATTTTAAAGGAAAAACAAGGCAAACTCCTTGCAGGAGTGAGAGAAACAGTGGGTAATTTCTTTAATTGTGCTGCTAACCGGGTGGCTTTGGTGCCCAATTTTTCTTACGGCTTTAATACCCTTCTGGAGGGTATAGAAAAAGGTAAAAAGGTCTTACTTCTGGATGAGGATTATCCCTCCATCAACTGGGCTGTAACATCCAGGGATTTTGAAGTAAATTATGCTGTTATAGATGAAAACCTGGAAGAGCATATTGAAACTGCTTTTAAGGCAAATACCCCAGATGTTTTTGCTTTTAGTTTAGTACAGTATATAAGCGGAATCAAATTGCCAATCTCCTTTCTTTCAAAACTGAAGCAACTTTATCCCGAAACACTTTTTGTTGCAGATGGTACCCAGTTTTGCGGTACAGAGATATTTGACTTCGATGCTTCCGGCCTGGATGTGGTTATCACAAGCACCTATAAATGGCTAAATGCGGGATATGGAAATGCTTTTATACTTTTTAGTGAATCTGCCCCCAATAAGATCGCCCCAAAAACCTCCGGATTCAATTCCCTGCAGGGGAAATATAAGGCACAGGAAGGAAATTTCCTTGGCAAGTTCGAGCCGGGCCACCAGGATACCCTAAACTACGGAAGCTTAAAAGTGGCCCTACAGCTGCTTAAGGATGTTGGGATGAAGGTGGTGGAAGAACGTGTGAAAAACCTCGCCGGGGAAGCAAAGGAAGAATTCACGAAAATGAACCTGTTGGAAGATAGAGTTGTCAAAAGGAAAATTCATTCTTCTATCTTCAATCTACAAGGAGATGATAAGCTCTTCAACCAATTAAGAAGCAATGACATTATTTGCTCCCAAAGAGGGGAGGGGATACGGGTAAGTTTTCATTACTTCAACACAGAGGAGGAACTGGAGGAGCTGTTGAGGGTGTTGAAAGGGAGCGTCTAAAATCTGGAGTCTGGAGTTTGTTACTGGAATCGAGAGACAAGAACCAGGAACCAAGAGAAGAGATTAGAGATAAGAGAAAAAACAGCAGCCGTTGAGATGCAATGTTTCGTGGTTTTTGAACCGACAACCGTCAACATTTTTTAATCTACCACTTCCATTTTTTACACGTCCCGACTATCCTCTTTCCACTTTCCTTCTTTCCACTTTTTTCAGCCTACAACCGACAACTTTTTTTCAACCTACAACCTACAACCTACAACCTACAACCTACAACCTACAACCTACAACCTACAACTTTTTTTTCAACCTACAACCTACACCTTTTACAACATTCTACCTTTTTCCACGTCCCAACTATCCTCTTTCCACTTTCCTTCATTCCACTTTTTTCAGCCTACAACCGACAAATTTCGGGTGGGGGCAAGCCCAACCCCTACAGCATAACACGCGTTGACTATCCGCTCTCCACTCTCCACTTTCCACTCTCCACTTTTTTACAACCTACAACTTCCAACTTACAACTTACAACCTTTTCAACCGACAACAGACAACAGACAACCTACAACCTACAACCACCTAACGACTACTCCTTCACCTCAACCCCTTTCCAAAACGCCACATAACCCTCAATTGGTTTTGCAGCATGGCTGGCATCGGGGTAAAACCAGGCTGCGTCTTTATTCATCTTTCCATCGACTTCGAGGTTGTAGTAATGAGCTTTTCCCTTCCAGGGGCAACGGGTGTGAGTGTCGCTGGACTTGAAGTACTCATCATTTATCGATTCCTTCGGGAAATAATGATTGTTCTCCACGATGCGCGTATCATCACTTTCTGCTACTATAGTACCATTCCAAATCGCTTTCATTGATCAATTATTTTTAGGGTCCTTTACCTGTGGTTTTTCTTAAATAATAAGGCTTTATAAGGGCTAGATCTTCATAAAAATATAGTTTTTATAATAACTCCTCTCATCTGTAAAGAATTCAACCGGCTTAAGATTGGCCTCCTTTGCAAGCCAGTTCACTGTTTGGTCATCATATTTTTGAGAGATCTCGGTATGAATGGTTTCCCATTTATCAAAATGCACTTCCAGGCCAAGAGCATCTATATTAACCGTTTGTTCGATCATGCTTACCAGGAAACTTCTTGCGGTTCCAGACTCGGGATCATAGGTTTCCCAATGCATAAAGGAATCTGTGTCAAAATTCCCTCCCAGCTCTCTGTTGATCCTCACCAGGTGGTTTTTATTAAAGGCCGCCGTTACTCCTGTGGGATCATTATAGGCATCAAGGATTATCTGGGGGTCCTTCTTTTGGTCAAAGCCCATGAACAACATATCCTCTTCACTCATTGCAGCCGAAATATTTTTGAGGAAATTGATGGCATCCTTGTGCAAGAGGTTACCAATGTTGGATCCAAGCATCATAATCACCTTTTTTCGGGAGCTGTAATTTGCCAGTTTTTCAAGGGTTTGAAAATAAGTACCCTGCTGGATGTTCACTGAGACTTCGGGAAGTTCAGTTTTTAAAGAATTTTCGAGTTCCTTTAGTACGTTTTCGCTTATATCAACGGGGAGATAATTGAAGTTCACATTTTTTTCTGCCAGATGCCGCAAAAGGACCTTGGTTTTCTTACCGTCCCCCGCTCCCAGTTCTATAAGGTCAAAACCATTGGGCCCGGCTAGGTGCGCAGCAATTCCAGATGTATGCCTTTGCAAAATATCATATTCACAATTGGTGAGATAGTATTCCGGCAGGTCCATAATATCCTGAAATAATTTATCACCCTTCTGGTCATAGATATATTTGGATAACAGGTATTTTGGATAACTGGTTAAGCCATTGTAGCAGTCTTCTTCAAAGGAAGAGGCAAAGGTAGTCTTGTGCTGTGTTCTCATTTTTTTGATAGGTTATTTTGCCAGTCTTATCCCTGTAAACTGCCAGCGCAGGTGAGGATGAAAAAAGTTTCGGTATGTATTTCTTGTGTGGTTTTGGGAGGTAGCGACAGAGCCTCCCCTTAAAACCTTCTGGTTTACCATGAATTTGCCATTGTATTCTCCCAGTGCACCTTCAGCTGTTTTAAACCCGGGATAGGGAGAATATGCACTTTCTGTCCATTCCCATCGCCGTCCCCAGTCAAACTTTTCGCTTGCGGCCTCCCATTCAAACTCTGTGGGTAACCTGCAACCCTTCCATTGTGCATATGCAAAAGCTTCATAATAAGAAATGTGAGATAAGGGCGCTTCAGGATCAAGCTTTTGAAGCCCCTGCATTGTATATTGATGCCATTCGTTATGTTTCCTGTGCCAGTAAAAGGGAGCGATAATATCTTCACTGTGTATCCAGTCCCATCCTTCGGCATGCCAGAGCAGCACATCCTTGTAACCACCGGCCTCCATGAATTGCAAATATTCTCCATTTGTTACGAGTTGGTTGGAAATTTCAAATTCTTGTAGATAATTCTTGTGCCGTTTCCGTTCATTGTCGTAAGAAAAGCTGTCGCCTTTATGTCCGGTTTCATGGATGCCTTCTTCTATTTTAATCCACTCCCGCTTATTCTCCTCAACGGTATTCTCAATAAAGTCTCCACTATAGTAGGGGAGCAGGGGATTATTTCCAAGGATATATTTAATATCTGTAAGAAGTAGTTCCTGGTGTTGCTTCTCATGATGGCAACCTATTTCCAGGACTTCCTTGATCTCCTCGTTTAATTTTCTTTTGCTGAAGAATTCCAGTATGGCATCTGTAACATACTTTCTGTACTCATACACCCAGGCGACTGTTGGCCTGCTTAGGTTTCCCCGGTCTGTTCTCACAACTTTTTCCCCTACACTTTCATAGTAGCTGTTAAATACAAAAGCTGAATTATCATCGAATAGCTCATACCCTTCAGCATATTTCTTCAGCACGAATTCTTCAAAGAACCAGGTGGTATGTCCAAGGTGCCACTTTGGAGGCGAGACATCAACCACCGGTTGCACCACGTAATCTTCGGTTTCCAGGTGGGAACAGATTTTCTCAGTATCCCTGCGCGTTTCAGTAAATAGGTTCAGTAAAGTTTCTTCAGTGATCATAAAAGGTAGCTATAGGCCTGTCTACCAAAGTTACAATTTTTTAAGAACGGCTTGAACTAACATGAGTTAAGGGGAGTTAAAGTAGGCTCTCTGGTGGTTCACGTAGGAAAGGAAAAATAAAATTACCAGGGATTGTAAAAAAAAAACGGGAAGTTTCCCTCCCGTTTTAAATTTTTACCGCTATTTATAACGACTTATATTGGAAGTATTTAAAAATTAAAGGACATTTGATAGTTAATGGCTACGGGATTTTCACCGCGCATTCCCGGCTTTAATTTAGGAAAGGATCTCACCACTCTTTCCACTTCCTTGTTTACAATAGGTTCAGGCCCTTCAGTTTCCACATTGGTTACCTTTCCGGTATCATCAACAGTAAAGGAAACAGTGGACTTTCCCCGTACCCATTCTCCTGCATCGTTTTGGGAATAACTAAAATTCTCCTTTATAAAGGAATTCATTTTGGTATTAAAGCATTCTTTAGTGGATTCACTGTCTTCACATCCCGGCCAGATTGGGGCCACTTCTTTTTGGGTAACTTTATTTCCTTCCACAGTGGTATTTTCCTGGGCAAAAGAAAAGTTTGTAAATAAGGCAAATACGATAAGTGCTTTGAAAATTCTCATAAAAAATTAAAATTTTTAGACAGCTACCTTTGCTTTGATATGCGGGTGCGGGTCGTAATTTTCCAGCGTGAAATCTTCAAACTTAAAGCTGAAGATATCCTTAACATGGGGATTGATTTTCATTGTTGGCAACGGCCGTGGATCCCGGCTAAGCTGTAGCTGCACCTGTTCATAATGATTACTATAAATATGTGCGTCTCCAAATGTATGAATAAAATCACCATAATCATAATCACATACCTGTGCCATCATCATTGTGAACAGAGCATAAGATGCAATATTAAAAGGTACTCCCAGGAAAATATCGGCACTACGCTGATAGAGCTGTAGGGAAAGTCTTGGTTTGCCACCTTTTTTTAAAGGGGGAGCGACATAAAATTGAAAGAAAGCATGACAGGGAGGTAGGGCTGCCTTTCCATTGGCCACATTTTCTTCAAAAGATTTTGAGGTATCTGGTAATACAGAAGGATTCCAGGCGCTTACCATCATCCTCCTGCTATTTGGATTATTTTTTAAGGTCTCCACCACATCTTTAATCTGGTCAATCTCCTCATTGTTCCAGTTTCTCCACTGCCGGCCGTATACAGGTCCCAGTTCCCCTTCCTCATTGGCCCATTCATTCCAGATCCTCACCCCGTTTTCCTGTAAATATTTCACATTGGTATCACCATTTAAAAACCAGAGCAATTCGTAAATGATAGATTTCAAATGCAATTTTTTGGTAGTGACCATAGGAAAACCTTCGCTTAGGTCAAACCTCATTTGATAACCAAAAACGCTTTTGGTCCCCGTTCCTGTGCGGTCACCTTTTTCATTTCCATTTTCCAATACGTGGCGCAGGAGGTCATGATACTGTTTCATAAAAAAGAATTCTAGAATTTAAGAGTGATTAAAAATAAACATTCAATTGTTGTGGGAAATCATGTGAGGTTATTTTTTATCCATACTTATTAACTTAATGTTAATTCGTTTATAATCAGTGCTTTTGAGGGGGTAAAACTTTGTTAATTAACTTTATTTAAATATCAAAAATTCTAAATAAGCTGTAACTAGTAGAAAGCCGAATACTAACTTAAATCAAAATGAAAATGAAACGAAGAAATTTAATGAGTATTATGTTATTACTGGGGCCATTGGTTTTACAGGCACAGGAGCGGGAAGTGGATTACATAGCAGAATCGATAATCACCCCACATTTTTTCATAGCTGTTATAGCAGGGGTGGTCCTGGCGATGGGTTTCCAGTTCATACTTACCGCACTCTCTGTAGCTACAGGGATTACGGCTATTGGAGATATCAAGGAGAAATATGTAAAGGGTAAGTATCACCCAAACAGGAAAGATAATCTTCACGATTTAGATCACGATGTAACCCGTGACGATGACGATGATGATGGGATGGATACCGGCACAATGATCACTACCGGTTTTGGGGCCTGGAGTGTGCTTACTACTATCATATCCCTTTTTGGAGCCACGGCGCTTGCAATAAACCTCGCACTTATTGCAAGCCCGGTAATCGCGATAACTCTGGGACTTGTAATTTGGGCCACTTTTTTTATCCTGCTTTTCTATCTTGAAAGTAAAGTTGTAAATTCTTTAATAGGAGGTCTTATTAATACTGCTACCTCGGGTCTTAGAGCCTCTGGAGAAGCAGTGAAGAGCATGTTTGCCACCTCGCCCGAAACTCAAATGAAGCATGTTGCTGAAGATACTGTGGATAAGATTCGAAAGGACTTTAGTGCGAGTTTTGATCCCACGGTTATCAACGATACTATTGATGAGTTCTTTACTAAAGTAGACAGAAATGTACCAGATTATGAGAAGGTAAAGAATGATATCAAACAAATAATTGAAGAATCTGATAAAAGAAATGAACGTATCACCCGGGAATCTGATGAAAGGACTGAGAAGATCACCAGGGAATCTGACCAGCGACAGGAGAAGGTTCAAAAGCAAACCAGCAGCAGTAGCAGCCCCGGGAAATGGATGGCTATACAACAGGTAATGACCAGGGCCATCGAACAGGCTTCGGGAGATGAGGCAAACGTTGAGGATAAAGGAAAGGTAGAGCAACTAAAGCAACTTCAAAATGAACTTAAGCAGGCCTATGGCGAAGGTGATACCAAAGAAGAGAAGCTGGAGAAGGTAGTAGCCAAATTCACCCCGGCAGAGGAGGAGGAAGTACATGGATATATTGAGAAGATCAAGGATATCCTTTCTAAAGCCACTCCTGAGGATATGGACAGAGACCAGATAGAGCAGCAAATTATGAGTGTTGTGAATAATCCCAAAGTGGAAGGCAGAAAGTTAGCTTCCAAAATGGGCGAGATAGACCGCAAGACCATTATCGATGTCCTGGCTGCAAATACTGCATTGAACAGGCAGCAAATAGAGAAATATGCAGATAAAGTGGAAGAGCTGCTTCAAAAAGTGATCTCTCAATTCAGCGGGGCAGGTAGTAGTGTCGATGGGGTGATGCATGATGCTACAAATCTTAAGATGAAACTGGAAAGAGAGGTTTCGAAGCTGCTGAACGGCAACGGAAAGCCAGATATTGATTTTTCCAGGCTTACCAGTTACTTCCAGAATAAGATAGGTATGGGTGCCGGTAGTGGAAGCGGTGAGAATGCCTTGTCAAGCTTTAAGAGAAAACTTTCAGGAATGGACAGGGATACAATTGTTTCCGCAGTAACCGCGAATACCAATATTGACCAAAGAGATATAGATAGAGTGGTGCAGTCTTATGAGGATGCGAAGAACAACGTGCTTCAAAAGATCACAGAGGTGGAGGATGAAGCCAACCGAAGAGTCGAGAACCTCAAAAGAAAAGCGGTCATCCAGGCAGAGAATACCAGGAAGAATGCCGCTGCAGCAGCCTGGTGGCTGGTTGCCAGTGCTGTTCTTTCAGCCGGAGCCGCTATTGGTGGTAGCCTTGTAGCACTGGGATAGACACCTAATATTGTTGAAATAAAAAACCCTTTCGGAATCCGAGGGCACTGAAAAAGTCCTCTAAATAATTACATTTTAGGATAAATAAAAAGGAGCGAAATCATAATGGTTTCGCTCCTTTTTTGTATTTTCATGACTGATTTCTAATGTCTCCCATATGTTGTTACCGCAGCAAAAAATGCAATTAAGTGCATATTCTGATTTATATGCTTTAATTATACCCAAAGATAATCTTCTTAGAAAAATCAACGAATTAATAGATTTTACTTTCATCTACGATGAACTAGTGAACAACTATTGTTTAAATAATGGGCGTAACGCAGAAAGTCCTATCCGGATGTTCAAGTATTTACTATTAAAAACGATCTATACCATTTCAGATGTTGATGTAGTTGAACGTTCCAGATATGATATGTCCTTCAAATATTTCCTTGAAATGGCACCCGAGGATGCAGTCATAAACTCCAGTTCATTGACTAAGTTTCGTAAGCTGCGTTTAAAAGATACCGATTTATTGAATCTGCTTATAAATAAAACTGTCTCAATATCCATTGAAAAGGGAATCATTACATCTAAATCCCTTATTGTTGATGCCACACATTCTCTATCCAGATCAAATCCATATTCAGCACTTGAGGTCCTGAGAGAGCGTTCAAAGCTGCTTCGCAAAGTGGTTTACGCTGTAGATGAAAATATGAAAGAACGCTTCCCGGAAAAGAACGCTTCGGGTGAGTTGGAAAAGGAACTTGCTTATTGCAAGGAACTGGAGAAGTGTATTGAATCAGACCAAACATTAAGTTTAATTCCTGCAGTCAAAGAGAAGTTGAACCTGTTAAAGGAGACTGTGGAAGATACCCAGGAAAACTACATTCTTTCTAAGGATACAGATGCCAAAACCGGCCATAAATCAGCTGACAGTAAATTCTTTGGTTACAAGACCCATCTGGCCATGACAGAGGAACGCATTATTACGGCTGCAGTTGTCACCTCGGGTGAAAAAGGTGATGGTCCTGAGTTGCCAATGCTTGTAAAAATAAGCCAGAACAATGGAATTCAGGTGGATACAGTAATTGGTGATAGCGCATATTCAGGTAAGGAAAACCTTAAGCTCAAGGATAAAGATGATCAGAATATTAAAATCGTAGCAAAGCTGAACCCTGCAATCGCACAAGGCTCTAGAAAGAATGAGGATAAATTTGATTATAACAAGGATGCTGATATGTTTGTGTGTCCGGCAGGACACCTGGCCATCAGAAAAGCACGACAAGGGAAAAAGGAACGAGGCAAGAACCAGGTAGATACTTATTATTTTGATGTAGAGAAATGCAAGACCTGTCCATTACGAGATGGCTGTTATAAACCGGGAGCTAAAACTAAAACTTATTCGGTCTCTATAAAGTCAAGCTTACACCAGGAACAGATAGTGTTTCAGGAGTCTGAATATTATAAAGAAAAATCTAAACACCGCTATAAGATCGAGGCTAAAAATAGCGAACTAAAAAATGTTCACGGTTATGATCGTGCTATAGCATATGGCATTAATAGCATGCAAATGCAGGGGGCTTTGGCAATATTCACCGTAAACCTTAAGAGAATCCTTAAATTAACCATATAAGTTTCAGATTCGAAATAAAATGAGCTTTAAGAGCTCAGATTAATCATCCTAAGGGATTGGTCATCAATAAAAAAACCGCCACCGGAAATCCTAAATAAAAAAGCGATCGAGTCAAAAATAGATTTTTGCTTGATCGCTTCAATAAGTTCATCTCAAAAGAGATAGTTTTTCAGTGCCCTCCGGAATCCGGAAGGGTTTTTTTATCATTCCAATAGAAATTAAGTTTTAAAAATAGGTTAAGAAAAGGATGCAAACTCTCCGCGGGAATTACGCCCCTTCAGGGCTTTCATTTATACCCGGTTTTAATTCCTCCCCCTCCAGGGCTTTCATTTATACCGGGTTTTAATTCCTCCCCCTTCAGGGGAGGCTGACATATTTCGCCCCTTCAGGGCTTGTTTTCATTGGAGCAAGAATCCTCCATCTTCACAGGATCTTATTAAATGGTCGGATGCTGTTCTGTTGGCTCCTTCAAGATTGAATTTTCCTGCTGGGCACAAATTATTCTACAGTACGGGTTGTTTAGATATTTTGCCATCTATAAAGTCGAAATCTAGTTTAATGCATAAGCCTGAGGGGACTTTATCAATTAGCGATGGGTGCAGAGCGGGAATTACGCCCCTTCAGGGCTTTCATTTATACCGGGTTTTAATTCCTCCCCCTTCAGGGGAGGCTAACATATTTCGCCCCTTCAGGGCTTTATCTCCTCTTGTTATCGTCATCTCGCTTCACGGGATACAGTTAGATTGCGTCCCTTCAGGGCTTGATTTAGAGGCTTATCAAGAACCTTCCATCTTTACGGGATCTTATTAAATGGTCGGATGCTGTTCTGTTGCCTCCTTCAAGATTGAATTTTCCTACAGGACCCAAATTATTTTGCAGCACGGGATGCTTAGATATTTTGCCGTTTATAAAGTCAAAATCTAGTTTAATAAATGAGCCTGAGGGGGCGGCATCAATTAGCGATGGGTGGAGAGCGGGAATTACGCCCCTTCAGGGCTTTATCTCAACTGGTTATCCATGTCATCCCGCTTCACGGGATGCTGTCTGATTACGCCCCTTCAGGGCTTTATCTCCTCTTGTTATCGTCATCCCGCTTCACGGGATACAGTTAGATTGCGCCCCTTCAGGGCTTGATTTAGAGGCTTATCAAGAACCTTCCATCTTCACGGGATCTTATTAAATGGTCGGATGCTGTTCTGTTGCCTCCTTCAAGATTGAATTTTCCTACAGGACCCAAATTATTTTGCAGCACGGGATGCTTAGATATTTTGCCGTCTATGAAATCATAAGCTAGTTTAATAAATGAGCCCTGAAGGGGCGACATCAATTAGCGATGGGTGGAGAGCGGGAATTACGCCCCTTCAGGGCTTTATCTCAACTGGTTATCCATGTCATCCCGCTTCACGGGATGCTGTCTGATTAAGCCCCTTCAGGGCTTTATCTCCTCTTGTTATCGTCATCCCGCTTCACGGGATACAGTTAGATTGCGCCCCTTCAGGGCTTGATTTAGAGGCTTATCAAGAACCTTCCATCTTTACGGGATCTTATTAAATGGTCGGATGCTGTTCTTTTGCCTCCTTCGAGATTGAATTTTCCTACCGGACCCAAATTATTTTGCAGCACGGGATGCTTAGATATTTTGCCGTCTATGAAATCATAAGCTAGTTTAATAAATGAGCCCTGAAGGGGCGACATCAATTAGCGATGGGTGGAGAGCGGGTATTACGTCCCTTCAGGGCTTTATCTCAACTGGTTATCCATGTCATCCCGCTTCACGGGATGCTGTCTGATTACGCCCCTTCAGGGCTTTCATTTATACCTGTTTTTAATCCTCCCCCTTCAGGGGAGGCTGACATATTTCGCCCCTTCAGGGCTTGATTTAGAGGCTTATCAAGATCCTTCCATCTTTACGGGATCTTATTAAATGGTCGGATGCTGTTCTGTTGCCTCCTTCGAGATTGAATTTTCCTACCGGACCTAAATTATTCTGCAGCACGGGATGCTTAGATATTTTGCCGTCTATGAAATCATAATCTAGTTTGATAAATGAGCCCTGAAGGGGCGTAATAAATTAGCGATGGGTGAAGCCCATCGAATAAGAAACCGAATATTTGCATAGCCCTGAAGGGGCGTAATTATTAGAGGAATTTTCTATATTAGAATGGAAGATGCTCTTTAGAATAAGAGGCGAACTTCAAAATATTACCCAATGATCATCCCCGCGATAGTCGCAGACAGAAGAGAGGCTATAGTTCCTCCAATTAAGGCCTTCATTCCGAATTCAGATAACACTTTTCTTTTGCCGGGAGCCAGTGAGCCTATCCCTCCAATCTGTATCCCTATAGAAGCAAAATTTGCGAATCCGCAGAGCATATAGGTCGCCATGATAACAGATTTTTCGTAGTTGAGGCTTAGGAAATTTGCAGGGTTCTTTAGATCGGCCAGCTGTATGTAACCTACAAATTCACTGGCGACAAGTTTTATTCCCAGCAGTTGCCCCATAAGCATCATATCTTCTTCTGCCACCCCAATGAGCCACATTAGCGGTGCGAAAACAGTTCCAAGGATGGCCTCAAGGGAAACCTTTGAGTACGGTGTATATTCGGCAATGAGTGAATTTAAGGTCGTGAGCGCTCCTATATATCCTAAAATGTAATTTATCATCGCGATGAAGGCGATGAATACCAGGAGCATCGCTGCAACATTTGCCGCAAGTTTTAAACCTTCAGTAGTACCATTGGCGATGGCGTCCAGGATATTGGAGCCAATTTTTTCAGTAGAGATCTCCACATTTGTATTTACGGGTTCCTGTTGCGGGTAAAGGATCTTGGAGATAACTATTGCCCCAGGCGCAGCCATCACAGATGCTGCCAGTAAATGCTTTGCAAACTGAAGCCTTAATACGGGATCGTCACCTCCCAGAAAGCCGATATAGGCTGCCAGCACCCCGCCGGCAACGGTTGCCATTCCTCCAATCATTACCAGCAGGATCTCACTGCGGGTCATCCTTTCCAGGTAAGCTTTTATCAATAGAGGAGCTTCTGTCTGGCCAAGAAAGATATTTCCCGCCACACTTAGACTTTCTGCGCCCGAGATGCCCATGAGTTTAGTGAGCACCCAGGCCAGTCCCCGAACAATTATTTGCACCACCCCTAGATAGAACAATACAGATGTCAAGGCCGAGAAGAAGATGATGGTAGGCAATACCTGGAAGAGGAATATAAAACCAAAACTATCAACCTCCATAAGGCCGCCCAAAAGGAATTCACTTCCTGCTTTTGTGAAATCCAGAATGAGTACAAAGATGTTTCCAACAAACTCAAAAATGTTCTTTATGAAGGTCACTTTCAAAACCCCGATAGCCAGGAGCAGTTGCGCTGCCAGTCCTACTCCCACGGTCCTCCAATTAATAGCACTTCTTTTACTGCTAAAGAAGAATGCCAGCAACAGCAGGGAAAACATTCCAAGGATCCCGCGCCACACGCTGGTAACGGTAAGGCCCTGACTCGGTATGATCTCTTTTGCAGTTTCAGCCGGGATCAATTCTTCTACTTCTGTAGGAGATTCGGTAAAACTATAGGTTTGATAACTGTCTGTAAGAACAAGGGTGTTATCTGTAAGTTCAGTGATCCTGTATTTTCTTATCGTGTCATTGGGAGGGTCAAAGAAAAATACCAGCAAATTGTTCTGGTACAGGTAATCCCCTTCAAGATCTTCTCCTTCAGCAGCATTTAATACAAATCTTCCCTCATCCAGGACCAACCTGTCAATGTTTGAGAAATTATTCTGTGAGGTAGTGGAAGTGTCGGTTGTTTCAAGTTGCCATTCCTTGGTGATACTTTGCGAATGTACATTTAGAATTCCCAGAAAAATAAAGAGCAGGACTGCCCGGAAGTTTTTCATAAAATAAGCTTACTTATTGCGTTTTGAGATCTCATCTCTTATTCTGGCAGCCTTCTCGTAGTCTTCATTCTTAACTGCCTGGGATAGTAGGGATTCCAGCTCCTCAAGGGACATGGATTTATAATTTCCGGCCGTAGTGTCACCTTTTTCTGTAAATATCTCATCTACTTTGGCCTCTGTAGGAGAAGGTGTTTGTGTCATAGTGCCAGATTCTCCCTTAAGGAAGATCCCGGCCTTATCCAGTATATTCTTATATGTAAATATAGGTGCATTAAATCGCAGCGCCAGGGCTATGGCGTCACTTGTACGTGCATCTATGATCTCTTCGATCCCATCACGCTCACAAATGAGGCTGGAATAGAATACCCCATCCACCAGTTTATGAATGATCACCTGCTTCACTACGATCTCAAACCTGTCACTAAAATTCTTGAACAGGTCATGGGTGAGTGGCCTGGGAGGCTTAATTTCCTTTTCCAGGGCAATAGCAATGGACTGCGCTTCAAAAGCGCCGATTACAATAGGTAATTTTCGTTCCCCATCCACCTCGCTAAGAATAAGGGCATAGGCCCCATTCTGTGTTTGACTATAAGAAATTCCTTTTATATTAAGGCGTACTAAACTCATATAGCAATAATTAAAAAGGGCTGTCTAAATAAGGACATTTTACCATATTTAGACAGCCCTTTTAAGGCTCGCAAGTTAAAAAAATTATGCGTTTTTAGCTTTAAATTCTTTGAGTTTTTCATTTAGCTTCGGCACGATTTCAAAGGCATCTCCTACTATACCGTAATCGGCTGCTTTAAAGAAAGGTGCTTCGGGATCATTGTTTATCACCACTTTGGTCTTTGAAGCACTAACTCCTGCAAGATGCTGTATAGCTCCGGAAATTCCTACTGCTATGTAAAGGTTGGCAGCAACAGGTTTTCCTGTTTGCCCCACGTGCTCACTGTGAGGCCTCCAGCCCATATCACTTACAGGCTTCGAGCAGGCTGTAGCCGCCCCAAGAGTATCTGCCAGTTCTTCCAGCATACCCCAGTTCTCCGGTCCTTTCATTCCACGTCCACCGGAAACCACGATCTCTGCATCTGCAATAGTCACTTTGTCCCTGGCTTTGTCCACATTGGTAACATTTACTGAAAAATCTTCAGAAGATAGCTCAGGATTAAAATCCTCAACTGCAGCATCACCCTGGTTTTCCTTTAAGCCGAAGGCATTTTTAGAAAGTCCAATGATCTTAACATCTGTAGTAAATTTTGTGAAGCTGAATGCTTTATTGGTGAAGGCGGTTCTCTTCACAGTGAAAGGATCTGTACTTTCCGGCAAAGCCATTACGTTGGAGGCATAACCTGCATTAAGATGAACTGCGAGAAGGGGAGCAAGATATTTACTGTTGGCACTCTGGCTTAAAATAATAACTTTCGCACCTTCTTTTTCTGCCGCCTGCGTAAGAGCATCGGCATAAGCTTCAGCATTGAAATTATTCAATTTATCATTGCTTACTTTTAATACTTTATCTACCCCATGCTTTCCAAGATCTGCTGTATCTTCAGCATTAAAGGTAACAGCGGTAACTGTAGTTCCCATCATCCCTGCTACTTCCTTTGCGTAGGAAGCAACCTCCAGGGCAGCTTTTTTGAATTTTCCTTCTTCTGATTCTGTATATACTAAAACTGACATATATTTATTTTTTAAATTATTCAAACCGCCCATTTTTGAAAACGTTTGCGGTCTACTTTAATTTTTTTTTTAGATTACCTTGGCTTCATTATGTAGCAGGTTGATCAATTCATCCAGGTTATCAGGATCAATTAATTTAACTGCTCCCTTGGCATCTGGCTTTTCAAATTTTTCTACTTCTGTAGCCTGATTGGAATCTACCGGCTCCACCACATTCAATGGTTTTTTACGGGCCATCATAATCCCACGCATATTCGGGATCCTAAGATCACTCTCCTCAACAAGGCCTTTTTGAGCTCCTATCACTAATGGAAGGGATGCGGTAACGCTTTCCTTACCACCGTCTATTTCCCTTACGGCTTTGGCTTCATTGCCTTCAACCTCAAGGCTAATACAGGTATTTACAAAATTAGCTTTTAAAATTGCCGCAAGCATTCCCGGTACCATTCCTCCATTATAATCAATAGATTCTCTCCCGGCAATAATAAGATCATAACTGCCGTCCTGTGCTACCTTAGCGAGTTCTTTTGCAACCTGGAAACCGTCCTTTGCAGGAGTGTTTACACGTATGGCATTATCTGCTCCTATGGCCAGGGCCTTTCTTAAAGTTGGTTCAGTTTCAGGACCTCCAACATTTACAACATCAACACTGGCACCCTGCTTTTCCTTGAACCACATGGCGCGCGTAAGTCCAAATTCATCATTTGGATTAATTACAAACTGTACTCCGTTGGTATCAAACTGGGTATTATTATCTGTGAAATTGATCTTGGAGGTAGTATCTGGCACGTGGCTTATACATACTAATATTTTCATCTATATTATCTTTTTAATAAGGTTTGAATATATGGTTTACGAAGATAAGTAAATTATATCAGAATTTGCTATGCGTGCATAACAAATATTTTATGCTGAAGTAGTAGTTTAAACTTTCCTTAATTACTATTTTTGTTCTTCAAAAAATTTGACAACAATACATTTTATATAGAAATGAAGACAATCCAATTTAGAGAAGCAGTTCAGCAGGCGATGAGTGAAGAGATGCGCAAGGACGACACCATTTATTTAATGGGAGAGGAAGTTGCGGAATATAACGGAGCTTATAAAGCCTCAAAAGGCATGCTGGACGAGTTTGGGCCCGAACGTGTAATTGACACTCCTATTGCAGAGCTTGGTTTTGCCGGTATAGCCGTGGGAAGTGCGATGAACGGCAACAGGCCAATTGTTGAATTTATGACCTTTAACTTCTCTCTTGTTGGAATTGACCAGATAATTAACAACGCTGCCAAAATGAGGCAAATGAGTGGCGGGCAATTCAATATTCCAATTGTTTTTCGTGGCCCGACTGCATCTGCAGGACAACTTGCAGCTACACACTCTCAAGCTTTTGAGAGCTGGTATGCAAATTGCCCGGGTTTAAAAGTAGTTGTGCCTTCAAATCCATACGACTGTAAGGGGCTTTTAAAATCGGCTATTCGTGATAATGATCCCGTGATCTTTATGGAGAGCGAACAAATGTACGGGGACAAGGGTGAGGTGCCGGAAGAAGAATACATAATTCCATTGGGCGTTGCAGATATTAAAAGAGAAGGAACAGATGTTACTATTGTTTCCTTCGGAAAAATAATCAAGGAAGCTTACAAGGCTGCTGAAGAATTGGAGAAAGAAGATATCTCCTGTGAGATCATTGACCTTAGAACTATTCGTCCAATGGACCATGAGGCCATCTTAAAGTCGGTTAAAAAAACCAACCGTCTTGTAATCCTTGAAGAGGCCTGGCCATTCGGGAACATCGCTACAGAGATCACTTACCAGGTGCAGTCACAGGCATTTGACTATCTTGATGCTCCAATTGTAAAGATAAATACAGCCGATACTCCTGCGCCATATTCACCGGTTCTTTTCAAAGAGTGGTTACCAAACAGCGAGGATGTAATAAAAGCAGTTAAAAAGGTTTTATATAAATAAGAACTTTTTACTCCTATATTTGAAACTTCATCTTTACCAGATGAAGTTTTTTTTGTGCCCTATGAAGCAGCTTTTTATCTTCAGTTTTTTCCTTTTCCACCTTTTTACCGCTGCACAAACCAGGGTAAGCGGGGTGGTAAAAAATGAGGCAGGGGAACCGGTGGGTTCTGCCAATGTGGTTTTCCTTAAATCATCAGAAGGTACTACAACTACAGAGGAGGGACAATTCTACCTTATCTCCACAGGGAATCACAGACAGCTGGAAGTGTCTTTCGTGGGATACGAAACCCAGGTGTTGGAGCTACAACCTGGGAACAACCAGGGGCTGGAGATCCTTCTAAAGGAAGACGAGGAGAACCTGGATGAAGTTTTCATTTACAGGGGCAAAACTTCCAAAAAAAACAATCCTGCTATAGATATCCTTAGGAAGATTTGGGAAAACAGAAGGAAGAATGGTGTTAAAGCGTTTGACCATTACGCTTTCCGGAAATACGAAAAACTGGAATTTGATATCAACACTGTAGACAGTGCTTTGATGAACAGCAAGGTCTTTAAGGGCCTTGAATTTATTTTTGAGGACCTGGACACCAATCATATTTCCGGGAAAACCTATTTGCCAATTTTTCTCAATGAATCTATTATGCAGGTTCACGGGAATAATACAAGTGGGAAAAAAAAGGAGGAGTTACTCGGGAATAAAAACTCAGGTTTTAATAATAACCAGATCCTTATCGCGGCACTAAAGGACCTTTATTTTGAGGTGGATGTATATGATAATTATATGCGCATTTTTGATAAAAATTTTATAAGTCCGCTCTCCACTACAGGTATAGACACTTATAATTATGTCCTGGCAGACAGTTCTTTTATAGAAGATAAATGGTGTTACAAGGTGGTTTACTATCCCCGGCGGGAGAATGAACTTACATTTAAAGGTGATTTTTGGGTCAATGATACCGCCTGGGCGATCAAAACTATTAACCTGGAAATGGCAGAAAAGGCTAACATCAACTGGGTTAATGGAATTTATCTTGAACAGGAATTTGAGGTATATAATGATTCTGTTTTCCTGCTGAAGAGGGATTTTCTTATGGCCGATTTCTCCTTCGAAAAAAAAGAGGATGCCCGCGGGATCTATGGTAAAAAGACCGTGGTTTATGATGACTTTGTTTTCAATGAGCCACAACCCGATAAATTTTACAGCAATAAGGTAATCTCTTACCGGGATGAGGTATACGACCGGGAGGAGCAATTTTGGGAGGAAAACCGCCTGGAACCACTCAACAGGAATGAAAGCGGTGTCTATGAAATGATAGACACCCTCCAAACCGTAAAGGCATTTCAGCGAGCCTATAGACTTGCGCACGTTGCAGCCACAGGCTATGTAGAATTCAAAGGCTGGGACCTGGGCCCTGTATATAATTTTGCTGGTTATAATGAAGTGGAAGGATTCCGCTTAAGAGCGGGGGCAAGGACCTTTTTTGGCCCCAATGACCCATGGCGAATTGAAGGTTACGGCGCCTATGGCTTTCGTGATCAAAAATTCAAATATGGGATCCTGGGGCAGGTGATGCTGGATAAACCCAGCAGACTTATAATTTCTGCAGGGTACAGGCGCGATATAGAACAGCTGGGCGCTTCCCTTACCAATGTGACCGATGTGCTTGGCAGGAGCCTGGCTTCCAATTCCCTGCTCACCGTTGGCACTAATGATAAATTATCTGCAATTCAACTCGCAACCTTTGGCGTGGAGATCGAGCCAATCCGTAATGTTACTTTTCAGGTAATAGGATCTCACAGGAACCTTACCACTGCCTCCCCCACCTTTAGCCTCGCCTGGTATGAAGATGAAGCGCGCACAATAGTTTCTGAAGAAATCAACCAGGCAGAGGTTTCCACTGTATTGCGATTAACCCCTGGAAGGAAAACAGCCGGTTTTGGAGTGGACAGGGTAGCGGTGAACCCGGAGAACTTTGCAACTGTTTTTCTTAATTATAGTGTGGGAGTGAAGGATATTTTCAACAGCGATTTTAATTACCGTAAGATCCAGGCTTTTTATGACCAGCCCTGGTGGATAGGAGGGTTAGGTCTTGCAAATGTAAGCCTGGAGGCAGGGAAGACATTTGGAGAAGTTCCGCTGGGGCTGCTAAGCGTGGTGCCTGGAAACCAGACTTTTTTCTCTATGTACAATACTTTCCCGCTGCTCAATTTCTATGAATTTGTCACAGATACTTATATTTCCTCTCATTTTGAGCATAATTTCAACGGAAGGATCTTCGCCTATATCCCACTTCTGCGGGACCTTAACCTCCGTGAAGTTGTAGGAATTCGCGGGGTATGGGGCGAGATATCTGAAGCGAACCGGAAACTGGATGCTTCAGGAATGCTTCTGGTGGCACCTAGCCGGGAGCCTTATTGGGAATACAGTGTGGGTGTAGGAAATATGTTTAAATTCCTTCGGCTCGATGCCCACTTCCGCGGAAATTATTTTGATAATCCCGATGCCCGCTCTTTCGGCGTCACTGCAACCTTCGGTTTTCACTTTTAAATAACATATTTTACAGTATAAAATAGCTATATTTGCGCCCTCGAAAAAAAATGATAACAGAATGAAAATGTCAGATACTTTTGATGTGCTTATAGAGATCCCAAAGGGGAGCCGAAACAAATATGAATACGATTTTGAATTAAAGAAGGTTCGTTACGACCGTATGATCTTTTCTTCGATGATGTATCCAGCAGATTATGGGTTTATACCCAACACCCTTGCGCAGGATAGTGACCCACTGGACGTACTGGTGCTGGTTGCAGAACCAACTTTCCCGGGAATAGTAATGGAGGTAAAGCCAATAGGGGTTTTCCATATGGCAGACGAAAAGGGGCCGGATGAGAAGATCATTTGTGTGCCGGTTTCAGACCCTATCTGGAACAGGATCAATGATCTTAATGAATTGAACGGCCACCTTACCAAGGAGATCGAGCATTTCTTCAAGGTTTATAAGGATCTTGAGAAGAAAAAAGTAGACGTTGGTGGCTGGGGTGATGCTGCAGAGGCCAGAAAGATCATTAAGGAATGCGTGGAGCGATATAAGAACCACGAAGGAGATAAGGAAAGATTCGGGATCTAATTAAGGATCTTACATTGAATTATTATAATGGAAAGCAATAACCTTAAAAAAGTTATTGCTTTTTTAATTATCATTGATTTACTACATTAGCGACATTAACTAAAATTTAACAAGCTACTATGGAATCAATGATGATCTACGCTCCTTTGGTGCTGGCTTTACTGGGCCTCACATACATGTGGGTGAAAAGATCCTGGGTATTAAAACAGGATGCCGGAGACGGAAAAATGAATGAAATCGCCTCGCATATCTACGAAGGGGCACTGGCTTTTCTAAAAGCCGAATATAAATTGCTTACAATTTTTGTTTTGGTTGCCAGTATTGCCCTCGCAGTGGTATCATTTATAGTACCTACCACCCACTGGTTAATTGTTGTTGCCTTTATTTTTGGAGCTGTATTTTCTGCACTTGCAGGAAATATGGGAATGAAGATCGCTACCAAAAGTAACGTGCGTACCACCCAGGCCGCTCGTACAAGTTTACCGCACGCGCTTAAAGTATCCTTCACGGGAGGAACCGTGATGGGATTGGGGGTGGCAGGGCTTGCGGTTTTAGGTTTGACCGCGTTTTTTATTCTGTTTTTCCACTACTTCATGGGTGGGGTATGGACAGATACGTCCCAAATGACCATAGTACTTGAAACTCTTGCAGGATTCTCCCTTGGAGCTGAATCTATTGCACTCTTTGCCCGTGTGGGTGGAGGTATATATACCAAGGCGGCCGATGTTGGTGCCGACCTTGTTGGAAAAGTGGAAGCCGGGATCCCTGAGGACGATCCTCGAAACCCTGCCACCATTGCAGATAACGTGGGTGATAACGTGGGAGATGTTGCCGGGATGGGTGCCGACCTTTTTGGAAGTTACGTGGCTACTGTACTAGCCGCAATGGTATTAGGTAATTATGTGATCGAGGATATGGGCGGTAATATAGTGGACCAGGGCTTCGGCGGGATTGGGCCTATTTTGTTACCAATGTCCATCGCCGGGGTGGGAATCATTTTCTCCATCGTGGGAACCCTCTTCGTTAAGATCAAGAACAACCAGGCTAAGGAAGCTGAGGTTCAAAGAAGCCTAAACACCGGAAATATCACCTCAATCGTTCTTGTAGCGATCTCCTGTTATTTTCTAGTACAATGGATGCTGCCGGCACAAACCATGACGATGGGATTCTTTATTGGTGGTGCTGAAGGTTTTGAGTACAAGGTGATCTCGTCAATGAGAGTTTTCTATGCAACTTTAGTAGGTCTTGCAGTAGGAGGTTTGATCTCTGCTGTAACTGAATATTATACGGGATTAGGTAAAAAACCGGTACTTTCCATAGTTCAGAATTCCAGTACAGGAGCCGGAACCAATATTATCGCGGGGCTTGCAACCGGGATGATCTCTACCTTTGCTTCAGTTCTTCTATTTGCTGCTGCTATCTGGGCTTCTTATGCCCTTGCAGGTTTCTACGGGGTGGCGCTTGCCGCTTCAGCAATGATGGCTACCACGGCAATGCAGCTGGCTATTGATGCTTTTGGGCCAATATCAGACAACGCAGGTGGAATTGCAGAGATGAGCGAACTTCCGGCAGAGGTTAGGGAACGTACAGACATTTTAGATTCTGTTGGAAATACAACCGCGGCAACAGGAAAAGGATTTGCGATCGCTTCAGCAGCGCTTACTTCCCTTGCACTATTTGCAGCCTATGTGACCTTTACAGGAATAGACGGGATCAACATCTTTAAAGCACCTGTTTTGGCGATGCTCTTCGTAGGTGGAATGGTACCGGTGGTATTCTCTGCCCTTGCGATGAATTCCGTAGGGAAAGCTGCGATGAAAATGGTGGAAGAGGTGAGAAGGCAGTTCCGCGAAATTCCGGGAATTATGGAAGGAACAGGAAAACCAGAATACGATAAATGTGTGGCAATTTCAACGGAAGCTGCCCTTAAGGAAATGATGCTGCCGGGTGCCCTTACCATTGGATTCCCAATCGCTATCGCTTTCCTTCCAATGATCTTTGGTTATGAAAATATGCTGATTGCTGAAATGCTTGGAGGTTATATGGCGGGGGTAACGGTAAGCGGTGTGCTTTGGGCAATTTTCCAGAACAACGCAGGGGGTGCCTGGGACAACGCTAAAAAATCTTTCGAGGCTGGTGTACTCATCAACGGGGAAATGACCTACAAGGGCTCTGAAGCTCATAAAGCAGCGGTTACCGGTGACACTGTGGGAGATCCGTTCAAGGATACCTCGGGGCCGTCGATGAACATACTTATTAAACTAACCTGTTTGATAGGTCTTGTACTTGCCCCAATCCTTGGCGGACATACGGAAGGTGATGTGCCAAACGAACCTGAAGATACTCCTGTTAGGGCTGAAGGCGAAGATGCCATGGGCGCTTTGGAGAACATTGCCGTTTATGAAGATTACATCAGCTAAATGATAAATAAATAATTTTATCTGAAAGCAAATTCAGAAAAAATAAGACCCGGAAAGGAAATGATAATTTCTTCTCCGGGTTTTTTATTTCCTGCAGGCTGCAGCAGCTTTGTTAAGAATGGTTAAATAATATTGAACTTGTTATAATGAGTAGAATACATAGATGTGCTGAAATTCAGAATTCTTAATTTAAAGCAATGAAATTTTAATGGAAAGGATATCATGAGAAGACTTGAAGGAAAAACCGCGATTGTAACCGGTGGAGCAACCGGAATAGGAGAGGCGATCTGTAAAAAATTTGCATTGGAAGGAGCCAGGGTTTTGGTTGTGGGAATGGAAGAGGATCCCGTGGATGAGGTAGTAAGGGAAATAAACAATTCCAGTGGAGAAGCCCTGGGTTATAAAGGGGATATTTCAGAAGAGAATAAAATAAAAGCCGCTATAGAAGTAGCAACAGATGCCTGGGGGAAGCTGGATATTCTAGTTAATAATGCCGGGGTGTTTCCTGAAGTAAACAGCATTGAAGAATTTTCTGTGGCAGCTTTTGATAATTTGATAAAGAATAACATCCGCACCACCTTTTTGTTCACTAAACTCGCTATCCCTGAACTTAAAAAGACCAGGGGCTGTATTATCTCGGCAGGGTCAGAGTCGGCGATCCTGGGTATTGCTGAGGTAGCTCCTTATGGCGGTACGAAAGGATTCGTGCATTCCTTTATGAAAGGCGTGGCGGCAGAACAGGCACAGAACGGAATTCGGGTAAATGTTGTTGCGCCCGGTCCTATTGACACTTCCTGGACTCATAAGGAAAGCAGCGGGATGGATGCAGAGATGGAAAAAACAATGACCAATGCCACCTTAATGGGCAGGAGGGGTAAAACCGAGGAAGTAGCAAATGTATATCTCTTCCTTGCCTCAGATGAAGCCTCGTATGTTACTGGTTCCGTTTACCAGGTGGACGGCGGGATCACCATCGCAAAAGGACCCCTTGGAAAAAAAGTGGAAGATGGCCTGCATAAACCCAAAACCGATCTTGACCTTAAACACGAAACGGAGGGGACTACGAAGATCAAGTGACAATCTTAACCGCCGTGTGGTTTGAGTAAAGAGCCAAGAACCAAGAGCCAAGAGCCAAGAACCAAGAGCCAAGAATCAAGAAACAAGAAACAAGAAACAAGAGAAGAGAGAAGAGAAAAGGTAACAGAAAACAGAAAACGGAAAACGGAAAACAGAAAACGGAAAACAGAAAACGGAAAACAGAAAACAAAAACCGATAGTTATGCCAGGAAAAGACACACCACAGATCAAGAATGAAGAGCAGTACGAGTCCCTGCGTGATAAGGGAATGAGCAAACAAAAAGCCGCCCGGATCGCCAATACCCCAGATTCCGGAAAGAAAGGCGGGAAGGCCGAGAAGTATGAAGATCGCACGAAGGATGAACTCATGAAAAAAGCGAAGGAAGTTGGCATTGAAGGCAGGAGCAAGATGAGTAAAGATGAGCTTATTAAGGCGCTGAGGAAGGGATAGCCCCCGGCCCCCAAAGGGGGAGAATGGACAAAGACCGCTTCGCTGCTAGATATTAGAATATAGACCACTTCGCTGTTGGACTTTTGAATAGTCGTCAGTCGTTAGTAGGTCGTTGTAATGAGACTTGGTCGCCTTCTAAATCGTCAGTTCGAGTGAATTTTTTTGACCGGCAGGGAGAAGAAATTTGTATCGAGAACCATTAGAAGTTGGAACTCCATAGCACTTCTCGATACATTTTTTCCCTCCGCTGCCGCTACAGGAAAAAACACTCGAAGTGACGCAGAGTTTTAATTTGAAAAACAACAAACTGAAATTTGTTTCAGCATCTAATGGGTTAGAACAGGCGAGTAGGCTGAGAATGCACAAGCACGCCAGATCCTGAAGCATTTCTGCCTGTGGCAGGTTCAGGATGACGGTACGAGAATAGGTCCTGGTACCCTGGAGTGGGAGTAGAAAGAAAAAGCAACCTCACGGTCGTCATGCTGAACTTGTTTAAGCATCTAATGGCTTAGAACTTGCGATTGGGCTGGGGATGCAAAAGCACACCGGTTGAAAAAATTTGAAATAACTTAAAAAAGAAAATATCTGTCTTGTCTCTTGGCTCTTGGCTCTTGGTTCTTTAGAAAAGTCCAGACTCTAGACTCCAGACTCCAGACTCTCGAATAACAATTATAAATTTAAACTAAGAACAAACATGCGCTCTGTCTGGAATGGTTCAATACAATTTGGTTTAGTATCAATCCCTGTGAAATTATATTCAGGGTCTGAGGACAGGAAACTGGACCTGGACATGCTGGACCGGCATGACAATGCCCGTATTCGCTATAAAAGGGTAAATGAAGATACCGGCAAGGAGGTGGAGTGGAAGGATATCGTCAAGGGCTTCAAAAAAGGAGAGAAATACGTAGTGCTGGAGAAGGAGGATTTCGAGGCTGCCAATATGAAGAAAAGCAAAACCATAGATATTGAGGAGTTCATCGAAGAAAAGGAGGTGGCCGATGTGCTTTTTAAAAAACCCTATTTCCTGGAACCCCAAAAGGAGGGAGGGAAGTCTTACAATCTGCTTTACAACGCCCTTAAGAAAACAAAGAAACTGGGGGTGGCTACTTTTGTGATGCGGCAAAAGGAACACTTAAGCCTCGTTGGTATCTATGAAAAAGCCCTGGTGCTGCACGTGATAAGGTTTGCAGATGAGATAAGGGATCCTTCAGATTTAAAATTACCCTCTACCAAGGTGACCAAAAAAGAAGTTGATATGGCCATTTCCCTTATTGATCAATATACTACCAAATTTAGTTTTGAAAATTTCAAGGATGTTTATAATGATCAATTAATGAAGATCATTAATTCTAAAAGTGCAGGGAAAAAGGCGAAGGCAGAGAATTATGAAAGCAAGCCCACGGCCGCCAAGGACCTTATGGCGCAGCTTAAGGCCAGCCTTGAGAAGAAGAAAGGAAAAGCCTCTTAAATGAGCCTGGAAGAATATTTCAAAAAACGCGATTTTGCCACCACCCCCGAACCCAAGGGAACTATGCCCAATGAAGACGGGGAGCTGCGCTTTGTGGTGCAGCGCCACCAGGCAAGCAGGTTGCACTATGACCTGCGGCTGGAGATGCAGGGCACTCTCAAAAGCTGGGCCGTCCCCAAAGGTCCGTCGCTGAATCCGGCCGATAAACGGCTGGCGATCCAGACAGAAGATCATCCCCTGCAATACCTCACTTTTCACGGCACCATTCCCAAAGGCAATTACGGTGCAGGGGTGATGGAGATCTGGGATACCGGCACCTACCGGGGCGCAGGAGGGATAAACGAAAAGGAGATGCTGCAGCAATTTATAAAGGGGGATCTTAAGATTGAATTCTTCGGAAAAAAGATCCGCGGCACTTTTGCCCTTGTGAGGACCAGCCGGGGAGATAAGGGAAATCAATGGCTTCTTATCAAAAAGACCGATGATTTTTCTATTGAAGAAAAGTATGATGCCGAGGACTTTCCACCTTACGCAGAGAGCAAAAAACCACAGCTTCCTAAGGAGCCGAAGGTGAAAACCCTGCAGCCAACCGAAGCTATAAAACCTATGCTGGCCACCGCAACCAAAAAGATATTTAATGATCCCGAATGGATATATGAGCTAAAATGGGACGGCTACAGGATGATCGCCAGTGTAAAGGATGGCAACGTGGAGCTGTGGTCCCGCAACGGGATTTCCTTTAATACCAAATTCCCAAGGCTGTTGCGGGACCTGGAACAGCTGGAGCATAACGTAGTCCTGGACGGGGAGGTAGTGGTGGTGGATAAAAAGGGAATACCCGATTTCCAGAAACTGCAAAATTATGACGAGACCACCCTGGGCGAACTGAGGTTTTACGTGTTTGATATGCTGTTCCTCAACGGTCACAGCATGCTCGAGCTGCCATTGGTGGAAAGAAAATCCCTCATCAAAGAAGTGATCGAGGATACTTACCACACTTTTTACTGCGATCATCTTGAAGGAATGGGCAGCGCCTTTTTTAAACGAGCCATAGATTCCGGGATGGAAGGGGTGATAGCCAAAAAAGCCGATTCCACCTACACCCCCGGCTACCGCAGTGAAAATTGGCTCAAGATCAAAGCCGTGAACAGCACAGAGGCGATCATTTGTGGCTATACAGAATCTGACAGCGGAAACCTCTTTGGTTCCCTTATCCTGGGAATGTTCAAAGATGAAAAGCTGAGGTACATTGGGAATGTAGGTTCAGGATTTTCGGCTAAAGATCAGCGGAAACTGTTGGCGAAATTCAGTGTATTGGAAACAGATGAGAGCCCTTTTGAGGAAAAGATCAATCTTAAAGGGCGCAAGGCCACCTGGATGAAACCGGTGCTTATTTGCGAGGTGCATTTTACGGAATGGACAAAAACCGGAAGCCTGCGGCATCCGGTCTTCAAAGGTTTACGAACAGATAAAGATGTGCCCGAGATCACGAGGGAGAAAGTGGTGGAGACACCGCCATCGGCTTCTCCTGAATCTTCCTCTTCAGGTTCCGGCTCTTCTAAAGCCGGACACCTGGAAATAGGAGGGATACAGGTGCCGTTCAACAACCTTGAAAAAATATACTGGCCGGAATCGGGATATACTAAATATGACCTTATTGACTATTACCTGAATATTTCAGAAGTGATCCTGCCGTATCTTATAGACAGGCCGCAGAATTTGCATCGGCATCCTAACGGGATAAATCAGCCGGGATTTTATCAGAAGGACAACGAGGGAATTTTGCCCGATTGGATCGAGACAATTAAGATCCACTCAAAATCTTCAGAAAAGGATATAGAATATATGCTCTGCCAGAAGGAGGCTACCCTGCTTTACATGGCCAATCTGGGATGTATCGAGATCAATCCCTGGAGTTCCCGCATTCAAAATCTCGAGAATCCCGATTTCACGGTGATAGACATAGACCCTTCAGAAAAGAACACTTTTGAGGAAGTAATCGTGGTGGCGCAGGCGGCGAAGGAGGTGCTTGATATGGCGGGGGTAGACGGCTACTGCAAGACCAGCGGTTCCAGCGGGATCCATATTTACCTTCCTTTGGGAGCAGAGTATTCCTATGATGAAGGCCGTGACTTCACTAAACTGCTTTGTTATTTTATCAATGAGATGCTGCCCGAGATCACCAGCATGGAGCGGAATGTAAAAAAGCGCGGCGGGAAGATCTACCTGGATTTCTTGCAAAACCGTCGCGGCCAAACTCTGGCTGCTCCTTATTGTGCCAGGCCAAAACCCGGTGCCACAGTATCTGCCCCACTTAAATGGGAGGAAGTCAAAAGCGGACTCCAGCTTGCCGATTTCACCATCAAAACTATGCCCAAACGCATCGAGAAAGTAGGCGACCTTTTCACCGGGGTACTCGGCAAAGGATTGGATATGGAAGCGGCTTTGGAGAAATTGAATGAATAGGTGAGGCTAAATTCCAAATTCCAAAAACCAAATTCCAAAAGAACCAAGAAACAAGAAACAAGAGATAAGAAAAGAGAGAAGAGAGAAGAGACAGGGGTATTACTACAACTCCGTGAAACTCCCTTTTAAACTCCTTTAAAAACTCCGTGGTTAAGAAAGCCAATAATCTCGAAAATACGAGAATTAATCTATCCAGAAGGATCTAACGGTAAACAGGAAACAATTTCCCGTCCTCTGCCCTCTGCCCACTTCTCTAACGACTAAAGACTAAAGACTAACGACTGAAGTCCCCCTCTTAAATTTTACCTAAAATCTCCCAAACCCCCGCAAAAACCAGTATTTTAGAAAAATAACTAACCAAAAACTGCAATTTTAATGGTCAAAAGGATCAAAAGAATTTTAGGGAATAAGAAAATCGATAATGTCCTGGTCACTCCTTACCGAAGTTATGGAACTGCGCATCACCTCTACGTTCTTGGTCGCGCCCTGGATGATGAGCCGCTAAAGATCGTCGAGGACCAGTCATTTTTTTATACCCTTAGGAATACCTTCCGGCAGTTTAATACTTTTGAGATCAAGGGTGCAGTTCTGGACCTTGAGATCCCCGGGCTATTGAACCTTACGGGCAGAACAAACGAGGAAGGATATTTTCTCTTTGATAAGACCGTGCCTGAAGATCTTTCAGTAAATGCCGATGAGGAAGGCTGGGTGAAGGCACATTTGTATTATCGCGGAGTAGAGGGGAGTAATGGTCCGGTTCTTGAAGAAGACCACTTTCAGGGGGAATTGCTTATTCCTGAAAAAGAAGCAGAATATGGTGTGATAAGTGATATTGACGACACTATTTTAAAAACCGATGTTACCTCCTTTCTGAAACTTCGCCTGCTGAAGAATTCCCTGCTCACAAATGCCTACCAGCGAATCCCACTAAAAGGTGCACCGGAACTTTATCAACAATTGCACCTTGGAAAGAACGGAAAAAATAAGAATCCTATATTTTACCTGAGTAACAGTCCGTGGAACCTGTACCAGTACCTTAAGCTGTTCCTGGATTTCAATAAATTTCCGAAGGGGCCTATCCTACTAAGGAATTTCCGAACACCCTTTGACAGGAGTTTAAAACCTGAAAAACCTCATAAACAAAAGGAGATCATCAATATCCTGAAAACATATCCCGACCTAAAATTCATTCTTATTGGTGACAGTGGGGAGCACGATGCGAGTATTTATACCGATATGGCTGCACAGTACCCGGACAGGATCCTGGCGATCTATTTAAGAAGTGTAAAACACAAACGCCAAATGAGGCGCATTCAAAGTATTGTGGATAATTTCAAAACCACTCCAATTTTAATGGTGGATTCCAGCGTAGAGGCAGAGGAGCATGCCAGGGAGAGTGGGTTTATAAAGTAGACCGCTGCGCTGCTAGATGTTAGATATTAGACCGCTTCGCTGTTAGACTTTTTGATGAGTCGTTCGAGGTTTGTTGTTTGGTGTTTGTTGTTTGGTGTTTGTTGTTAGGTGTTTTTTTCTGTTTTCTGTTCTCTGTTTTCTGTTTTCTGTTTTCCGTTCTCAGTTTGATACTCTTTCTTACCCTTCGATTTTGTCATTCTGAGGAGGCCTTTTTAGGCTGACGAAGAATCTCTGGCGATAGATGAATGTGGTCGTTTCCTTGAATGGTCTACGGGAAAAAAGCGAGTTCAGGAAAAATTGGTTGAAATTCACGGTTCCGGTGTACTGGTAACCGCCATTTCCCGCTGCACCGGCAGTAGGGATGCTTCACTGCGTTCAGCATGACAAGGCGGAGAGGAGAGGTGTTCACTCCGTGAAACTCCGTTCCGTACTCCCCAAACTCCGTGGTTAAGCAGCCAATAATCTCGAAAAATGAATAATAGTTCAATCTAACCTGGGGCCAACAACAAACTCTAAATCCTAAACAACGAACAATAAACTCCGTAGAACCTTTCCGCGTAATCCGCTAAAATCCGCGTAATCAATTATTCTCGATATCACGAATTATCCAACACACCACCCTACAACTAACAAACCCCCACCCAATCATTTTTACCTTAAAACTTGTATCTTTACCGCCTTTCAATTAATTTCATCGGCTTCAATCTAACCTCCGGAAAATAATACATTATGCACGTAGCAATTGCAGGCAATATAGGGGCGGGTAAGACCACCCTCACAAAATTACTGGCCAAACATTACAGCTGGGAACCTCAGTTTGAGGATGTTCTCGAGAATCCATACCTCGAGGATTTTTATAATAAAATGGAACGCTGGTCCTTCAATTTGCAAATATATTTTCTTAACAGCCGGTTTCGGCAGATCCTTCAAATAAGGGAGAGTGGCAAGAATATTATCCAGGACCGTACAATCTATGAGGATGCACATATTTTTGCACCCAACCTGCACGCGATGGGATTAATGCCTAACCGCGATTTTGAAAATTACAAATCCCTGTTTGATCTTATGGAAAGCGTAGTGCAGGGACCGGACCTTTTGATCTATTTGCGCAGCAGCATTCCAAACCTCGTTTCCCAAATTCATAAAAGGGGAAGAGATTATGAAAATTCAATTTCCATTGATTATCTTAGTAGACTAAACGAACGTTACGAAGCATGGGTTCACGGATATGATAAGGGGAACCTGCTCGTAATTGATGTGGATACTATTAATTTTGTTGATAATCCGGAAGACCTTGGAAATATCATCACAAGGATAGATGCCGAGTTGCACGGGTTGTTCTAAAAAACCTTTTCGATATGGAAACTTCAAAGTCCAGGCCTAAGCACAAAGGTTCTGCAACTTTAATGAAGAATCCTTTTTTAGAGAGATTAACCAGAACGCATATTTCCCTCCCCCTCATTATTTTTTCTGTTATCTCAGCAGTCCTTATTTATTACGGGATTGTGGAAAAAGGATTTGAGGTACCGGTGATGGTACTGCTTTTTGTTGCGGGATTTTTCTTTTTCACCCTTGTGGAATATTTAATGCACAGGTATTTGTACCACCTGCCGGTAACGTCTCCACGACGTGAGAAATTCGTGTATACCATGCACGGGGTGCATCATCATTATCCCAAAGATAAATCCCGGTTGGCCATGCCACCCATTCTTAGCCTCATCATCGCTACGGTATTCTTTGTGATCTACCGAGGGATTATGGGAGATTTTGCTTTTGGGTTCCTGGCCGGCTTTCTAATGGGCTATACAGCTTATTTATCTGTTCACTATGCTGTCCACGCCTTCCGGGTTCCAAGGAATTTCCTGAAGATCCTCTGGCACCATCATAGTATTCACCACTACCGCGAACCCGATCGTGCTTTTGGGGTTTCTTCGCCATTATGGGATGTGGTTTTTGGAACGATGCCGCGGAGGCCCCCAGCCCCAAAGGGGGAGTTGAAAAGTAGGTAGTTTTTGTTTCCTGTTTCCCGTTTTCTGTTTTCCGTTAGTTATTTGATTCCGGGCAGGTTATTTTTTTCCTTCGAGTCTAATTTTTTGTTTACCCACAGAGTTTTTAAAGAAGTTAAAAAGGTGGTTTCACGGAGTAAAGAGTCATTGATTTACTTCTCTTCTCTCTTCTCTCTTCTCTCTTTTCTTGTTTCTTGTTTCTTGTCTCTTGTCTTTTGTCTCTTGTCTCTTGGTCACTTGGCTCCCGGGTTGGATAGTAGAAGCATTCTTCAAAAAAATGTGAGACCGGAAAATTTCTCCTGTCTCACATCTCAATTCTCAATACTGACTTCTCAATACTATTTTCAGAAGATAAGCGTAATTTCATTGGAACAGGTTGTTGATCCTGCCTCGCAAACCTGATAGGTTAATGAACCGCTACCGTTAAAATTAGTGGCATCTGTATAATTCCCTGAATTATCTACAGTTGCTATAAGGGTGTTATTTCTGTAAATATCCACGTGGGATGAGGTTCCGGCGGGAGTCCAGGTAAGATCTGAGGTCCATCTGCCTTTCACCTTAGATCCCGTCCCGGTGAGGTTGATATCTCCGGGCACAGGTTCTTCTGCGCTCACTGTAATATTTTGGGAGGTGCTTCCTGTATCGCCTGTATCATCTGTAACTGTTAGGGTCACGCTATAAGTTCCTTCCGCAGAAAAGGTGTGGGATGGATTTTGTGCCGTAGATGTTTGGCCATCACCAAAATTCCAGCTCCAGGCCACCACAGAACCATCTGGATCTGTACTGGTGTCTGTAAACTGTACGTTCAATAGATCGGCACTATAGGTGAAACCGGCATTGGGAGCTTCATTGGGAGTTTCCCCACCGTCATCGCTGCCATCACCGTATACCACGGCAATTTCTTCTGAGCAATTGTTGTATCCGACTTCACAAATTTTAATTATATGAGTTATATTCTTTTTATTATTTTCCATTCGAATTTGTGTGTATCCATCATTTTCATGAGGGAAAGGAGAGGGAACTCCATCAATGAATACTTTGTGAGTAACCCCATCAATGTACACATTAATATATTTTGCCTCTGTGGGATCCCAATATAGATTAAGATAATTCGTTCCTTTTATTCGCTGGCCCAACAACCGAAGGTTGAGATCTGGAGGTGTGGGAGGAGTGAATTCCACTGTTTCCCACAAGCTGTATATAAGATCATTTGTCCCTGATGGAACACCTGAAATTGCATTTGGAGTGGCATTTTCCTTTAAAGCGGCCTGAACTTCCGAAGGCGTTGCATCAGGAAAGACTTCCAGATAAAGTGCTATTACTCCTGAAACATATGGTGCTGCTGCTGAGGTTCCGCTAAAAAACCTTGACGAAAAGTCATCACTTGCTGAAGCTGTTTTGGTTTGATGTCCAGGTGCAAAAATGTCGACACAGTCCCCGTAGTTTGATCCCCTGATATATGAAAATTCGGCTATGTTATTCTCTATATCACTGGCACCGGCAGTTACCACACCGGGTATACGTGCAGGGGAATAAATGCATGCATCTTCATCTGTATTTCCGGCTGAAGCAGCAAAGTGAATTCCTGAATCAAGGACATTTTCAAATGCCAGATCCATGGCTTCAGAGGCATAATAACCAAAACTTGCATTTACAACAGCTGGTGGTGAAGCGTTTAACTGCACCCAGTCAAGTGCTTGAAGGATTCGGGATTCAGGGGACCCACCCGCACAAGTAAACACTTTAATCGATACCAGGTTAATATCTTTTGCAACCCCATAATTGATTCCACCTATTATTCCTGCAACAGGAGTACCATGACCATAACAATCGGCACCCTCATCACCGTCTTCCTGGACAAAGTCTGGGCCAAGTACAGCACGGCCACCAAATTCATCATGCGATATTCTCATTCCCGTATCTATGACATAAGCTGTAACACCTTTGCCGGTCGCAGTGTATACATAAGCCCGATCTAACTCTGCTTGCCTTTGATCAACCCGGTCCAGCCCCCAGGATGACGCCTCCTGCACTACAGGTTCATTATGTAGATAAACCTGTCGATCATTTTCCACGATAAGGACCCGGTCATCCTTTCGCAGTTCTTTGACCTGTTTCTCTGTAAGTTCTGCTGCAAACCCCGAAAGGGCATTCTTATAGGTTGTATTGATCTTTGCCCCTTGTTGCTTTGAAAGTTCTGCGGTAACCTGTTCGAGAATTTCAGCTGCCCTGGAATCTTTTGAGGCCGGGTCTTTAGATATTACTACAATATAATGACCTTCAATCAAAGTCGTATCTGCAGCGGCTTGATTTTCCGTTTGAATTATCTCCTGCTCTTCAAAAAGCGGTTCTTCACTACAGGAAGTTATCAAAAACACCCCTGCAAATACCAGCACGATTCTCTTGAAAAAAATAAGTTGTTTGTGTCCCATAACAATAGAATTTATTGGCCGGGAAGAATCCAGGCCGTGGTTGATAAATATTTTACATTATTTATCCTTGGATGAACTGTGTAGGGAAGGTCAAAAGGAATTATCCTAAACAAAAAGCACCCGCACCTGTACTTGGAAATACAAGGGGGAGCTTTTAATTTTTTACAAAATAGGATTTTAAATTCTTATTCCATTGTAAAATTCGGACATGCTGGGTGTTGTCAGTTGTGAGTTATCAGTTATCGGTTGTCATAAAATTATATGGCAGGTTAATTTTCTTTTCTTCGAGCCTGATTTTTTGTTTAACCACAGAGTTTTTAAAGGAGTTAAACAAAAGAGTTTCACAGAGTAAGAGTTATTACTTTTCTTCTCTTCTCTCTTCTCTCTTCTCTCTTCTCTCTTCTCTCTTTTCTTGTCTCTTGGTTCTTGTCTCTTGGGTCTCTGGAATCTCAATTCTCACATCTCAATACTCAATTCTCAATACTCAATTCCGAAAACCACCTCAATCATTCCTCTGCACAATACTGCGATACTGATTGGGAGTGATCTTCTCCAATTTCTTGAACTGCCGGTTGAAGTAGCTGGTGTTGTTGAAACCGGATTTAAAAGCGATATCTGCAAATTTCCAGTCGGTTTTTTGAATAAGTTTCTTGGCAAATTTAATTCGCTCCCCGTTCAGGTAATCTATTGGTGATTCGCCAAGGGTGTTTTTAAAGCTGCGGTAAAAATTGGAGGAGCTCATACAGGCTTTATCGGCGAGCTTATCTACATTGATGTTTTCAGTAAGATGTTCCCTCATATATTTTACGATAAAAGCCATCCTGTTATTGTCAAAGAGCGTTTCATCGCCAATGAGCATTAGCTTTGCCTTGGTTTGAAGAAGACGGATTATTAGTTCCTTCACCATCAGGTCCAGCAAGGCATCTTTTGCCCTCCCGTCTTCCAGGAAGGTGCTGAAGATTCGATCCAGCACCACCTGCACCTGTTGATTGTTGGCCAAATGAACAGCAATGGCATCCAGGTTGTGAGTATCATTATCGAAGTCTATTCGGGTGTTTTCGTTAAAGAGCTCCACCGTCTCTTTTATTTTATCGGGGTCAATTCCAAGGGCAAGGCAGCGGGTAGGGTTTTTTTCATTCGCTAGTGGGAAATCTATGATCATCTTTTTATCTGAAGGCAGCACAACAGATTCTCCCGGATAGAAATCGAAGGATTTCATTCCCTCCAGGTGCATGATCTTTTTCCCTGTAAGCATACTTGCGATCACGGGGAAGCGAAATTGAAGATTAACCTTTTCTGCTACCTGCCGGGTCTCAAAAACATTCAGTTCAGCATAATCTGCACTGTAGATCGTCCTGTTCTCGATGGAAGTATTCAGCTTAAGGCTGCGATTGTAGTTTATTAAATTGGTATTCAAAACCCGGGATATTTGTTAAGTTGATAGTAATGTAATACTTATTGGTAGAAAAGTGCAATTAACAAGTCTTAAAATTATGGATATTGAAGAACTTAAATTATAAAACTTTTTATATGAGCTACTCAGCACCAAAATTTGAAGAGAAATACGGGAATTTTATAAACGGAAAATTCCAGGACCCAATAGACGGACAGTATTTTGAAAACCACTCCCCTGTGAACAATAAGCTTCTTGCCAAATATCCACGATCCAATGAAAAGGATGTGAAGAGCGCCATAGAAGCTGCCAACAATGCCAAACATGAGTGGGGAAATACTTCAGCTGCTGAAAGGGCTTCGATCCTGCACAAAATAGCCGATGTGATCCAGGACAACCTGGAGACCTTTGCCCAGATGGAAACGGCAGATAATGGGAAATCTATCCGCGAAACCATGAAAGCCGATGTTCCCCTGGCAGTAGATCATTTCAGGTATTTCGCATCTGTTATACGTGCCGAGGAAGGATCTGCCACAGAGCTCAATGAAAACACCCTTTCTTTGATCATCAATGAACCGCTCGGAGTTGTAGCGCAAATCATTCCGTGGAACTTTCCATTGTTAATGCTCGCCTGGAAAGTAGCTCCGGCTTTAGCATCGGGCAACTGTGTTATTTTAAAACCCGCAGAACAAACCCCTGCATCAGCAACATTCCTGGCTGAAAAAATAGCTCATCTACTACCTCCCGGGGTTTTTAATGTGATTCACGGCTTTGGCCCTGAAGCAGGAAAACCTCTGGCTTCGAGCCCACATGTGGATAAAGTTGCCTTCACCGGGGAGACCACGACAGGGCAGCTGATAATGCAGTATGCCTCTAAAAATTTACATCCGGTAACTATGGAACTGGGAGGAAAATCGCCAAATGTTTTCTTTAGTAGCATAATGGATAAGGATGATGAGTTTCTGGATAAATGTATTGAAGGTGCAGTGTTATTTGCCTTCAACCAGGGAGAGGTGTGTACCGCGCCTTCAAGATTGCTGATCCAGGAGGATATCTATGATGAGTTCATTAAGAGGGTAATCGAAAGAACCGAAGCCATAAAAATGGGGGATCCCTTTGATGATTCCACTATGATGGGCGCGCAGGCATCTTCAGATCAGCATAAAAAGATCCTGGAGTATATCAAAATAGGAAAGGATGAAGGCGCTGAGGTTTTGACCGGCGGCGGTGCTGCAGAACTCGACGGCGATCTCGGGGATGGATTTTACATTCAGCCAACAATTCTGAAAGGACATAACAAAATGCGGGTTTTCCAGGAAGAGATCTTTGGTCCTGTGCTGGCTGTTTGTACCTTTAAGGATGAAGCCGAAGCTATTGAAATCGCCAATGATACTATGTACGGTCTTGGAGCCGGAGTCTGGACCAGGGATGCCCACCAATTATACCAAATCCCCAGAGCGATAAAAGCCGGTAGGGTATGGGTGAACTGCTATCACGATTATCCTGCACACGCCCCTTTTGGCGGATATAAGAAATCTGGTTTCGGAAGGGAAAATCACTTGATGATGCTAAACCACTACAGACAAAGCAAGAACATGCTAATTTCTTACAATAAGAACAAACTGGGATTCTTTTAGAATATGGAATATAACAGGGTAGAAATAACTCCTGAAGCAAACAAATTGCTGCAAGAACTCCGGCAACAGCACGGCGAGGTGATCTTTCACCAAAGCGGTGGCTGTTGCGACGGGTCTTCGCCTATGTTGCTGCCAAAGGAGGATTTTTATATAGATGATAATGATATCCTGCTAGGAGAGATAGGGGGAGTGAAATTCTATATGAGCCACGACCAGTTTGAATACTGGAAACACACTCACCTCACAGTGGATATAGTTCCCGGAAGGGGAGGAAGCTTCTCTCTTGACATTCCCACAGGATACAGATTCTTCATCAAGTCCCGGATGCTCAGTGAAGATGAAAACCGGGATCTGAACCCTTAGAATTTTAAATAAGAAAGGCCTGAGTTTTTGGTATGTTTTACCCTGATTCTTTTAGGGTGGGCTATTAGAAATTCAGGCTTTTTCAAATCAGCCACTTAAAGATCTCCGAATTTTCATAACACGACTGGCAGTAGGAAAACATCCACAGGCAATCGATAAAGTCGGTAATCATATGGAAGAGCAGACCAATGAAAATGAGTCGAATCGTGTAATGTTTTACAAAAGCCACTCCCAGGACATAGACCGCGATGGCATATTCTGTATGCAGCGGGTGAAACCCAATCCCGCAGCGGTTCGGATCAAAAAGAGGATCTGCAAACACATGATCCACATCCACAGCCATCGTCGCGAGGAGGATAAGCCAGTTGCGCTTCCAGTTCTTCCTGTCATACCAGTAAGCGATCGCGCCTATGAAGATGAAGTGGAGGAAGTAGTGGGTGAAGGTTTGCACGGTCGAGTTATGAGTTATGAGTTTTTTTGTTGGGTATTAAATGAGAATGATTTTCGTTTTTTTGAGTTTAATTTTTTATTTAACCACGGAGTAAAAAGGAGTTTTGCACGGAGTTCCACGGAGGAAAAGGATTCCGCCTTTCTTGTCATACTGAACGCAGTGAATCCCGATAGCCATCGGGACTACAACCGGTGCAGGGAGAAGGGTTGGTCGATAAAATGAAAGAACTCCCCGCTTTTCTCTTAACATCCTAAAATTGCTTCTTCTCTCCATAATTTTAAAAGAAACGACTAAATCTATCCTCCACCAGAGATTCTTCGTCGGCCGAAAAGGCCTCCTCAGAATGACAATAACATGCTGAGGTTAAGACCTGTTCTCATCCCGTCATCCTGAACCTGCCGCCAGGCAGAAATGTTTCAGGATCTAGCATTCTTGTGCATCCTCAGCCCACCCGCCAGTTCTAACCCATTAGATGCTGAAACTAGTTACCATTGACGTGTTTTGCAAAAATATGTAAATCAAGAATTTACGAATTTAATTTTAATAGCCATTTTAGGATTATATATTCCTTCACGTCAATCTCCTACGCTAGGTAAATTTTTTACCGCAGGTCTCAGCATGACGTAGGAAGATGTTTTTTTTCTTCTTTCCACTAACCCACAACAGACAAACGACAACATTTTTTCAACCTACAACCTACAACCGACAACCTACAACCTACAACATATAACACGCACCAACTATCCTCTCTCCACTTTCCACTCTCCACTTTTTTCAACCGACAACCCACAACTGCCAAACTTTCACTCTCCCCCTTCGGTGGCCGGGGGCTGTCCTCTTCTGTAGACTCCACTTCCCCTCTCAATAGATCCCTCATCTTATTCTTCAGCACAATAAACCGCCAGATTCCCACAGTTACAAACAGCACAGAAAAAACCAGCGCCAGGTATCCTATATAGTGCATCTCCTCATATTCCTTAAGCTGTATAAGTGCAAGTCCTCCGAGTAAAAAATAAAGCGCGGCCTGGGTGTAGGAGAGGAGCGTGCGCTCATTGGCGAGCTTAGTTCGCTCCAGGGCAAGGTGCTCCCGGATGAGGCTCTCATCTATCTTGCGCGTAGTAAAAAGACTTCCGAATTTTACTTTTCTCATATTTTTCGTTTCCGGTTTTCCGTTTTCCGTTCTCTGTAACAGGTTCCTGTCTTGTTTCTTGTTTCCTGGCTCTTGATTCTTAAAAATTAGCCACGAATGCACTAATGTTTTTCTGGTGCGTGTGGGTTTTGTTGGTATTAAGTTAGTACAATTTTCGTTTTTTCGAGGCTAATTTCTATTTAACTACGGAGTTAAAGGGAGTTAAAAAAGGAGTTGCACGGAGGAACAGGATTTCTCGAATTCTCTGAATTATTTCAGGATCTGGCCTACTTGTGGATCCTCAGCCCACTCACCAGTTCTAACCCACGTCATGCTGAAACAAGTTACCATTGACGTAGGATTGATGTTTTTTCTTTCGCTCCACCTCCTTCAACCGACAATAATTTTTTTCAACCGACAACCTACAACTGATAACCTGTCCTCTGTCCTCTGCCCTCTGTCCACTCTTTAAAACCTAAGAATAATCTCGCACCTCAAAACCCACTAACGACTAACGACTAACGACTAACGACTAGTGACTGGTACAAATACATCCCGGAGCAGTAAAACTCCCCGTACTTTCGTGCCATGGAAACGCCTCACTATTCCTCCTGTTCTCCCAGTAGAAATTGCCACGTTCTTTTTCGCGGTTTCCTATTTCGTTCATCGTTTCGCTGTCGTACAATCTTCCGTTTACCATCGTGTAAATAATGCTTTCAGAATTTCTTATGTCCTCAAGCGGATTCTCCTCCAGCACGATTAAATCGGCTAATTTACCTACTTCCAGGGAACCGATCTCGGCTCCGAGGCCAAGGTAGTTCGCACCGTTGATGGTGGCTGCCTGTAGGGCTTCCATATTGGTCATTCCGCCCATTTGAAGCAGCCAGAGTTCCCAGTGTGCTCCAAGGCCTTGCAGCTGTCCGTGTGCTCCCAGGTTTACTTTTACACCAAGGTCGGTAAGTTCTTTTGCAGTTTCAGAAACCAGTACAGGCCCGTGCTGATATTCCTCTTCAGGTAACATCGTTCGGTGACGTGAGCGGGAGTCTACGATGTGACGGGGAGTGAAATTCAGCAGTTTTTCATTCTCCCATACGTTGGTCTTTTCGTAGAAATAGTATTCCCCGTTAATTCCGCCGTAATTTACGATAAGGGTAGGGGTGTAGCCGGTGCTGCTGTTGCCCCACAGGGTGTGAATGTCCTTATAAACCGGTGCTATGGGAATGTTGTGCTCAATTCCTGTATGCCCGTCCACGATCATATTCATATTGTGGAAGAAGGTGCTTCCACCTTCCGGAACCACGTTCATTTCCAGTTCTTTCGCTGCCTGCATTACCTGCTGGCGCTGCTCGCGGCGTGGCTGATTGTAACTCTTAACCGAAATCGCGCCAAAGGCCTTCGTTCTTCTCAAAGCTGAACGGGCATCGTCAAGGCTATTGATGTCGGCTTTGAAATCTCCTTCAGCACCGTATAGAATTATTCCGGTAGAGAATAATCTTGGCCCCACCATTTCCCCGGCTTTTATCAATTCAGAAATTCCGAAGACGGTCTCACTTAAAGCCGATGGATCGTGCGCGGTGGTCACTCCAAAAGCAAGGTTGGCGTAAGATGGCCAGTGCTGCTGCGGGGTGATCCCGTAGCGAAAAGCGCCAATATGCGCGTGTGCATCAACGATCCCCGGCATCACGGTCTTCCCCTGCAGGTCATATACTTTTGTATTTCTCGGCACTTCAACTTCAGCAGCAGTTCCAAGCGCCACGATCTTGTTCTCGCGCACCACGATGCTTCCGTTTTCGATCACCTTGTCGCCGTCCATTGTGATAATTCGGGCGTTGGTAAATGCGATGCTTCCCTGTGGTACATCAACTTTCAGCTCCAGGCCAATCTTTTGCCCGGTTTCAGTAACAGGTGGGATAGAATCGGGAGAATTTGGGAGAAAGGTAAATCTTTCAGAAACCTTATTGGTAAAATATTCATCGCCCAAAGTCCAGTTGATGTTCTGGCTGTTGTTGCTCCAGTGCAGGTTCATCCCCGCATCCTTGGTGATTTGCGTCACGGGAACCGTTTTGGTCTTGTCATCTAAATTAATAGTCTGCCCGGTCATCACCAGCGGCGCCAGGTATCCCTGGTGCAGGTTGGTAAAGGCCACCCACTTATTATCGGGGCTGGGCACGATCCTGTTAGCGTATTTGGATTCTATATGTGTGCGCTCATCCTGCCCATTAAGGTCCACACTCTTGAGTTTTTTGGTAAGGCTGCCAAAGAACATCCCCCCGGTCTGGTAAAGGATGCGGTCATTATTTTTGCTGAAAACAGGGAAATCTCCCTCCTTTACGAGTTTGCGGTTATTGTTGCCAGCAGCATCCATAATATAGATCCCCGGCTCCTTGGTGAAGGTTTGCCCCTGGTCACTGTTCCCACTCTCTTTGGTGTACGCGATCCACTTCCCGTCATTGGAAACCGAAGGATTGCGGTAGATACTCTTTGTTTTGGAAAGCGTTACCGCGTTACGGCCGTTCAATCCCACTTTTTTGATCGCGCCCATCCCGGCATCTGTCCAGGTAACGTACACGACCTCATTGCCGTTGGGCGTGAAAGCAGGTTCAAATTCAAACTCGTTGTTGTTGGTGATACGCTGTGGTTTCCCGTTTGGCAGGCTCTTTTTGTAAAGGTACCCGGCCGCGTTGAATACTAAAGTTTTTCCGTCTGGCGAAGTCACCGCGTGGCGAATCACTTTGGGATTAAATGTTTCTGAAAATACCTCGTGCTGTGACCTGTGTGCTTCTGCGATCTCAATAGTAGTATCCACCTGGAACGGGATCTCTGCGGAAGATAAGTCTTCAGTATTCACTCGTCTGATCTTTCCTTCTGCCCAAAGCACGATGTCTTTATTGTTCGGCATCCAGCTGAAACCGGGGTAGGTACCAAAGATCGCCCAGGCTTCACTCTGATCTTTGCTTAGCTCATCGTGTACCGGCCATTCCTCGCCTGTTTCCAGGTCGTGGATGTAAAGAACAGTTTTAGTGCGGACTCTCTTAATGAAAGCCAGTTTCTTCCCATCGGGCGAGATCTGTGGCCTGGAAGCTCCACCGGGTCCACCGGTCACGGTTTGGGTTTCCCCATCTTCAAAATTGTAGCGTTTTATAACATAGATCTGTTTGTTGGGATCCTTGTTGTACTGAAATGCCCCACCCGGGTACATATCCTCGCTGTAGTATAAATATTTTCCATCAGCCGAAACCGAAGGTTCATTCACATCCTGCTGGTCGTTCCTTCTTTCGGTAAGCTGCAGCCCGGCGCTGCCGCCAAGGTGGTACAGCCACATTTCCCCCGCACCCAAAGAACGGCCGCTGGTAAAGTGTTTGCGGGCAATGATCGCATTCCCGTCTGCAGTCCAGGTGGAGTTGTTGAGTAATCTAAAAGTTTCTTTGGTAAGCTGCTTTGCATTGGAGCCATCGCGGTCCATGATCCAGATGTTGTCCCCACCCGCGGCATCGCTGGTGTAGGAGATACGGGAGCCATCTGGTGAGAAGCGCGGCTGCACATTATAAGCCCTTCCGCTGGTTAAGGCCCTGGCCTTCCCGCCGGTGATTGGCATAGAATAAATATCTCCCAGCAAATCAAACACGATTGTTTTCCCATCGGGGCTCACATCCAGGTTCATCCAGGTACCTTCATCGGTATTTAGATTTACCTCCTTGATGTTCCAGTCGGCAGTATAAGGATTGGAAACATCCCATTTTTTATCTTTTTCGTCTTTTTTGATTGTATCATTTTCCTGTGCAAAGAGGGCAGAGGAGGACATTACAAGAAGTAACGCCAGCAGTGATCTTTGAAGCATATTTTAGGGTTTTTTTAAGAACGGCTAAATATAAGGAATGTTTTGGATTATGTTGCTGCACTTTGGTGCATGCTATTACGAGTAAATATTATAGGATCCGCTTTTGTATTTTAAGTAACTATCTTCAATAGCATTCGAAAAATACGGCAGATATTATAAGCTGGAAAATGAAAATGATTATTTTGTATCTTTGATAAAAGCTGAAAAAATGGATTTGAAAACCAGAAAATTAAATGTGATTGAGGGCCTGATTAAGCTGCAGGACGAAAAATTATTTAGTAAAATTGAAGCTTTAATACAAAACCAGGCTAGCTATAGCATTGAGCATAAACCATTCACGCAGGATCAACTATTGGAAAGGGCTAATAAATCAAACAATGACTATTTAGCAGGGCGGGTCACTTCCCAAGAGGAACTGGAAAGCCAATCTGAAAAATGGTAATTGAATGAGGATCATTTGGACAGCTTTTGCTATTGATACTTTAAAAAGTATTGTTGAATACCATAAAGAGGTTGCAAATCCTAAAGTTGCGGTAAAAATTCGAAAAGAAATATTTTCTTCCACAGGACAACTATTAAAATATCCTGAATCAGGACAAACAGAATTGTTGCTGAAGCATCTGAATGAAAATTATCGCTATATTTTGAGTGGGAATTATAAAGTGATTTACAAGATCATTAAAAATGATATTGTAATTACAGATATATTCGATACCCGACAAAATCCAACTAAAATTGACAGGTCTCAGGAATAAAATAGGCAGGTAAATCTGTCAATGTAGAACGAATCTCTAATTTTGGATTTATCAAGCACAAATATGAAAAATGGAATGACGACCTTATTATTTTTAATTCTGTCACTTTCGGGATATTCCCAGGAAAAGGAATCCAGCTATCCTCATTTTATAGGTCAACCCTTGTCTTTCGTTGAGAGCCACCCAGATTGGGAAATTTTAAAAAGTTCAACCGGTGACCTGGACGAAGATGGGCAAAATGATATTGCTCTTATCATTGAATCAAAAGATAGTATCCCGGAAAAAAGATGTTCCAGCTGTTATTTGCGGAACAACAAACCACGAATTATACTTATTTTTTTAAACAAGGACGGCTACCAAAATGTAATTATCCAAAACAATGAATTTATCGCACGTGGAGACGAAGGAGGTATGGCAACTTATATAGAACCTGAGTTATCTATAACAAACGGATTATTGAACATCTTTTATCAATATACCAGGTCAAATCAATCCTACACCTTTGAGCTTCTCGAGGACCGAATGGAAATTATAGGAGCAAAAAGTAATGGTGTTCATTCGGCAAGTGGGAATTTTGAGAGTGTTGAATATGATTTTAAAGAAGGTAAAATAATCACAGAGACGGGGCATATATCCCAGGAAAAATTAAAGACCGAAATACAAAAGATAAACATTAAACCAAAATCGCTTTCTGAATTCGGTAAAATGTATGAATGGCAAGTTGCAGAATATAAAAATCTGTAAGATTATGAAGGGAAAGATTATAGAATATTGTTGCTAGTGTTTCATAATTTCTACAACAATGACTACCTATTACAAAAGAAAAGCACTCCAGGCTACCGAAAATAAAATAGCCTCTAACATTCGTCAATCTAACTACTTCGGTCGAAACCTCTGGCAGGTTATTGGTTTTGGGATCCTGGTGTCGCTATATGCTCCTACACATAGCTCTGGGAATAAGGGTAAAATGCTGTATGAAGATAGCGAATTAAGTTATTTTGAATTGGTAGTAAGTACCGCGGTTGTATATACGGTTTTCTGCATGTTGGGTCATTTCATTTGGGGCTATCAGGATAGAAGAAAGCACGAGCGGTTGATGGAAAGGAAAAGACAACTGGAAGCTGAACTGAAAATTAAATAGAATCCCCATTCTACATTCGCGGCTGCATGTCCTGTTCATTAAAATTCCGATTTATCTGGTATAGCAAATGAGAGATGTTACCCGGTTAGGGTTTAGCTTTTTTAAAAAATAGCCATATATTTCAAAAATCATAACAACCTTCTATGTGCAAACCCATTACTCTTTTTCTATTTTTATATATAGCCATTGGATACAGTCAGCCACAGGAACCTCTCCTGAACCCGCCGGGGACGCTCCAAATGGACTCAAAAATTTATATTGACAGAACTCCGGTTACCAATAAAATGTTCCTCGAATACCTGACTGCCAAAGATTTTCTCAGGAAAAAAGGCTTTAGCGAATTCAGGGATTATGAGGTAACGCTGGATGATACCTTAACCCGGTTAACATCAATTTATCCCTCCTATTTGCTTAATTTAAAGGGAGTATATGGTAAAGACTTAAAGGCCGAATATGTTGAGGATTATAAATATAAGGACAATCCCGTGCTAGGAGTTTCAAAAGAACAGGCTGCCGATTATTGTAAATGGCGGACTCAAATGGTCTCCTATCTTTGGAGAACCCACCCCGGCCACCTTCAGAAAAAACCATTTGCCGGTCGTATTTACTACCGCTTACCACTCCCGGAGGAACTGCAGCATGCCAGCGATTATTTTTCAGAACAAAACAGGCTGCTTACGATCAAGGGGGAAAATCCGCTTAAGTTTAAGGCCCCTGAAAATGCCGAAGAATTTTCTCTTTATAATATTACAGAATATACCCAGGCATCTACGACTTATGGTGAGAACTACAAGGGCATAAAACCGGTTTCTTTTCCTAATGAGGTTACGGGTTTTCGATGTGTATGTGAAGTCCTGCCTGAAGAGGAATAAGTGAAAACCGAAATGGGTGAGCAGGATTTTTTAAAATAGACAAGGGTAATTCCTCTTGTTTTTTAGACCAGAATGAAATTCATGCATTCGCAAGTCTAAATTTAAAAACAAATTCCGAAACGTATCTGTCTAATTGCCAAATTGGGATTATGGTATCGATGCACCTATTTCATTACCATTTGCACAAAAGACAGGGAACCTTATTTAGGTGAAATAGCAGACCGCGAAATGATCCTGAATGATGTTGGTCAAATCGCAAATGAATGTTGGTTGGCGATTTCTGAATATATTCCATTCGCGAAATTGGGAAATCACGTTATTATCCCCAATCATGTACACGGGATTGTGATTATTGACAAACCGAATATTACAGGCAATGATGAACGCAACGTAGGGACGCGATTAATCGCGTCCCTACCACCAAAACCATTGGAACACACAAAAACCGACGCGGACAAACCCAATGGAGGAATAACAGGCAATTATAATCCAATGTTGCACGATATTTTGTCAAAAATCATCCGTTGGTACAACGGGCGAACATCTTTTGAAACCCGAAAAATAAATCCCGATTTTACATGGTCACCCCGGTTTCACGACCACATCATCAGAAATGATGAATCATTTCACCGGATATCAAATAACATTAGGAACAATCCTTCCAATTGGAAGGAGGATGTTTTTTTTAAGATTAGAACCGAATTGGAATTTTGGTGCCTGGAATTTTAGATTCTGTAGTTTGTCGCTGAGATCAAGAATTAAAATTAAAAAGAGGGACTTCAAAAATATCTGGCATAGGGGTTGATCTAAATTAAGTCTTTAATACCTCAACTTCAGCCGGACGGCCTATTTATCTATGAAGAACTTTAAAATATTCAGCTACATAAAAATCGATTTATATCAAGGATCAGAAAAATTGAAGATGAATTGGTCAAGAATTCTTATTCTTATTTTGATCTTCCCATTCCTCACAGGGAATTGGAGCTGTGCTGCAAATAAAAATATCGGCGAAAAAGAGATCGTTCACGATAACAACAAAATCATTCCTGAAAATATTCTTGAGGAAGCCACTATCGCTCTTTCACATTATCCGGAACTTGAAGATGTAGAGATCGAGTTTAGATATAAGAACAAGATGAAGAAAGCCTTGATGCAGGCACAGCCAAAGATGGGGAACCTGTTCAAAGGAAAAAAAGACCATAGCTATTATGTCTTTATAAGCAGTAAATTCCTTCTTGAAAACAAGGAATTCTCAATAGACAATATCCCTTCTGAAGTCCTGATTGGTTGGCTGGGCCACGAGCTGGGACATATTATGGACTACCGCGAAAGATCGTCATTGGAGCTGGCGAAATTTGGAGTACGATATATCACATCAGATAATTTTATCAGGAAAGCTGAACGTACAGCAGATACTTATGCGATAAACCACGGGATGGGCAATTATGTTTTTGCTACAAAAGATTTTATCCTCAACCACTCCAATTTATCAGATAAATACAAAAAGAGGAAGGTTCGCCTTTACCTCTCTCCCGAAGAGATCCTGGCACTGGTAGACAATCTCGAGGAGGAGCTTGAGGAAATTGAAGAAGAAGAAAGCTAGGTGGTTATTCGTTATCCTGTGAAAGCGGGATTAAGCACCAAATCACAAATTCCAAGCACCAAATTCCAAGCACCAAGCACCAAATTCCAGGCACCAAATTCCAAAATCCAAGCCCCAAATTTAAAATCATTGGTGTTCGATTAATAAGGTTTGGTAGCAGAGGTTAATTGACTTATTTCCAGCTTCTAAGGTTTTAGTCTAGCTTCTAGATTCCGGGATCGACAGTGATCTAGACTCTTTCCCTGGACAACATTCATTCCCAATTAAATTCTGATACTCTTTAAGTAAAAAACTCCAGGAAGTTGAACTGAAAAATAAATTGTATATTATTATAGATCCGGCGGCAGCGGGATTTTTTTATCAGATATAATTCGGGTTCACCAGAATGTCTTCAAAATTTAGAAACAAATACCGCAATGAATCTTCCCGATTGCCAAATTGGGATTACGCCAGCAATGCTGCCTATTTTATTACAATCTGCACAAAAGACAGGGATTGTTATTTTTGGGAAATAAAAAACGGCGAAATGATCATGAATGATGTTGGTCAAATCGCAAATGAATGTTGGTTGGCGATTCCAGAATATTTTCCATTCGCGAAATTGGGAAATCACGTTATTATGCCCAATCATGTACACGGCATTGTGATTATCGATAAACCGAATATTAAAGGCAATGATGAACGCAACGTAGGGACGCGATTAATCGCGTCCCTACCACCAAAACCAATGAAACACATAAAAACCGACGCGGACAAACCCAATGGAGGAATAACAGGCAATTATAATCCAATGTTGCACGATAATTTGTCAAAAATCATCCGTTGGTATAAAGGGCGAACATCTTTTGAAACCCGCAAAATAAATCCTGAATTCGCATGGCAATCCCGGTTTCATGACCACATCATCAGAAACGATGAATCTTTTCAGCGGATATCAAATTACATTAAGAACAATCCTTCCAAGTGGAAGGAGGATGTTTTTTTCTAAAAGGGGTGGAAAGATAGAAATTAGAGAATTTTGGAATGATGTGTAACCTCTTTCACCGCATATTATTTATTGATAACAATGATAATTCTCCTGGTGGGGGCGGGGACAAAATTCGGGACGGCCGCGATGATCACGTTGCGGATAATAGTGGGGGCGGTGACAAAAATAGGGACGGCTGTGAATTTTCAGGGCGATTCCGGATGGTACAGACGATAACGATTGTGCGGAAAATAAGGATTATACGGACGTTTCCAATTGTACGGACGTTGCATGCAACGTCCATACGTTACCGGGAACAGGATCCCACGTTCCTGAAAAATCACATCATAATCAACACCCACCCAATCACCCCCAGGACCACCCCACCTAACACCACCGGAACCAGGGTAATCTTCAACACCTCCTTGTAATTCGTCAGATTTGCAATCGCTGCTGCCGCTATAATGTTGAAAAGGGACACCGCATTTCCCAGGGACGCACCTGCGTGTTGGAGTGCCAGGATAATTCCTTCGGGAAGGTTCAGGACATTGGCGGTTTCCAGTTGCGAGGGAGCAAATACAATATTTGAAATTGTGGTGCTGCCGGTGATGAAGGTTCCGGTAATTCCCAAAAAAGGTGCAATGAGCGGATACGCGTCGCCGGTTCCTGACAAGGCTTCAGCAATATAGGCCACCATAGAATGATTTTCTCCTCCGGAATGTATCATAAGCTGGGCTATGGCAATAGAAGGAAATAGCACCACCAAAACCCTGGCAGATTTCTTCAAAGGAACCTTTAGGCCAAGATCATAATTTTTACTCCAAAAAGCTACTCCCAGGCCTATGATCAGGAATGGGACAAAAGGCGTTTGTAGGGGCCTGAAGATCGCGCTTATTCCTGTGTCAAACATATCGGCAAAAGTGATGTCCCAGCCAATCCATCGGTTTAACGGCATAAAGAGGCGGGGAGAAGCAACAGCAGGGCGAGGAGCAAATAAGGCAGCCAAGGCCTGAAGTTTATCCGGGTTTCCTTTTTCTTCAGCAACAAAACCGAAAGCATCAACATGCACAAAGCAGCGAGAACCGTGGCCAGTTCGGGTATGACGAAAGCCAGCAGACAAAAGGGGATGATGAACAGGATGTATAGCAGGATGATAAGTTTCTTTTTCTCCAGAATATTTCCGTAGGTCTTAAAAATTCTGAACACATAAAATTGCCATAGAAAAACCACAAAAACCGAAGCAAGGGTTGAGATGATCCCGATCTCAAATATGAGTTTGTCACCCAGTTGCAACGGCACCTGCATACCTATGGTCAAAGGCGTTCCCACCGCCCCAAAAATCGCGAACAGACCATTGAACAGCAGTACCACCGCCACAGCCAGCACGGCATTATATCCCAGCGCAATAAGCAGCAACGGAACTATAGCCCCCGGCGTTCCAAATCCTGCAACCCCCTCAAAAAAAGCCGTAAGCCCAATCGCCAAAAGAAAGAACCTAATTTCGTTCGAAGGATGCAGTTGGGCTACCGAAGTGCTTATTTTGCTAATAAGCCCATTAGATTCTATGATATTGAAAAGAAAAGCCGCCCCGAAAACGATCATCAGGATGTTGAGGGTAGTAAAGGCAGACACTACCAGCGAACCGGCAAATTCAGAAAACCCGGTTCCCCAATAAAAGAACAGCAGCGAGGTAACCCCGAACGTTATAAATACCCCCTCCTTCACATTGCGCAGCAAACAAAGGGCAATGAGCAGCACGATGGGAAGGAACGAGAGTGTGGGTAACATTGGGAGATTTCAGTTATCTAATAAAGTTAAGGATTTCCTACTTAAAAAGAACCAAGAATCAAGAAACAAGAAAAAAGAATAGAGAGAAGAGAATAGAGAAACGGTTATGAGTTATGGGTTAAAAGTTTTTAAGAAGAGTCTGGAGTCTAGAATCTGGAGTCACTGGCGTCCGGTAAACCAAATTAAATCCTACCTTAATACCATGGAAAAAGGGAGTCCTCGTTTTCGACCACAGACTCCCTTTAAAGGTTCCACTTAAAGCGGACATTATGGACAAAATTACAAGAAATTCTGGAATGCCAGTTCTCGGACAGCTGTTATCTTTTATTCCCCGAAGCAATTTTAACCGTTTAGTTGGCCAATTAGGTACAGATCGCTATACCAAACGATTTACATCCTGGGATCACCTGGTCTGTATGTTGTTTGCGGTTATTGAGAATGTTGGCGGACTACGTGAGTTATGCTCTGGTTTAGCAGCACATAATCAAAGTTTAAAACATTTAGGAATGAGTTCTATGCCATGCAGAAGCACCGTGAGTGATGCTAATATGCGCCGGTGTTCTGAGTTGTTTGAAAAAACCTTTATAAGCATATATAAGCAGCACTATCGTTTTTTCTCGGACAGCAATATACCTAAAAATGAAAAATGGCTCTCCAGGCTGTTTTTGGTTGACTCTACCACTGTTACGTTATTCAAGAATATAATGAAGGCCTGTGGTAACGCTATGGCCAATGGGAGGCGTAAAGGAGGTGTCAAAATACATACAGGAATGTGGCTAAAAGAACAGGTTCCTTCCTTAATAATGATTACTAAGGCAGCGGAAAATGATAAAAATTTTATGCCCCGATTTAAAAAACTTCCTGCACAGACTATTGTAGTTTTTGATAAGGCATACTTAAATTTTGGTTTATTTATTCATTGGAGTAAAAACGATGTCAGTTTTGTAAGCCGACTGCACAAAAGATGCAAAGTAACTTGGGGGAATTATAACCTCTTAACTAAGGAGGATGAGCAATATGGCATATTGGGAGACTGTAGAGCAGAATTAGGGCATAGCCAACAAAAACAAAAAGTAAAATGCCGCATTATAAAGTTTTATGATAACAAAGAGCAACGGGAAATTGAATTTATTACCAATGATATGCAGCTGGCTGCCTGCACTATTGCAGAAATATACAAGCAGCGATGGCAAATTGAACTTTTATTTAAAAGACTCAAGCAAAACCTCAAGATCACCAGCTTTATTGGCGATAATGAGAATGCAATACGTATTCAAATCTGGTGTGCACTTATAGCAGATTTACTGGTCCAAATAGCTCGAAAAGGGTCGCGACGTTGTAGATTATCTTATTCGGTGATTTGCGGGCTATTTAGACTTCATTTAATGAATTATGTGAGAGTTACAGACTTACTTTTAAAATCAGCAGATCCTAACATTTATCCTAAAAATATACAGCTTGCCCCTAACCTTTTTGACATAGGACCCCCATAGATTGAAAATAAAAATCGAAGTGAGGTAGAATCAAGGCTTATAAAGATTAAATCAGGAAATACTATTTTTACCGGACGCCAGTGAATCTGGAGTCTGGACTTGTTTCTGAAAGCGAGATTGATTTTTAAGCTCCAAGCACCAAATTCCAAATTCCAATTCGGAATATTACTATCTCGGGACTAAGGATCTCTTTCCTCTCCACTTTTTTTCAACCGACAAAAGATAACCGACAACTGACAACTTTCGATTTTATAACTAAAAATTAACCGGATTAGTTCCTAAAAATATTTTACCTCTGAATCTCTTTTTTCACTAAATTAGAATCAACATCCCCCAACCCCACCCCATAATCGATTCATCCCCCGGTGATTAGATAGATTTTCATTCCACAGCTAACTTTTTATTCTATATACGATGAAAACACCCGGGTTTATCTTTCAGGTTTTGCGATCTCTTGATTTTAATAGGCGTCGGTCTCAGTCAATCATTCTCCTGGTGTTATTCCTGGGGTTTTGTGGCTGTTCTTATTATAAGGTGAATAAAAGTGAGCTGCAGGAGCCGCCGGGCCCTCAAATTGAAAAACTTGAACCCGAGGACAGGTATGTGATCCTTCATTCCGGAAGTCAAATGGTGCATCTCAATAAGGTGACGGTGGATGATGACAAAAAGGAATTAAAAGGTGTGCTTGCCAACATAGGTGCTGATCATAAATTTGAAAGGCCCGTGAATAGAAAATCCTATAGATACAGGCCCACGAAGGAGAACCCTTTAAATGAAGTGCATTTTTATACCAGTGAGAACCTGAATTTCAGGGTGGGAGAAGAGGTAAGCATCCCTTTTTCCATGTTCGATTCAATCTCTGTGAATAAACCCAATGCAGGCCGGTCCATAGTTAATGCAGCAGGATCTGCCGTGGCAGTTTTTGCGGTTGCAATAGTTGTAGTGGCACTTACTAAAAGTTCCTGTCCGTTTATTTATGTAAAGGATGGTAATGAATATGTCTTCCGGGGGAGTTATATCCGGGTGCTATTACTCCCAATATCCAGCGGGATGATTATATCCCACTTCCTCAATTTGACCCCTCGGGCGATGAGTATATGATTAAGGTTACCAATGAATTATTGGAAATCCAATATACAGACCTTCTGCAATTGATCGTGCTGGAGCATCCAGGGGATGTAAAAGTTCTTCTTGACCAAAAGGGTAATGCCCACAGTTTCTCGAAAATAGAGGCGCCAAAAAGGGCGATTTCAGATCGTTTTTCGACCTCGCTTCCGGAATTACTTCAGCAGGATGGAAAATCCTTTTTGTTTGATTCTTCAGTTGAAACTGCAAATGGTTCCAGAAGTATAACTCTCGAATTCGCGAAACCTTCCGAAGCAAAACAGGCAAAACTTTTTCTTACCGCTAAAAACTCATATTGGCTGGATTATACCTTCGGAAAATTCAATGAGCAGTTTGGGGTATATTATAACACCTTCCAGAAGAAACAATTAAAGACCGCGGGAGAAGAATCTACCCAATGGAGTAAAGATCAAAATATTCCGCTTTCAGTTTATTTAAGGACCGGGGGAGAGTGGAAGCTTGTGGAGCAGATACCTACAATTGGGCCCCTTGCATTTAGGGACCTTGTTGTGCCTATAGATCTGGGGAATTTCAAGGAGGAGAAGGTGGTTTTAAAACTGGAGACCGGCTTTATATTCTGGGAAATTGACCGGGCGGGAATGGATTTTTCAGAAAATATACAAATGACAGAGGTTGTTTTGGAACCTTCCTTTGCGATAGATGAGAAGGGCGAGGACGTAACGGAATTACTGCGGAAGGCAGATCAACAATATTTGATCCAGCCCGAGGTAGGGAACGAGGTAATTGTCTCCTTTAAATACAAACCGGAAAACCATACAGGTAGCGCTACTGCATTTCTGAAAAACAGGGGTTATTACACCTATATTCGTGACTATAAGGGGCTCCCGCAATTTGCAGAATTACAAAAGTTCAAAGAAAGTGGAAGGTTTAGCCGTTTTTCTGAAGAGCAGTACAGGAAATTCCTTGAAGAAGATATGTTCGACTTTGCCCTAACCTATGCAAACTGATCACGTTCTAAGGGTTCCGCTTCGGGAAGAGGCCACCTTTAAAAAGACTACAATAAAAACTATCACTCGTACTAATATTATAAGTGGCTGGCGAAATGACTACATCAACCTCCGGATCATTTTTAGTATCATAAAAATTGCCCGGGAATGCTATAAAGATCCTGTGGATGTGCTTAGCGGACTTAAATACCTGATCATCCTCAGAAAAAAATTTGTTGGAGACTTTAAGTTGAGAAAAACAGTACAGGTTGATGGTAAATATTATCGATACCTGTACGGTCCGGGGTGGAGGAGTAATACTTTTAAAAAATTTATGATTAGTCAGCTTAATGATTTTAAACCTGTTAAGCAGGATACTTACAGGTTTAATAACGTCATTATGGCTATTACAAAAAAATGCTCTCTTCAATGCGATCATTGTTTTGAATGGGACAGTTTAAATAAAAAGGAAAACCTTTCTACTGCTAAACTTATAGAAATTGTCCAAAAACTTCAAGGGCAGGGGGTGAGTGAAATTCAATTTTCAGGTGGTGAGCCAATGCTGAAAGTTGAACGGATCATTGAGATCCTCAATTCAGCCAATAAAAAAGAAACTACCTTCTGGATTGATACGTCGGGATTTAAATTTACAGAAGATAATGCAAGGCGTTTAAAGGAGGCAGGGCTTACTGGTGTTTTTGTTAGCCTGGATCATTTTGATCCTGAACTTCATAACAAATTCAGGGGCTTTAAAGATGCTTTTTCGTGGGCAGAAACAGCTGTAAGAAATGCACTTGAGCAGGATTTCGTTGTATCTCTATCAATTTGCATCACAAGGGAATTTGCCACCCGGGAGAACCTTATAGGATATATGGAAATGGCGAGGGAAATGGGTGTGGCCTTTGTCCAGTTTCTGGAACCCAAGGCCGTAGGGCATTTCGCTGGAAAAGATGTGCTTTTACATCCGGAACATCTTGAGATCGTGGAGGAAATTTATACCGAATTAAATTTTTCTTCCAAATATCTTTCTTATCCAATTATCACCTATCACGGTTATTATCAGCGCCGGCATGGTTGTTTTAGTGGAGGGTATAAGGGATTTTATATCGATACAGATGGCGATATTAATCCATGTCCTTTCTGTCAAAAAAAATCCGGAAACCTTTTGGATGGGGATCTGGAGGCAAACCTTAGGTCCCTTAAAAATGCCGGTTGCATTGATTATACCAGGTTTTCTTAATGATTTTTAATTCGGATAGTTATGAAATCACTTCATCCTTTGCAAACCCTGGTTCTGGGTCTCATTTCTCTACTGGCTACTAACCCGGCCATGGCACAGGAAAAATTTAATATTGCGACAGGACTCGGCCATCCTGAATTGATCAATTTAGGACTCCGTTACCAAATGGGACAATCTCAACTGGGGATAAGTGCGGGATTTTTTCCCGGTGAATATGAGGATGTGTATTCGGTAGGAGGAGATTATTATTACCATTTTGGAGAGACATCAGTGCTATCAATCCGACGCCCCTGGTATGGCAGGCTTGGCATTTATCAATTAAGGCTTGAAACCGATTACGAAAAAAGGAAATACCTGTTACTGGTGCCGCGATTAGGCAAGGACTTCAATCTCTCCCCCAAACTGGGTATAGCAGCAGATGCCGGTCTTTCCTTTGTCCTCTCCCGCGAGGAAGAAGGACTTTTTGAAGACATTGGAGGGATGAGTGATGTTATACTTAGCATCGGGTTTAGTTTGTTTTACCGGCTGTAGTTAAGAAGAATCAAGAATCAAGAGACATGAAACAAGAGGGAAAAGTTTTGAGTTATGAGTTAGGTGTTAGGAGTTATGGGATTAAAAAACACCAAATTCCAGGCACCAAATTCCAAATGTCTTCTCAGGATCCAACGTCTAAATTTGATGTAATAGTTCTTATTGAAGGAGAGTCTGGCGTCTGGAATCTAAAGCCTGGACTTGTTTCTGAGAAGCGAGATTAATTTTTAAATTCCAAGCACCAAATCATTGTTGTCCGGTGAAAGAGTCTAGACCGCTTCGCTGCCGGAATCTAGAACCTAGACTAAAATATGATTGCCTGGAAAATAGCCACTTAGATTCTTTTGCATAAATTCAAATTTCCTGAACTTTTTTAGATTCAAAACCACCATCTGGTCGAGGTTGATATACCCTCTGTCTAGCTATTCAAAGGGTAAGGAAGATTTTACATATTTTAATAGGACAACAATGGAACCAAATTCCAAATTCCAAATCGGAATATTACAATCTCGGGACTAAGGATCTCCTCCCTCTCCATTTTTTTCAACCGACAATTGAGAACAACCTATAACCCGCACTGACTATCCTCTTTCCTCTTTCCACTCTCCACTTTTTTTTCAACCGACAACCGACAACTGAGAACAGCCTACTAACACGTTCCAACTTTTCTCTTTCCTCTTTCCACTCTCCACTTTTTTTTTCAACTGACAACCGACAACTGAGAACAGCCTACTAACACGTTCCAACTATCCTCTTTCCTCTTTCCACTCTCCACTTTTTTTTCAACCGACAACCGACAACTGAGAACAGCGTACTAACAAGTTCCAACTATCCACTCTCCACTCTCCACTTTTTTTTAACCTTCAACCTACAACCTAGAACTTTTTCAACCGACAACCGACAACTGAGCACAACCTATAACACGTCCAGACTATCCTCTCTCTACTCTCCTCTCTCCACTTTTTTTCAACCTACAACCTACAACCTAGAACTTTTTCAACCCACAACCGACAACCGACAACCGACAACCGAAAACTGACAACTGACAACCGCCAACCGCCACCCCTTCAAACCACCTCATTCTCAACCTCCCCACCTCGTTCAAAACTCGCAATATTCCCTAATGTCACCCTCGAGATCTCCCTCATGGCTTCTTCTGTAAAGAATGCCTGGTGGCCCGTGATGAGGACGTTGTTGAAGGAGAGCAGGCGCATGAAAACATCATCCTTGATCACTTTATCTGAAAGGTCTTCGAAGAAAAGATCTGCTTCTTCCTCGTATACATCGATGCCCAGGTATTTGATGTACTCGCTTTTGAGTCCGTCGATCACCGCCTGGGTATCCACCAGTGCTCCGCGGCTGGTATTGATGAGCATTACTCCCTTTTTCATTTTTGCAATGGAGGAACTGTCGATGATGTGGTGCGTATCTGGGGTTAAGGGGCAGTGGAGGGAAATGATATCTGACTTCAAATAGAGGTTATCCAGGCTGCTGTATTCCACGCCGAGTTGTTTGACCTCTTCCTGTTCCTCCACATCATATCCCAGGACCTTGCAGCCAAAACCCAGGAGAATTTTAGCAGTACAAACTCCTATTTTTCCAAGGCCAATGAGTCCCACTGTCTTGCCATGCAGGTCAAATCCCATGAGGCCGTTCAGTGAAAAATTGCCTTCCCGCACCCGGTTGTAGGCACGGTGGGTTTTTCGGTTAATGGTAAGTATAAGGGCCACGGTATGTTCAGCAACAGAATAAGGAGAGTAGGCGGGAACCCGCACCACTTTAATACCAAGTTCTTTTGCTTTGGAGAGATCAACATGATTGTAACCTGCACTTCGCAGCGCAATCAATTTCACACCCTGTTCTGCAAGCACATCCAGCACCTCTGCATTTGCACTGTCATTTACAAAGATACAGATAGCGTCAAACCCCTTAGCGAGAACGGCAGTATGCCGGTTCAGCGGCTCCTCTACAAACTCCAGCTGGAAGTTGTGAGTCTTATTTTGATCTGTAAATGAATTTTTATCATATTGTTTCGCGCTGAAGAAGAGAGTTTTCATTGGTTCCGAATTTGCTCTTAAAGTTAAGAAATATGGAGGTGAAATTGGCAATAACTGTAAAGTAGATTTGTACCCTTTTAGCACTCGCAACTATCCGTTTTTAGCCCTGAAGTGTAATTATAAAGCCGTGGTCGCGGTGGGGGATGAACTTGTAATAAATAAATTGAGGAATGGTAATTTCCATTCCAGATTAGTAATTCCTTAATTACATACCGCAAAGAATCACTTAATGAACCAAATTGTTTTTGGTAATTACCTCAAAATCTTTAACTTTTCCTTCTCCTTTTAATTTTGCATTGGAGATCTCTTAATTTCCAAATGAAGAAAACCTTAATCCTCCTATTTATTCTATTCTGTTTTAACACTGTACATGCGCAATTCGCTCAGAACCACGCCATCTATCATTCTGCTGAAGTTAGTGCCGGGAACTATTTGGGAGTAGATATCAATGCAAATTATGTGCTTAGGGAATCTTACTCTTTTAAGATAGGATATTCGGGTTTTATTAGGCGCCCTGTCGCCGCACCCGAAAATTATTCCTCGGGTATTATAGGTTTACTAACACTGGGTTTGGCCAATCCCTATGATCAACTGCAAAACATCCAGCTTATGGCGGGAAAAGTTTACAAGTTTAATAAAAAAGGGACTATTCGCGCCAATTTGTCCCTGGGAGTCGCATTTACCATAATCAATGAGCCCACCAACTGGGAGCCGGTAGAAACAAGTAGTTTTTTAGCGCAAAATTATACTTATGATTACCAAAGCTACAACACGCTAAGTTTGATCATAAACCCTAAACTTGAATTTCCTTTTACCCGGTATTATGGCTTGTCTCTTTCCCCTTTGCTGCAAATCAACAAAGACCGTATGTATTTTGGAATTGGAATTGGGCAAATGATCGGGTTGTTGAGGGGAAGGTATGAGCAGGAGGAATCTTCTGATTAAGAACCAAGAACCAAGAAACAAGAATCAGGACGGAAGAATAAAGAGAAGAGAATAGAGAGAAGAGGGGAAAGTATTAAAATTTAATAACTCATATCCTGATTCTGTACGGTACGCTATTCTCCTGGTATAGGGCGACTACAATTGAAATTTTTAGATTGACGACCTTCCTTTTTGTTTGAAGCAGGAATTCATATTTAAAACCTTCTGCTTTAGTTTTTTACTTGAGATTTTATTTATCTTAGACTTGCCCTACACAAATTAGTACTCATAAACTTCCATTGAATAATGAAAAGGACCACTACGTTCATGTGTATGGCACTGGCTTTGTTTTTCACCTCATGCGATACTGAAACAACAGATGATAATGAACCTGAGGAGCCGGTTGCAGAGGATATTATTTTTATTCCCGATGAACTTTTCAGGGATAAGCTCCTTAGCAGTAACTCAATAGACACTACGGGTGATGGCGTGGGGGACAATGACATTGATTTAAATAATGATGGCGAGATTCAGCGCAGTGAGGCAGAGGTTATAAAAGGATTGATAATGAATTTTTATTACCACGAAATTGGGAGACTTGTTGATTTTTCCGGAATTGAGAATTTCATCAATCTTGAATACCTTAAGATAACCGGTCAGGGTGACGGAATTGGCACAGGGGTAACGGGTTCTGAATTGATCAGCTACGATTTTACCGGATTAACAAATCTAAAATATCTTGAGTTTAATAATCTCGCAACAAATTTTAGTGATGTATTGGATCTTTCCGGCCTCACAAATTTGGCTACGGTAAGGTTGATCAATGACAGGCCGCATTATGAGTATTTTACAGATGATAACATAGGCCTTCCAATTAATTTTATGGATGTTAATTTTGAAGGTACCACAGGTTTAATTGACCTTGATCTCACCAATAGTTTTTTAAATATTGATTATTGCCAGATCCCTTCGCTTAAAAAGCTGAATACCTATTACCTGGAAGGAGGGGAACCCGAGATTTTTGACTTCCATTGCCTCACTAACCTGGAATGGCTTGACATTTCTGAAAATCGTATTCGTTCCCTTATCCTGAAAAATAACTCAGTGCTATCAACCTTGCGTGCTGAGGATATTGGGGGTTCAAATATGGGGAACTATCCTTATGCAGAACACATTTGCATTGACGACATTCCTGAAGAGTTTGAACAAATAGCTACTTTAAGCAATGAGAGTACCGTGGTGGTTACAGATTGTGAGTTCTAAATCTAATATGCAACTCCCCCCGGAAATGAAATAAAAAAATGGCCCCGGGAAGAGGCCATTTATATTTTTAATCGAATGTGAGCATTGAATTGCCTTTAAGGCACATGATTATTTTCTAATATCATATCTATCCAAATTCATCACCTTATCCCAGGCTTTGATGAAATCCTTCACAAATTTCTCTTTGGAATCTTCCTGGGCATAGACTTCTGCAATTGCTCTAAGTTCAGAGTTGGAACCAAAAATAAGGTCAACCCTTGTACCTGTCCATTTACCTTCGCCGCTGTTACGGTCACTGCCGTCAAATACGTTTTGAACATCTGTCCTGGCTTTCCAGGTTGTTCTCATATCTAGCAGGTTTACAAAGAAATCATTGGTAAGCTGCCCCGGCCGGTCTGTAAATACTCCATTTTTGGAGCCATCATAGTTGGTGTCCAACACGCGCATTCCTCCTAACAGTACTGTCATTTCGGGTGGGGTAAGGGATAAAAGCTGTGCTCTGTCCACAAGTAGTTCCTCCTGTGAGGCGTTCATACCATCCCTGTTACTCCAATAGTTTCTAAAGCCGTCTCCAATTGGTTCCAGTGGCTCAAATGCTTCCACATCTGTTTGCTCCTGGGTAGCATCTGTGCGGCCTGGAGCAAAAGGCACTCCAATATCATATCCTGCATCTTTCGCAGCTTTTTTCACTGCGACACATCCTCCAAGAACGATAAGGTCTGCCAGGGAAACTTTCTTATTTCCAGTTTGGGAGCTATTGAAATCTTCCTGTATCTCCTCCAGTTTCATAATTACCCTTTGGAGTTGCGGTGGATTATTTACCTCCCAGTGCCTTTGTGGCTCCAGGCTTATCCGGGCTCCATTGGCTCCCCCGCGCTTATCTGAATTTCTAAAGGTAGAGGCCGATGCCCAGGCTGTAGTCACCAATTGGGATACTGTAAGCCCGGAGTCCAGGATCTTTTTCTCAAGCGTTTCAACATCTTTGCTGTCTATCAATTCATGATCAACTTTTGGAATAGGATCCTGCCAAAGTAATTCTTCAGTTGGCACCTCAGGCCCCAGGTAACGGGAAACAGGTCCCATGTCCCTGTGGGTTAATTTATACCAGGCCCGTGAAAAAGCGTCTGCAAACTCCTCGGGATTCTCAAAGAAATGCCTGGAGATCTTTCCATAGGAAGGGTCTTCCCGTAAAGCAATATCTGTAGTTAGCATAAAAGGAGCATGCTTTTTCTCAGGATCAAAAGCATCTGGAATCATTCCTGCACCTGCGTCTCCTTTTGGTTTCCATTGATAGGCACCTCCAGGGCCCTTATGGCATTCCCATTCAAAGTTGAAGAGGTTCTCAAAGAAGTTGTTGCTCCATTTTGTTGGTGATGTGGTCCACGCCCCTTCAATCCCGCTCGTGATAGTACTGCCGGCATTTCCGGTCCCAAATTTATTTTTCCATCCAAGGCCCATTTCTTCGATGGCAGCCCCGGCAGGCTCTGCAGCTACATTTTCTACTGGATCTGCTGCCCCGTGGGTCTTTCCAAAGGTGTGTCCACCGGCGATTAGAGCTACGGTCTCATAATCGTTCATTGCCATACGCCCAAAGGTTTCCCTTATATCACGGGCTGCTCCAAGAGGGTCTGGGTTTCCATTAGGACCTTCAGGGTTTACATAGATAAGTCCCATATGTGAAGCACCCAGCGGATTTTCAAGCCGGTCCTCATTGGCATATCTTTCTTTGTTGCCTAGCCATTCCCCCTCAGATCCCCAGTAGATATCCTCTTCTGGTTCCCAGATGTCTTCACGTCCCCCGCCAAAACCAAAAGGCTTAAGTCCCATAGATTCAAGAGCAACATTTCCTGTGAGTATCATAAGATCTGCCCATGAAAGTTTTCTGCCATATTTTTGTTTAATAGGCCATAGAAGTAGGCGTGCTTTGTCAAGGTTGGCATTATCTGGCCAGCTATTCAATGGTGCAAACCGCTGTGAGCCTGAACTTGCGCCCCCGCGGCCGTCACCGATTCGGTAAGTACCGGCACTGTGCCAGGCCATTCGTATGAATAAAGGGCCGTAGTGGCCATAATCTGCAGGCCACCAGTCCTGAGAATCGGTCATTAGGTCGTGAAGATCCTTCTTCACTGCTGCAAGGTCCAGGGTTTTGAATTCTTCAGCATAATTAAAACCTTCCCCCATAGGATCAGAGAGGTTTGAATGTTGTCTTAAAATTGAAAGGTTCAATAAATTAGGCCACCAGTCGCGGTTGGATGTACCACTGCCAGCAGTCTTATCCAGGGCCCCGCCTATAAAAGGACAGCGGCTGGATTCGTTGACTTCCCATACTTTGTGGTTACCGTGAGTGTCGTGATCGTTATTTTTCATTGTTGGAAGGTTTAATTGATTTAACTACTATAAAAATACTATAATTTTTCCTTATAGCTTTTCGATTTATATACTAAATAACTATGGTGAGTAAGTAAAAACTATAGAGGAAGTACCTTGAAATTTTTTTTTACAAAAATTAAATTGAGGCTTTAAAGTCACTGGTCTCAGCTAAAAGGATATGGATCATTGTCGCTGCTTAAATATGGAATCCACTCTTTTATTTATACAGCCTGGAATAGAAATTAGTCAAGCTGCTGAATAAATAGAAGATTTAAAAATATCAGAATCGAAACCTTCCCCTGGGCGAGGCTAACGTGTTCTTTGATTTCACGCATCAAGGCTTCAGTTAAATTATAAGCTTTAATCGGACAGCAACATTTTCAAAATTTCAATTTTCAATCTATTGGTGTCCGATTAATATAATGTAAATTTCCGTTTAGCCTTGCTATATATGGCTGTCGTAGATTTTAGTCTGGGTTCTATATTCTAGCAGCGGAAGCGGTCAAGACTCTTTAACCGGACAACAGTGTATTCATTCCTTAAACAAATTCTGAAAATTCCCGGATAAACGGTATCTTCGTTGTTATGCCTGTTTATCAGTTTAATAAATAGAAAAACTGCCGCCCAAAATGATGAAATTTTCGATCTCAATTCTCATATGCCTTTTTAGCTTTGCGGTGCAGGGCCAGAAATTATCTGTGCTTGATATAGACAGTGAGGTAAGCAAGATCGATATGGATCCCGGCCTGGAGCATTATTCTTTTGATACCAATGATGTTTACAACAGGGCTACAGATGGGGGAGGAAGCCTGGAGGTATGGCTGCTGGGAAAAGAAATACGTAAGATCTCCCAAAGTATATTTCTCTCCAATGCGCAGTTTATTACCACAGTTTATCTTAAGAACGACCAGCCAATTATGATCGTCGAAACAGAGAACCAGTATCCTTATGATGAGCAAAGAAACACCTTTAACTATGCTGAACCTGAGACCGCTTATGAAAAGATCATCTACTCCTGGCACTGGGAAAAAGATGCGATTACGGTGCGTACCCGTGGGGAGAGCTGGGGCGATGAACAGGGAGTCGATGTTGGCAGCTACACCAGCCTGCTTGCAACTGCCCGTAAGATCCTTTCCAGGGATTCCCGGCAGCTAAGGGGTTCAAAATAGTGGAAAGAAAGGGAGAAAGTTCCTGTTCCAATAAAAAACTTTTTAATGGATGAACCAGGGAAACAGAAAAGGCAGGAGAGGACAAAATGATATTTTTACCTACCGGCGTATAAGGAGAGCTATAGGTTATTTGGGATTACTGCTTCCAGTCATCCTGGTGATTTTATCGCTTTTCAGGTTTTTTGACACTTCGCTCCAGCCTTCAATAAGTGATTATTATTATACAAATTTTAGGGAGATCCTCACGGGTACCTTAAGTGCAGTTGGGGTATTCCTTATTAGGTACAAAGGCCACGATAATGAATCTTTCTTTAAAAACGATCAATTACTAACCAATATCGCCGGCATCATGGCTTTGGGAGTAGCGCTTATACCTGTAAACCCTGCCCCCGGACAGGAAAAGTTGTACACGCTCATTCCATATGACTTGTACTGGCTGGGGTGGCTGCATTATGGTTTTGCGGCAGGTCTTTTTGGGATCTTTGCATTGCTGGCGCTTAATGTTTTCACAATAGGGCAGGAGCAGAACGAGGAAATTCCAGTGAGCAGGTTAAATGAAAATCATATTTACCGGTTTTGCGGGATTGGGATAATAGTTTGTATGTTGCTGGTCCCGGTTTCAGAAAAATTTAAATTGTTTGAAAATTCCACCCTGGTGCTGGAGGCTGTCATGTTGTTTCTTTTCGGGGCAGCCTGGCTTATTAAGGGCAGGGCCTTAGGCGATGAAGGTAAACTGGGCGAAAAGCTGTACAGGGAGCATAATAATAAAAATACAGAAGAGGCTGTTGAAAATTAATGCTGAATGTCTAATGCTGAAGGTTAGAGGCATAAATCATACGTTTATTTTTTCTGAAGAAACACACTTAAAGAAACAGAATTTTACCTGAATTCTTCTGAAGCAGATATAATAATATTTCTGTTAAGTTAAAATTGGTCCAGACTCCAGACTCAAGGCTTTGGCCTAAAAGTAATCCGGAATCTGTATCTTTCTTTCTATGAAAAATCTTATAATCTTAATTTCAGTTCTAGCAGGACTTTATCTGCTTATTTGCACTCTCGCCTATTTCTTCCAGGAAAAGATGATATTTTTTCCGCAGACATTAGCGAGGGATTTTAAATTTGGAGTTTCCGGTGATTTTGAGGAGCGATTTGTAAAAATGCACGATGGAAAGGAGCTGAATGCTTTATTGTTCAAAGCTGAGAAACCAAAAGGAGTGGTTTTTTACCTCCATGGAAATGCCGGCTCCCTGGAAGGATGGGGAGGTGTAGCCGAAACTTTCACCAGGTTCAATTATGACCTTTTCATCCCCGATTACCGGGGATACGGCAAAAGCGAGGGTAACATACAGAATGAAGCACAGCTTCACCGGGATATGCAAAGCCTTTATGACTACGTAAAGCAGGAGTATGAGGAGCAGGATATCATCGTGCTGGGGCATTCCATAGGGTCGGGAATGGCTGCGAGGCTGGCAGCCAAAAATTCTCCAAAGCTTTTGATCCTGCAGGCGCCTTTCTACTCTGTCCCCGACCTGAAGAATAATACCACGCCCCTGCAAATCATACCATCTTTCTTAATAAAATATAAGCTCCGCACAGGCAAATATCTCAGGGATACAAATGCTCCAGTGGCCATTCTGCACGGGGATGAGGATGAGATCATTTATTACGGCTCCTCCCTTAAGCTGCAACAGGAATTCAAACCCGGCGATACGCTCATTACTATGGAGGGCTTTGGCCATAATAATTTTTTGGGGACGCAGAGGTATGAGGAGGAGATAGAAAGGGTTTTGAAAAGATTCGAAAACCGGAATAGCGAAAGATGAGGGATGTAAGAAGACATAATCGAAGATCTACCCGCCTTAAAGGCTACGATTATACACAAGCCGGGGCGTATTTTATTACAATTCCTTGCCAGAACAGGAAGCATAGATTTGGAAAAATCGAAGCCGGAGAAATGATCTTAAATGAATTTGGCAGAATTGCATATGACGAATGGCAGAAATTGCCGGAACGCTTCCCTAATTTAGATCTGGATGTATTCCAGGTCATGCCTAATCATATGCACGGAATTATTATTTTGAATGATAACCCCGTACGGGCGACCCTTGCGGTCGCCCCCTCCGGGGATGCCACTAAGAATGATTTAGGAGAAAATGACGATTGGGCGACCGCGAGGGTCGCCCCAACAATTGGAAATATAATAGGGGCTTACAAATCCATTGTTTTCAATAAATGCCTCGAGATATACAAATCTCAAAACAAAACAATGGGAAAATTATGGCAACGGAATTATTGGGAAATAATAATTAGAAATGAAAGGTCTCACCAAAATATTTCAGCATATATCATTAACAATCCTAAAAAATGGCAGGAGGACAAATTTTATAAAAAATAACCATAATTAGGAGGCTAAAATTTTATTCAAAACGGCAAATCACTAAGATCAACATTCCCGCCGGAGATGATGATCCCAATTTTCTTACCCCGGAATTTCTCCTTTTCCCGCAAAACCGCCGCGAAAGCCACAGCACTTGACGGTTCCACGATGATCTTCATACGTTCCCAAATGAGTTTAAGCGCAGAGACGATCTCTTTTTCCTCCACCCGGATGATCTCTGAAACATGCTCCTTAATGATTGGAAAATTCTTATCCCCAAGCTGGGTCTTCAATCCATCTGCAATAGTATTGGTAGTCTCATTTGTCTCTATTTTTCCGGTTTGGAGGGAACGGTAGGCGTCGTCTACTTCAAAGGGTTCTGCGCCTATGGTCTTACAGGTTGTTGAAGCAAAATGAACTGCAAGAGCAGTTCCGGCAATGAGTCCGCCGCCGCCAACGGGAGTTATCACATACTCCAGGTTAGGGTGATCCTGCAATAATTCCAAAGCAGCCGTTCCCTGTCCATAGATCACATCCAGGTCATTTGAAGGGTGGATAAAAGTGGCGCCGGTTTCATCAATGATCTTTTGGGCCGCCTTTTCCCTTTCCTCAAGAGTGGGAGGGCAATCGGTCACTTGCCCGCCATAGCCTTTGACAGCATCCTTTTTCACCTGCGGAGCAGAAGAGGGCATCACAATACAAGCAGGTACCCCCGCACTTTTCGCCGCCAGCGAAACAGCCTGTGCAAAGTTTCCTGAGGAATGGGTGACAACGCCTTTCTGCCGTTTCTCTTCGGAAAGATTCAAAATGGCATTCACTGCTCCACGCATTTTAAAAGCTCCCATACGCTGAAAATTTTCGCATTTGAAAAATATTTCAGCACCCGCCATTTCATTTAATAGGTGCGAAGTCAAAACCGGGGTGCGGTGAATATAGGGCAAAATACGTTGGTGTACGTTTTCCAGGTCTTTCTTAGTGATCATCTGCAGATTGCTTCATATGAGGAAGCAAGATAAAAAAGAATAGATTGTTTTGTGGGAAGTGCGAGGAATTAAATTGCCTGATGATGAGATTAAATTTTTATAGGGAAACCAATTCAATTGTTTTAGGGTAGTTTAGAATACCTACGAAATTTTTCTCTAAGAATTTGGGCCGTTAGGGCGATAATTGGGTAGAAACGAAATAAATAAGATCTCTGTGCCCATAGATACGGTTATATAATGGCTCAGTTTACAAAACCCTTCTTTCATAGGACCGCTTGTTCTTTTTCTTGCAATCCTCTCCCTTTGGTCGTCGGTTGCAAGAAAAAGAATTTTACGATAAACTTTCGTAGGCCGGGGAAATACGTCATCACCTCACGCTAATAAAAAAATTATCAAAATTTCGAACTGTCGGCTTTCGGTTTAAAGTTTTAGATTTTTAAATTAAACCCTCTTCGTCAGGTAGTGTTTTTTACCGCAGCGGTAGCGTAGGTAAAATTTGTATCGAGACTTCTAGATATTTTTGTACTTCCCGGAATTCTCGATAAACTTACTTTTCGCCTCCTGGCTTCAGAAAACTTACTCGGACAGAGGGTTCGGGATAAGAGTTAAAAACGCTATTTTCTCCTACAAACCTTCAGTAAAAATATTCTTTAATTATCTAATTAGTAGTAACTTAGAGGTGCGTTGAGAAAAGGGTTCAAAATGCTAATTTAAAACCACCAAAAGATGCAAACAATACTAGGAGCGGGTGGTGTTATTGCCACAGAACTAGCGAAAGCACTTACTTTCTACACCATGGAGATAAGACTTGTAAGCCGCAACCCCCAGGCGGTGAATGAGACAGATGAGGTTTTGGTTGCAGATCTTACCAACTATGACCAAACTCTCAAGGCAGTTACAGGTTCAGATATTGCGTATCTCACTGTTGGGCTGCCTTATGATACCAAAGTATGGCAGGAGAAATGGCCTGTTATTATGGAAAATGTGATCAAAGCCTGCCTTAAAGTTAGATGCAAACTGGTTTTCTTTGATAATATCTATATGTACGATGGCAGCAACCTGGATCCTATTACAGAGGACCTGCCGGTAAATCCCCCTTCAGAAAAGGGTAAAGTCCGTGCCAGGCTGGTGGAGATGTTATGGGCTGCGGTGAAATCAAAAGACTTGCAGGCCCTTATAGCCCGTAGTGCCGACTTCTACGGCCCCGGAATAAAAGATTCCGGACTATTGAATGAAACTGTGATCAAACCGTTGAGCAAGGGCAAAAAGGCAAATTGGCTTATGGATTATAATAAAAAACATTCCTTCACCTACACTGTAGATGCCGGGAAAGCTACGGCCCTGCTGGGCAATACACCCGATGCCTATGGGCAGACCTGGCACCTGCCAACTGCAAAAGAACCATTGACTGGAAAACAGTGGGTAGAGGAGATCGCTAAGGAAATGCATTTGGAACCAAAATTTCGCCGGGTGGGAAAATCCTTTGTAAGATTCCTGGGGATCTTTATTCCGGAGATGAAGGAAAGCGTGGAAATGCTCTATCAATATGACCGCGATTACGTGTTCAACAGCGATAAATTTGAAAGCAAATTTTCACAAAGACCCACTCCCTATAAAACAGGTGTGAGAGAAGTTATAGCTGCCGATTACCACAAGCAACGCCCGGCTGTTATCACGTCTTCAAAATAATAGTTTTATTATATTTTTAGGGCCAATATTATTGTATTTTAGACCTTCATTCTAATTCATAAAGATGGATAAGGCCACGATACTTTATTTGATATTTATTCCCAATTTGATCCTGATGGTTTATACCTTAATGGACATTGCTAAAAGAGAAAATCTTACAGGGTATAGAAAGAATGCTCTTATTTACACTACCATTTTATTCCCTGTGATAGGTCTGGCCTGCCTGCATATTCCCGCCGGAAAAAACCGCTAAGTTAGATAAGGATTAGAAGTTTCTCATTGGAATCATCTGCAATTACATTTTTCTTTCCGCAGTGGTTGCAGAACCTGGTTTATTTTATGCTGGGTTTATTGTTTTTTACTGTTCTTATCTATGTGATTTTGAATAAACGGTTAGAAAAAGACGAAAAATTCCTACTGGTACTTCTGTGTTTTGCATTGCCGGTGCTATAGAGTCTTATTTCGTTTTTTTATGCTCGTAAGTTTGAATGGCTGAACATTTTTAGCCGAAAAAGTAGATTTTAGGCCCGCGAGGTTTTTCCTCTTTTTTCTCATTGCATTTTGGTTTTCTTTTTTAAATTCGCTCTCCTTTAAACAGGCAGATCATTATGATGAAAATACTTTATGTAACAGACCTTTATTACGTTGCCAAGGGCCGTAAATATTATGAAGAGGACCTTTTTATCACCTCCAGGCTACAGCAGCATTTTAATGTAATAATCACCAATCCGCGGCAAGCTGCAAACCTCCTGGATGGGATAGATGCACTTGTCTTCAGGAACGCCGGATGTGTACTGGAGTATGAGGAGGAGTATAATGAACTGCTGAAGGCGGTTAAGGAGAGAAACCTTTCAACCTTCAATTCCTTTGATGGAAAGGGCGATCAAAAAGGGAAACAGTATTTGCTGGACCTGCAGGCGCTTGGATTCCCGGTGATACCCACTGCGGAAAAGTATGAAGACAGCTATAAACTTGGCGAACCAGAACAATATATTGTTAAGCTGAAGAATGGTGCCGACTCTGTAGGAATGGAGATCCTGAGTCCGCAGGAATTCCATGAATCAAAACCTGAAGGGAAATTGATCCAGCCTTTTATCGATTTCAGATATGAAGTATCGTTCTATTATTTGAATGATGTATTTCAATACGCGATGTACGCTCCCAACAAAGAAAGAAGGTGGGAGCTTACGCAATACGAACCCACCCGGGCCGACCTCGAGTTTGCGCAGCAGTTCCTGCAATGGAACAATATGCAAAGGGGAATAACCCGTGTAGACGCCTGTAGATTGCGGGATGAATCCCTGTTGCTGGTAGAACTTGAAGACCTTAACCCATTCCTGTCCCTCGACCTGTTGCCTGAAGAGGAAAGAGAGCAGTTCATCGATAATTTTATTGAGGCTTTAAAGAAGATGGCCCCGGCAGGGGAGCCGGTTGTGGAGATGGTGTAGTTGTCTCGTAAGGACAAAAAACATTTTTAATAACGTCATGCTGAGACCCCAATAAAAATGTTTTCATTAGCGTGAGGTGATGACGTAGGAGAATCAACATTGGAGGTAAATTTTCGTTTTAAGGTTTTTCCTGGCCTACGAAAGCTTATCGTAAAATTTGAAATGAGAGGGGCGTTAAGAATTTTAGGCTGTTTGAGCGAAAGGGAATTAATCTCGCTTGAATTCATTTGCCCGCGAGTTCCTAAAATTTAGCCACCGAATGATAAATTTAGATAAGCTTTCGTAAGCCTAGACTTTTTTGTTTCTTTTTCTTGCAACCGACGACCAAAGGGTGAGGATTGCAGCAAAAAAGAAAAGGCGGTCCTATGAAATGGGCAGAGACTCCCGTGGATAATATAGAATATAGAATACGTCAATGGTAACTTGTTTCAGCATCTAATGTCTTATTAAGAAAATTACCCTCACACTAAAACTATATTCACCTTCCGGGTACAATTCAATTTGAAAGATCCTGGCAGAATAGGAATATTGCTATTCAGGACATTTATTCATAATGTCCCGTAGGGACTATCTATTGTTAAAAAAAATTATGTAGACGGTTACCTGTGCCTTTAGGTACAGAATATGTGTCGTGAATTTATATGCCGTACCTAAAGGCACAGGGATATTTTATGTCTTATAGTGCTACCCATATCCAGTCCCTGACGGGTCAAAAAAAAACCTTTTTACAGCGAACCTGATCGTATTCAAATTCTCAAATGTTACAATTCAATCTTCTGGTAAACCGTCTCACCATTCCGCACCTCAAAACGCGCATCCTTCCATTTTGGTGGACCAAATCTGGAAGGGGCATTATTGGAAGCCCCGTACTTTTCCTTTGGAATTCCTATGAAATTTGTGGTAAGTTCCCCGTTCTCATCTGCATCATGGAAAGCGGAGATAGCATAAGTGCCATTGGGAATGTCCTCGAAAGTTAGTACCACCTTCCGGTTTTTGATCTCTGCCTTTTCACCTTTATAAAGGGTTTTAAGGAATGCCCCTTCAGAATTGTAAAGTCCTATGAAAGCCACCCCCGTATTATTATCAAAATTAGTGATCTCTACCTCAATGGTATTCTGGGCGTTGGTTAAAAAGGTTCCAAAAAGGAAGATGAGCAGGGAAGATTTTAGATTTTTCATAATTTCTAATTAGGTACTATAATATAAAAGTGATCATTTCCCGGGTTAACTTCAAAATAAATGCCAGAATTTATGCTGAATTTGGCAGTAATTGCAGGATGTCTTCTGAAAGATCAGCATTCAGATGACAGGAATTATAAGCAATCAAATTATTTCTGAAAAAACCTTACATTAAAGTTAGTATTCAGGAGAGGATAAATTCCGTAGGTGAGGTTAAAAAATTAAAACTGAGAATTAATAATGCGGCATCTCTAAATTTGTCTCAACCTAAAATAAATAGCTAACTAAAACCAAGAATATGAAAAATCTGTTACTACCCTGTATGATGCTGTTCCTTTCCATTCCGCTTGTAGCACAAACTGCAATGCGGGAGGACGAGGAACTTGTGAAAAAACTTATCATCGATTCTTTTCAGGACCTATTATCTGAGGCAAAAATCGATAAAATTGACACTTATTACACCAGGGATTTCCTGCTTTTGGAGCACGGGGAGGTTTGGACCAACGACTCCATTAACAAATACATGAATATGATGCTGAAAATGGAGCAGATGCCGGAACGGATTAATACCTTCGATTTTATTGAGGTTAAGATTAAAGGAGATATGGCCTGGACCGCCTACCACAATAAAGCCGAATTTAAAATAGACGGCAGGAAAGTAGGCGAGATGAACTGGCTGGAAAGCGCCTCTGCGATAAGAACCGAAGACGGCTGGAAATTGGAAATGCTTCATTCAACCAGGAAGGAACACAAAGAGGAAGAGTAATATTCCAACCTTTTGTCATTCTGAGCGCAGCGAAGAATCCCTACAGTCGGTGCAGTGGGAAAGGACAGTTGCCGATAGAGAAAAATGCAATGAAGTCCACAATCGGTAAACTCGCTTCTCCTCCCGCAGAATATCAAAAAGAACCTCGATATTATTCCTCCGCCAGAAATCCTTAGTTGCGCGAAAAAGCATTTTGCAGGATGATAAGGGATTGTTTTTAATAAAACTGCCAGTACCCTTAACACTTTGCATAGCACGACACAGACCTCACAGGTTTCAAAAACCTGTGAGGTCTACTAAGGAAGAGAATTTTGCTCCTTCTCATAATAGGTCAAGAGATTGGAAATTCTCTACTCCTCCTCTTCATCTTCAATAGGAATAGCTAACAATGGGATCTCAGCTTTTTTCAGTAGTTCCAGGGAAACATTTTCAGAGAAAAGATCGTGAAAGAAACTGTGTTTATGGGTTCCGACTATGAGCAGGTCACTTTTTAGCTTTTTTGCCTCGTCAACCACAGTTTCCACGGTAGACCCCTGGATGAGCAGCCCCTCGCAATCTATGCTCTCATCGAAAAAAGTCTTGCAAATTCTTTGCAGGGAGCGGTGTTCTTCTCGCAGCTCATCTGCCTTGATATCGCGTATATATTGAGGGCCGGGTTCGTAGCCTACAAAATCGGGATTTGGGGCTGCCACATGCAGCACCCACACTTTGGACCCAAACTTTGCCGCAATCCCTTCAGCATAGCCTAAGAGCTCGCCCACGGTGTCATTAAAATCTATTGCTACCAGAATGTTCTTTATTTCCTTCATAACTTAAGATTTAAATTTGGTCAATATCCTTTCTCCTGCGTTACCACGTTTAAAAGTTCTTCCTCTTCAGTCATTCTTTCATAATTTTCAACCAGTTGGGGTACCACATGCTTTGGATCTGTTACGCTGGCGATGTGCGGAGTAATAAAAATATTCTCATTTTCCCAAAAAGGATGCTCCTCTGGCAGGGGTTCTTTTCTGAAAACATCCAGTGCTGCCCCGCTTAGCTGTCCGCTGTTAACTGCATCCAGCAGGTGCTGTTCTTCCAGGTGCTCTCCCCGGGCGACATTGATGAGGTAAGCTCCTTTAGGCAGCTTGTCAAACAGATCTTTATTGAGGATATTTTCAGTTTCCTTTGTAAGGGGTAATAGACATACCAGGATATCCAGTTCTTCCAGGAATTCATCCTGTTCCTCACTGCTATAGGTATTTATTCCGTCGATCTCCTTTTTGGATTTTGCCCAGCCGGAAACCTTGAATCCGTTTATCTTTAGGTTTTCTGCTACCCCGCTGCCCAATTCCCCAAGGCCCATAATCCCGATATGGGTATCCTGAATTCGTTTATATTTCTTTGGCTCCCAGCTTTTGCTGCAATGATGAATAGAAATATTTCGCAAGTTATCCATTACCAATGCAAGCACAAAGGAACACATATCTACCCGCAGCTGTTTGTCCACGACCCGTGTGATGATCACGTCTTCCGGAATTTCGGGATCGCTGGTAATGTGATCTACCCCGGCACCCATAGAGGCAATAACTTTAAGATTTGGATAATTTTTGAAAATTCCCCTTGGGTGTTTCCACGTAATGGCATATTCTACCTCCTCATCATCGTGTTGTTCGGGATAAACCACTATGTTCATTCCCGGGTGCTGATTTTTCAACTCCCTTACCCATGCTTCCGGGTTTCTTCCCGGGCTAATAACTAAAACCGACATTTTTTTGTTTTTATAAGTTTATTAATTCACAAATGCGCTGTACCCGGTTATTGCCCGGCCAACGATAAGTGAGTTTATTTCTTTTGTTCCTTCATAACTGTAGATTGCCTCAGCATCTGCCACAAACCTTGCGACATCATATTCCAGCAGGATCCCGTTGCCGCCCATGACTTCCCTGGCGCGGCTCACCACATCCCTTGTCCTCATGCTGCAGTAGACTTTGGCCAGGGAGGCGTGCTCATCTGTAAGCATTCCCTGGTCCTGCATTTCTGAAAGGCGGAAGACCATTGTTTGCATAGCGGTAAGATTTGAAAGCATTTCCACCAGGTGATTCTGTATAAGCTGATAGGAGGCGATTGGCCTGCCAAACTGCTCCCTTTTCCGGGTATATTTGAGTGCGCTTTCATATGCGCCACGTGCACAGCCCACTGCCTGCCAGGCTACTCCCGCCCGCGTCATTCGCAATACCTTGGCGGTGTCTTTAAAAGAATTTGCATGCTTCAGCCGGTCACTTTCCGGCACTTTACAATCTGTCAAGGTAATAATGGCATTTTGCACAATTCGCAACGCCATTTTATCTTCCATTTTTTCAGCTTTATAACCTGGGTTTTCCTTTGCCCGCACCAGGAATCCTTTTACTTCATTGGTATCCTCATCCCTGGCCCAGATCACCGTGACATCAGAAAAGGTGGCATTACCAATCCATTTCTTTTGTCCGTTAAGCACCCAGTTCTCTCCATCAAACCTGCAGGTGGTTTCCATTCCTCCGGCTACCCCGCTACCTACGTTAGGCTCTGTAAGTCCAAAGGCGCCTATGGCTTCCAGTTTTTGCATCTTTGGCAGCCATTCCTGTTTCTGTGCCTCGCTTCCGCATAGGTATATTGAACCCATGGCCAGCCCACTGTGTACTCCAAAGAAGGTGGAGATGGAAACATCTACCCTCGCGATCTCCTGGGCAATGATCCCTTCCATTAAAAAGGAAAGGTTTGGACATCCATACCCTTCATAAGGAACCCCAGTGATCCCCAGTTTTGCGAATTTTTCTATGATCTCAAATGGGAATTTTGCCCGGTTCCAGTGGTCATTTATAAGTGGCCGCACTTCATCTTCCATGAAATTTCGCACTTTGAGCTGCAGGTCCCGCTGCTCCGGTGTTAGCCGTAGATCAAGGTTATAGAAATCCCCATCGATAGGAGGGAGGTCATCCTGACTTTTACGCCGTTTGGTCTTCAACATTTTCATTAATCCCTGCAGTTGCCGCTCATCGAGGTTGCCTAAAGCTTTCATAGCTTCTGGAAGATCTATGGTCTTGCTTATTTTAGTAAGCTGGTCCATATCAACAGATTTCAATAAATTAATTGTGTTCTTAACTTTTCCGAAGAGCGACATAGGGTATGAATTTGAATTTTTTAAAATTAGGGATTAATACCGCTTACAGTTGTTAAAGCTTTCTCAAGAATAAAGTAAAGCCCTCTATCCTTGAGCAATTAATTAATTCAAAAAGAAAAACCTTTGTTTCATTAAGAATTTTAAAGAAAACATTAGTAAAAATTTATATTCAAATTATCATTGATTGGAGGCGAGAGTTTTAAATTTAATGAGGATATATTTTGGTGGTGAAGTATGCTTTCTTCGGAAGAAACTATCCTGAATAAATTAATTATTGCAGGATTTTGAAATAATAAGATACTGCATACCCCATCCAAAAAAATCTCCTGGAATTTTCCACATTCAGCAGAGAGCTGGGAATATTTATGAATCAAGAAAAATAAAAATAAAATGAAAACACCAAAAGAAGATCAAACAACAAAAGCAGGCACTACGACTGCTTCGAATCAATCCAAATCAAACAAAAGTGCCACAAGTACCTCTAAAAGGTCAAATTCCGCACAGAATGGGGATATGCTTTCCGGCTGGGGAGTTACGAAGAACCAGCTTTGGGGAATCCTTGGAGCAGTAGCAGGAGGTGCCTTACTGTACAAAGGAACCAGAAGTGGCGGTAAATCCAAAGTAAATCCAAAATCTATCATTGAGGTAAAGACCAACGTGCTTATTAAAAAACCAAAGGAAGAATTATATGCATACTGGCGTAACCTGGAGAATTTACCAGATTTTATGAGCCATTTGAAACTGGTAAACGAAATAGACGAAAAGCGATCTCTTTGGGTTGCTGAAGGCCCCGGCGGCCTGGGAAGAATAGAGTGGGAGGCAGAGATCACCTGGGAGCAGGAAAACAGAATCCTGGCCTGGAGATCCCTTCCTGATGCTGAAATTGAGAACTCCGGGGAAGTACGTTTTGAACCGGTAGGCAGCAAAAAGACTATCGTGGAAACCACCATCAACTACAGGCCACCTGCAGGAAAAGCTGGAGGAGTGGCAGCGCAGCTTTTAAATCCTGCCTTTAAAAAAGTTCTTGAAAATGACCTTAAAGAGTTTAAGAATATTATGGAAAAAGGTGGTAAGGCAAAACGAAAAGCAAGTAAGGCTTAAATTGATTATCAAATTTTAATAAAAAAACCCACACAATTCATTCGAACTGTGTGGGTTTTCATTTCAATTAAAACTGTAATCTATTCCAATCCAAAGGCTTCTTTCACCTTGTCTACATAATCCAGTTTTTCCCAGGTGAAAAGTTCCACCTCTTTTTTGATCTTTCCATTATATGGGCTTTCGAATATTTTGGTAACAGTGCGCGGCTCTTTTCCCATATGGCCATATGCAGCTGTTTCCCTGTAAATAGGATTGCGCAGTTTGAGGCGCTCTTCAATTGCGGCCGGTCTCATATCAAAGATCCCTGCTACCTTTTTCGAAACTTCCCCATTTGTCATGTTCACCTTTGATTTGCCATATGTTTCCACAAAAATTGAAGTAGGTTCCACCACTCCAATTGCATAGGAAACCTGGACCAGGATCTCATCTGAAAGTCCTGCCGCCACAAGATTTTTGGCGATATGCCGAGCAGCATACGCGGCAGAGCGGTCCACCTTGCTGGGATCTTTTCCTGAAAATGCACCTCCACCGTGGGCACCCTTCCCACCATAGGTGTCTACTATGATCTTCCTTCCGGTAAGTCCTGCATCTCCATGCGGCCCTCCAATAACAAATTTCCCGGTAGGATTAATGTGATATTGGATGTCCTCATTGAATAGCTTTTGAACATATCCCGGTAATTGTGCAATCACACGTGGAATCAATATATTCTTAATATCATCATTGATCTTCTTCAGCATCCGCTCATCGTTCTCATCAAAATCATCGTGCTGAGTTGACACCACAATTGCCACGATCCTTTGGGGTACATTTTCATCGCTGTATTCAATGGTAACCTGGCTCTTGGAATCGGGACGCAAATACTTTATCTCCTCATTCTCACGTCTTAGTTTTGCAAGTTCAATAAGTATCTTGTGGGATATATCCAGGGCCAGTGGCATATAATTTTCGGTTTCGCTCGTGGCATAACCAAACATCATTCCCTGGTCCCCGGCGCCCTGTTCTTCCTTGCTGCCGCGGTCTACACCCTGGTTAATGTCCTGCGATTGTTCGTGGATAAGGGAGATCACCCCGCAGGAATCCCCGCTGAATTTATAAGCTCCCTTGGTGTAACCAATATCATTGATCACCTCCCGGGCGATGTTTTGTACATCCAGGTATGTGTTACTTCGCACCTCGCCGGCAAGAACTACCTGTCCTGTGGTAACGAGGGTTTCACAAGCTACCTTGGAATTTTCATCAAATGCTAAAAAATTGTCTAAAAGAGTGTCGCTTATCTGGTCTGCGACTTTATCCGGATGTCCTTCAGAAACACTTTCTGAAGTAAATAAATAGGCCATTTACTAATTTTAAAAATTAAGGTTAAAAGGCTATTTGACGGAAAGTGCTAGAGAAGTTTTCACTGCTTTAGCATTTTTTAAGGGTTGCAATCAGTCAAATTAGTCCCTGTAATCAATCAGGAGCAAATGTATAAAATTTGATTGAATAGCCATGTTCTTTAACGCATAATTAGAATATGTTGGGCACCTCCCTCCGGGCCGGGCTTTCGCGAGTCGCTTCCCGATGAAAAAATCGGGAGAGCTCCAACAATCGCTCAATCCCTGGTGCAAAAAAAATCTTTAGGTTAAAAAATTGCATACTCCCGGAAGATAATTCTAAAAGGCTGGAAAAATGTTTGAAAAATTTCCGGTTAATAAAAAATAAAATTAATTCGGGGGGATCTAAAATCCATTCTAGAAGCCTAAAAGTTTTAAAATGGATGACAAATGTATTTAAAAAAGGAAGGTGGGATCATTCAAATTGTTCAACCCGTTCCCTGGCTTCAGCACGCGGTATGAAAATTTGAATCCCCAGGTTTAATCCAATTGAATTTTGGAAATCTGTATTACCCCCGCCAACCAATCCGTTGTATTTTACGATAGCTTCAAGAGCAATATAAGAATTGAGAAACCACGAATATCCCGGGCCAAATCCAAAGGTAAAACCATTGGTTGTAGAACCACCCGTTACATTGACTCCTGCAACCCCTGCATTGTTCTCAAGAAAAAATCTTCCGGTTCTAACCAATTCTTCAAGATTTGCCTCTCCCGGTCTTATGTAGAACCTTGTGAAAGCCTGCACTCCATATACAAATGTTTCTGTAGACTGGCCTGCACTCCTTGGAGATTTTGAGTAGCCAAGATTTACTATCGCACCCAGTACAAGGTTATCATTTAAAAAATAACCCGCTTTAGGACTCAGCCCAAGGTCATAACCGGCCCCATCATTGAGACCAAAATCCAGACTGAAAAGTCCATTGCTGGTTGTATTCGTAATTCCACTACCTATGTCTGTACCCAGCATAAGGTTACCTTCTTCCAATTGGGCGTAAGAAATAGCCCCGAACCCAAAAATGAACAATGTCGATAAGAGTAAAATTGTTTTCATAGTTTTTGTTTTTAAGGTGAGCACCTGAATTTTCAGGATTAATCTAATTATTTAAAGTACTCATAATAAGTGCATTAAAAAATTTTATTTTTAAAATTGAAGAAATTTATTCTACCTGTTCTCATCCTTATTTTTCCACATGCAGGTAAAAAAAAATTAAGCCGAAAAGGCCGATGGATAGTCAGTTTAAAAAAAAATTGGAAAAAAACGTTACAAATGTTTGCTTCCTAAATTTTTCTGTCGTTAACTTTGCTTTCAACAAAACAATAAAATGTACCAGAATATTTGCAATATGTGTATGATGATGTGGAGACCTTCCGCAGCGGACACTATTGCATGATATCTAACAATATAGAATTGCAAAGCCGCTGCCACCGCAGCGGCTTTTTTGTTTTAAGATGTTAGTATTGAGATATGAGTATTGAGATAAGAAACAAGAGGCAAGAAACAAGAAACAAGAGAAGAGAGAAGAGAAAAGAGAGAAAAGTGGACAGAGGACAGAGGAGAGAGGACAGACAAAACGAATAACATATTTTTAGCCTACAACCTACAACCTACAACTGAGAACCGACAACCGATAACCGACAACCGATAACAATGAACACCAACCCCGCAATAGCAACAATAATGATCTGTATGATGCAGATGTGTATTATGTGCGCAACAAAACGCTATTGCCGGCAATTAAGGATCTAAAAATTTAGTTTTAGTTAGTTCAATTCCAAAATCCCTTCGGCAAGCCAGCTGAAGGGATTTTTTTGTTTTTAGATGTTAGTATTGAGATATGAGTAGTGAGATAGATGTAGAGACGTAACATGTTACGTCTTCAAAATCAAAATCAAAATCAAAATCAAAATCAAAATCGGAATCAGGAATAGAACCAAGAAACAAGAAACAAGAAACAAGAGAAGAGAGAAGAGAGAAGAGAAAAAAGATAAAAACCAAACCGTCCAGACGCAATGCTTTGCGTCTTTAATCCAAACAGAAAACAGAAAACAGAAAACAGAAAACAGAAAACAGAAAACAGAAAACAGAAAACAGAAAACAGAAAACAGAAAACAGAAAACAGAAAACAGAAAACAGAGAACAGAAAACACCAAACACCAAACACCAAACACCAAACACCAAACACCAAATATTAAACACTAAACACAAAAGATTATGAGCACACAAAAATTCGCGACAAACGCACTGCACGCAGGACATGATGTAACTACCAATGGAGGAACAAGAGCTGTTCCTATTTACCAGACCACTTCTTATGTATTTAAGAACTCACAACATGCTGCCGATCTATTTTCATTGGCAGAACCCGGGTACATTTACACGCGTATCAACAATCCCACCAACGATGTGCTGGAGCAAAGGCTAGCGGCGCTGGAAGGGGGAATTGCGGCCGTAGTTACCGCTTCAGGAACTGCTGCGACCACTACAGCATTGCTTACGCTGTTAAGGACCGGAGACCATATTGTTGCTTCCAGCAGTTTGTATGGGGGCACCTATAATCTTCTAAATGTTACCCTGCCAAGGTTTGGAATCACTACCACCTTTGTAGATGCCTCCAATCCTGAAAATTTCAAGAAAGCTGCAAAGGAAAATACCCGTGTCTTCTTCGTAGAGTCGCTGGGGAATCCGAAACTTGATGTAACGGACCTCGAGGCGATCTCCGGCTATGCAAAGGAGCATAAGGTTCCGTTTTTTGTGGATAACACGGTAGCCACTCCTGCACTTCTAAGGCCTATTGAGCATGGGGCAGATGTGGTAATTCATTCGCTTACAAAATACATTAACGGGAATGGTACTACCCTTGGAGGAGCCATTATAGATGCCGGGAAATTTGACTGGGCAAACGGAAAATTCCCTGAATTCACCGAGCCTTCTGCAGGATACCACGGCCTGGTATATCACGAGGCACTGGAGGAAGCCGCATATATTGCCAAAGTGCGTATTGAAGGCCTTCGGGATCACGGCGCGGCCTTGAGCCCCTTCAACGCTTTCCAGATCCTGCAAGGGCTGGAGACCCTGGAGTTGCGAATTAAGAAGCACAGTGAAAACGCCCTGGAACTTGCCAAATGGCTGAAAGAACAACCGGAAGTTAAATGGGTGAACTATCCCGGTCTGGAGGAAAGCCCGTATAATGAGCTTGCTAAAAAGTACCTTCCAAAAGGCCAGAGCGGCTTGCTCACTTTTGGTGTGGAAGGTGGTTTTGAGAGTGCCAAAGTCGTGGCAGATGAAACAAAAGTCTTCTCTCTGCTGGCCAATATTGGGGATACCAAATCCCTGATCATCCATCCTGCCAGCACTACTCACCAGCAGCTAAGCGATGAGCAGCAGGAGTCTACCGGCGTTACCAAAGACCTCATTAGACTTTCTGTAGGCCTGGAGGACCTGGAGGACCTTAAAGCCGATCTTAAACAGGCTTTTGAAAAAACAGTAAAAAAAGCACTCATATAATGTTGGTTGAACCGGGGCAGGTATTGAATTCAAAAAAATATCTGCTCCTTTTTCTTACTAAAGAATTTCAGAATTATGATTCAGAAAATAGTAGTCAAAGAATTTGAGAACTCGGCCGGCACCTTGCAGGATATCAGGTTTAGCTATGAGTTTTTTGGAAAGCCACCGGGGGAGGCTCCCATTGTACTGGTAAATCATGCCCTCACTGGTAATTCTACCGTCACCGGGAATACAGGCTGGTGGGAGGAGCTCATAGGGGAAGGGAAATGCATAGACACCAATTTTTTCACCATACTGGCATTTAATATGCCCGGCAATGGTTATGAGGAACAGGATGCAAACCTCCTTCACAACTATAAAGAATTTACACTTGGAGATATCGCTGGAATCTATGCCAGGGCTCTTGACCAGCTTGGAATCACTTCGCTTTATGCGGGAATTGGAGGAAGTATAGGAGGAGCTTTACTGTGGGAAATCGCGGCATTAAGGCCGGGGCTGTTTAAAAAGATCATTCCTGTGGCTACAGATTATAAAGCCTCCCAGTGGTTACGGGCGCTTTGCAAGGTACAGGACCAGATCCTCCATAACTCTGCCGAGCCATTGAAGGACGCCAGGATGCATGCCATGACCTTTTATAGGAGTCCGCAATCATTGGAGGCAAAATTCGGGAATTCTGTGACGGGATCCTCCTCTGTTTGGGATGTGGAATTCTGGCTGGAACATCACGGCAGGAAGCTGGAAGAGCGGTTCAAGCTGGCTTCCTATAAGCTAATGAATCACCTGCTTACAACCATTGATATAAGCAAAGGCAGTGGAGACCAGTTAAGCGCTGCGGCACGTATTGAAGGGGAGATACATATTGTAACGGTAAATTCAGACAGGTTTTTCCTGCCTGAGGATAACTGGAATACCTATGTCAATCTATCGCTGGTAAAGAATAATACCTACATCCACGAAATAAAGTCCATTCACGGTCATGATGCTTTTCTAATTGAGAACAGCCAGCTGAAGTCTATTCTGGAACCTGTATTCAATACCACCAACCTGGAAAAGCAGAAAATTAAGGAGAGTATAAGTTCATAGGGAAATTCAGGAAGCACCACAAAACACAAACAAAACAAAAGACAAACAGAAATGAAAAAATTAAATCTAATACTATTTGGAGTAGGGAATGTAGGGAGTACCCTCATAAACCAGGTATTAAAATTACAGGAACAGCTAAAGGAAAAAGGAGAAGTAGAACTCAATATCCCAATCATCCTGAATTCCACCACTGCATTCTTTGAAAAGAAGGGCGTAAGATCTTCCTGGGAAGCCGATTTTAAGAGCTTCGGGGTGCCATACAACTTTGATGCAGTCCTGCATTTTGTGAGAAAGAGCAAGTTGGAGAACCTTGTGGCGGTAGATGCCACGGCGAGTGAGGAGCTGGTGCAAAGATATCCGCTGCTTGTGCGTAATGGCTTTCATGTCGTGGCCGCAAATAAAGTAGCCAATACGCTCTCTGCAGAATTCTACAATGATCTAAGGCAAAACCTTAGGGAAAACAATAAACATTTTCTCTATGAGACCAATGTTGGCGCCGGGCTTCCTATAGTGGAAACCATCCAGAACCTGCATGCCGCAGGGGAAAAAGTCACCAGGGTAAGAGGGGTTTTTTCCGGTTCCCTGAGTTATATTTTCAATACCTTTTCTGAAAGCGATAAAAGTTTTGATGCCGTGCTTACCGAAGCCGGGGAAAAAGGATATACAGAACCAGATCCCAGGGTAGATCTTTCAGGAAAGGATGTGGCAAGAAAATTACTCATCCTGGCAAGGGAATTACAGTTGAAGAAGGAATTAAGCGAAGTGAAGATACAGGACCTGGTCCCGGTGCATCTCAATGGCGGGAGTAGTGTAGCCGATTTCAGGAAGAACCAAAGTGACCTTAATGAAGATCTTTCAGCCCTTAAGGCAGAGTTGTTGCCGGATGAGGTAATAAGGCATGTAGGCGAGCTGGATGTGGCTACCGGGGAACTGGAGGTAAAACTTGTAAAGGAAAAGAAAACCTCCCCGCTGGGAAGCCTTCAGCAGGCAGATGCCTCTTTTGAGATCTTTACAGAATCCTATGGAGCACGACCGCTGGTAATTCAGGGAGCAGGAGCAGGGGCCGCGGTGACCGCAAGAGGGGTACTATCTGATATCCTCAGGCTTTCAGAAAAATTAAATTAAACAAGACATTATGAGCAATCAGCATTTTGAGACAGGAGCAGTTAGGAACCAGATGCAGCGTTCTGCTTTTTCAGAACATTCAGCACCGGTATATCTTACCTCCAGTTATGTATTTGACGATGCAGAAGATATGCGCGCATCTTTTTCAGAAGAAAAGGAAAGGAATATCTACAGCAGGTTTACCAATCCCAATACATCTGAATTTGCTGAGAAAGTAGTTATAATGGAGGGAGCAGAGGCCGGCCACGCCTTCGCAACGGGAATGTCGGCTGTATTTTCATCCCTTGCCGCTTTACTGAACAGCGGGGACCATATTATCTCTGCGCGCTCTATTTTTGGATCCACTCATGGCCTGTTCACGAAATATTTTCCGAAGTGGAATATTAGCCACAGCTATTTCAATGTGAATGAGGCCGATAGAATTGAGGATTTAATTAAGCCTGAAACCAAAGTTATTTTTGCTGAAACGCCCACGAATCCGGGTGTCGATATCCTGGACCTGGAGTGGCTGGGGGAGGTCGCAAGGAAACATGATCTACTCCTGATTATCGATAATTGTTTTGCCACGCCATACCTGCAAAACCCTATAGATTATGGAGCTGATCTGGTGATCCATTCGGCTACCAAATTAATAGACGGGCAGGGAAGGGTGCTTGGCGGGGTGACCGTGGGAAAGGCCGATCTAATAAGGGAGATCTACCTGTTTTCAAGAAATACCGGCCCTGCACTTTCTCCCTTTAATGCCTGGATATTATCCAAAAGCCTGGAAACCCTGGCGGTGAGACTGGACAGGCACTGTGAAAATGCTTTGAAAGTGGCAGCATTCCTGGAGAAAGAGGAGCAGGCAGAGCAGGTAAAATATCCTTTCCTGAAATCGCACCCGCAGTATGCTATTGCCAGGAAACAAATGAAACAGGGAGGTAACATCATCTCCTTCGAGATAAAGGGGGGAATAGAAGCAGGCAGGAAGTTTATTGACCGCATCCAGATGTGTTCCAGAACAGCAAATTTGGGAGATTCCCGTACCATAGTAACTCATCCCCCCTCTACTACACATGGCAGGTTAAGCGAGGAAGAGCGGCTGGAAGCAGGAATAAATCCCGGGCTTATTCGTATTTCTGTTGGACTCGAGCATGTAGAGGATATTATCAAAGACCTGAAGCAGGCGCTGAGGAGTTAGGAGTTAAAAGTTAAGAGTTAAGAGTTAAAAGTTATGAGTTATGAGTGGAAAGAGGAGAGAGGATAGAGGATAGTCAGGACGCAGCCCCCCGGCCCCCTAAGGGGGAGTTTTTTACTCAAACTTTCTTACTAAACCAGAACAAAGGAGCTCCTTCCCTTTATAAAGGAAGGTGGCACATTTTCGATGTGTCGGAAGGGTCCCGTGCGGGGAATGAGTAGTGTTTGTAGTTCTGGTGCTGTGCGTGACCAGGAACCGCACCCAGCACCTCGACCCTCGAATTAACAAATCCCGAATTAACGAATCCCGAATTAACCAATTAACCAATTCCCAATTACCCAATCCCTCCTTCCCACTTTTTCGTAACTTTGGGCCAAAATCCAAATCCAATGAAGATCCACCTAAAAAGGCTAAACGACAACTACCATTTTGAAACAAAGAATGAACGCGGGGACATTGTCCAGTTAGATAACAAATCTGAACCAAATCCGCAGGGGGCCAGTCCTATGGAGCTTTTGTTGATGGGGATTGCCGGTTGCAGTAGTATTGATATCGTCATGATCCTGAAAAAACAAAAGATCGAGCTGGAGGACCTGCAGGTTGAAGTAGAAGGATTTCGCCAGGATGGTGCTGTACCAAATGTTTTCACTGCCATTAAAATGGATGTATATCTTAAAGGTGATTTTTCAGCCGATAAAGCCAAAAGAGCAGTAGATCTTTCTATTGATAAATATTGCTCTGTGGCAAAAATGCTGGAGAAAACTGCAGAGATATCTTACGATGTTTACCTGAACGGAGAGCTAATCAATTAGTGCTGGGTTTCAAAACAGATATAGTAAAAAGCCGGGAGATAAAAAAAAGGTACAGGATCCTTGGGGGTGTTGCCATTCTTGTTAGTGCCTACTTTATTTTCATCGATAAACAGGACTGGGATCCGGCTATTCATATTATTCTAGGGGTGCTTTATCTTGGAGGTATGTCCCTGGGATTTGGCATCCCCTTTATTAAGCCTGTGAAAAAGGGGAAACTTATCCTCGACAATGAAAATATCGAAATTTATAAAGAAGGCCGGATCAGGTCATTTCCCTGGTCGGCAATTGATAATGTAAGGCTCCAGTATTCCGGATATGGCAGCTGGTGGAGCCATTCTATTTATGGCAATAAGAATTATCTTCTTATTACAACCGGGGAAGGTGAAAAAATGGATTTGGAGATCCTGGTGAAAAACAAAAAACATAAGGAGGAACTTAAAGAGATCCTCAATTCTCCCACTGTCTCCCGTTTCACTATTAGTAATCTCCTGAACAATAGCTTCTAAACCCAATTTTAGTGCTATTGTTCTCCGACTAAACTATTTATTAAAATTTATTGAGTAGATGATCACGTTAGGCAATAAAATTTCACGTGTTATCAATATAATAAAGAAATTCACAGTGTAATACAATTCTTCCCGGCCTACGAAAGTTTATCGTAAAATTTGAAATGAGAGGGGCGTTAAGAATTTTAGGCTGTCTGAGCGAAACGGATTACTCTCGCAAGTTTTATTTTTCCCGCGAGTTCCTAAAATTTAGCCACCGAATGATAAATTTAGATAAGCTTTCGTAAGCCTAGACTTTTTTGCTTCTTTTTTGGGCGATGCAAAAAAGAAGGAGCGGTCTTATAAAAGGAGGATAGCCTCGATAGATTTTCTTTCAGGTTATTTCGGAAATTAATCTCTCATAAACACATCAATTGTAATGACTAGGATCAAATTTTTAAACTTTTTAAAGGAAGAAGTTTGTTTAAATGTGTTATGATTTTAATCAAGACTCCAGATTCTTTTGTAGATTTAATTAATTGGTATTCTATTAAAAATTTACTAATCTCCTTGCATTCTCCGGCAGGTGCCCTATATTTGCTTTTTAAGTTCATTTATTTCATAGTATCGTTATCAAGAAAGGTGGAGGGATTAGACCCGTTGAAACCTTGGCAACCCTCCCCAGGAGAAGGTGCTACATTCTACCACGTCCGCGTGGATAGATAACAAAAAGATTCTTTCCTTACTTCTTTTTTGATAGTGATTAATTTCAATTATATGTCAAAAATAGAAGACCAACTCCTACATAAAATACTCATCCTGGACGGTGCCATGGGCACGATGCTGCAGGATTATAAATTCACCGAAGAAGATTTTCGAGGGGAACGTTTTGCCAATTGGCCGGTTTCGCTAAAGGGAAATAATGACCTGTTATCTCTCACCCAGCCAAAAGCCATAGCCGATGTTCATCGCAAATACTTTCTTGCTGGGGCCGATATTGTTGAAACCAACACCTTCTCCGGCACCACCATCGCGATGGCCGACTACCAGATGGAAGAGCTGGTATACGAACTCAATTATGAGAGCGCCCGTATCGCCAAAGAAGTAGCACAGGAAATTACGGGAAAAAACCCTGAAAAGCCACGCTTTGTGGCTGGTGCAATGGGTCCTACCAATAAAACTGCCAGTATGAGCCCCGATGTTAATGATCCCGGCTTCAGGGCCATTTCCTTTGAGGAATTAAGGGTCGCTTATAAACAGCAGGCCCGGGCTTTGATCGATGGCGGGGTGGATGTGCTGCTGGTGGAAACCGTTTTTGATACCCTCAATGCAAAAGCTGCGTTATTTGCTATAGATGAACTAAAGGAGGAACTCAATAGCGATATTCCCGTGATGATAAGCGGGACAATTACAGATGCTTCCGGCAGGACCCTTTCCGGCCAGACGGCAGAGGCTTTTCTTATTTCCATTTCCCATATCAACTTGCTAAGTGTTGGCTTTAACTGCGCGTTGGGAGCCAAACAACTCACTCCGCATCTCGAGGTGCTGGCAAGAAGATCCAATTTTGGAGTTTCTGCGTATCCCAATGCCGGACTGCCCAATGCTTTTGGGGAATACGACCAGGATGCAGCCGAAATGGCAACACAGGTGAAGGAGTACCTGGAAAAGGGGCTGGTTAATATTCTTGGTGGTTGCTGCGGAACGACCCCCGCACACATAAAAGCCATTGCAGAAGTTGCAAAAGATTATAAACCGAGAAAGATTCCCGGTAATAAAATTCTAAATGCTGAAGTATAGTGATGAGTAGAGAGAAGATTTTAGAAGAAGAAAACATCGGTGCCCCGGAAAATCATAGATCTGCAGAGGCATTCCGCCCTATGAGACTTTCGGGACTGGAGCCACTGGTGATCACTCCCGAAAGTAATTTTATAAACGTGGGAGAGCGAACCAATGTGGCAGGCTCAAAGAAATTCCTAAGGCTAATAAATGAAGGAAAGTTTGAAGAGGCACTGGATGTGGCCAGGGACCAGGTAGACGGCGGGGCACAGATCATTGACGTCAACATGGACGACGGACTCATAGACGGAAAAGAGGCCATGGTTAAATTCCTGAACCTTATAGTTTCTGAACCGGATATCGCCAGGGTGCCCATTATGATAGACAGTTCCAAATGGGAAATAATCGAGGCGGGCCTTCAGGTAGTGCAGGGCAAATGCGTTGTGAATTCCATTAGTTTGAAAGTAGGGGAGGAGGAATTCCTTACCCACGCCCGAAAGATCAAAAGGTATGGCGCAGCCGTAATTGTGATGGCCTTTGATGAGGTTGGCCAGGCAGATAATTTTGAAAGAAGAATAGAGATCGCCAAACGCTCCTATGACCTGCTCACACAAAAGCTGAAATTTCCGCCGGAAGATATAATATTCGATCTGAACATTTTTCCTGTGGGAACCGGGATGGAGGAACACCGTAGGAATGCTATAGATTATATCGAGGCGACCAGATGGGTGAAAGAGAATTTGCCGCACTGCAGCCTTAGTGGTGGGGTGAGTAATGTCTCTTTTTCCTTCCGCGGGAATAATCCCGTGCGGGAAGCGATGCATTCTGTTTTCCTGTACCATGCGATCAAAGCGGGAATGAATATGGGAATTGTGAACCCGGCGCTGCTGGATGTATATGATAATATCCCGAAGGACCTTCTCGAGCACGTGGAAGATGTTATCCTGGACAGGAGAGATGACGCCACAGAACGGTTGCTGACATTCGCCGAACACGTGGTGGGAACCGAGAGGGAAAGTAAAGTAGATCTTTCCTGGAGGGAAAAACCCCTGCAGGACCGCATCACCCACGCCCTTGTCAAAGGAATAGACGCCTATATCCTGGAAGATATTGAGCAGGCCAGAAAGGAAGCCGAAAGACCGCTGGAGGTGATCGAAGGGCATTTGATGATAGGTATGAACGTGGTGGGTGACCTCTTCGGAAGCGGGAAAATGTTCCTGCCCCAGGTGGTGAAATCGGCACGGGTGATGAAAAAGGCGGTGGCGTATCTTTTACCATACATAGAAGCCCCCAGCCCCCAAAGGGGGAGCAAAATTACAAGACTGCTGATCCTATGCTATATGGTTTGATGAAAAAATTAGCTCAGGAAATGAGGTATAATAATCCAACTCATGCTGAAAGCGTTCTTTGGAATGAATTATCTAATAAACAGTTGGGAGACTACAAATTTAGAAGACAACATATAATAGGGGCCTATATAGCAGATTTTGTTTGTTTGAAAGAACGCTTAATAGTTGAAATAGATGGATTAATTCATCAATTACCCGAAAATAAAAAGAGTGATCAGGAAAGAACTAAATGGTTAAATAGTCAGGGATTCCGGGTAATTCGGTTTACCAATGATCAGGTTCTCGCAGAATTAGAAGATGTTTTGAAGACCATTTTATACCAGTTACAAAAAGCTCCCCCTTCGGGGGCGGGGGGGCTGGAAAGGTTCTACTCGCCACTGTAAAGGGTGACGTTCACGACATAGGTAAAAACATCGTGAGCGTGGTTTTGGCTTGTAATAACTACGAGATAATTGATCTGGGGGTGATGGTGCCGCCGGAGAAGATCATTGAAACCGCCAAAAGGGAGAATGTAGATGTTATAGGCCTTAGCGGACTTATTACTCCTTCGCTGGACGAGATGGTGCACCTGGCAAAGGAGATGCAGCGGCAAAATTTCCAGGTTCCGTTATTGATTGGCGGGGCGACGACTTCCAAGGCACATACAGCTGTGAAAATAGACCCGCAATACAATCAGGCAGTGGTGCATGTGAATGACGCGTCCAGGGCAGTTACGGTGGTAGGGGACCTTTTAAAGGAGAATACCCGTAGAAAGTATATGGATGATCTTAAAACCGAGTATGACACCTTCAGAAATAATTTCAGCAAGCGAAGCAAGGTCAAGGATTTCCTGCCAATTGAGGATGCACGTGAAAATAAGTACAGCATCGACTGGAATACAACTCAAATTATCAAACCCAATAAACTGGGAGTGCAGGTGATCGAGGATTTTGACCTGCAAAAGCTGGAAGACTATATTGACTGGACCCCGTTCTTCAGGAGCTGGGAATTGCACGGGAAATATCCGGCAATCCTTCAGGATGAGGTGGTGGGAGAGCAGGCAACCGCACTTTTTAGTGATGCACAGAGACTCTTGAAGAAGATCTTTTCTGATAAACTTCTGAAGGCCAAAGCAGTCTTCGGATTATTCCCCGCTAATACCATCAATGACGACGATATTGAGATCAACTACGGAAATCCTTCCGAAGAAAAAAAGATGATCTTCAGGACGCTTCGACAACAGCTGAAGAAGCACCGCGGAAAGCCCAATTTTGCCCTGGCAGATTATGTTGCACCAAGGAATTCTGGTATCGACGATTATATGGGTTGCTTTTGTGTCACAACAGGATTTGGAACAGAGGAGCTGGCAAAGGAATATGAAAAGGATCACGACGATTATAACTCTATTATGATCAAAGCCCTGTCTGACCGGTTGGCAGAGGCTTTTGCGGAATACCTTCACAAGCAAATAAGAACAGAAGATTGGGGATATGCTCCCAATGAAAATTTGAGCAATGAGGAATTGATAAAAGAGAGCTATAAAGGCATTCGGCCTGCACCGGGTTACCCGGCCTGCCCGGATCATTTGGAGAAAATAAGCATTTGGGAAGTACTTAAAGTAGAGGAGAGAATTGGCGTGAAGCTTACCGAAAGCCTTGCCATGTGGCCCGCTGCCAGTGTGAGTGGTTATTATTTTGCCAATCCCGAAGCCAGGTATTTTGGTGTTGGAAAGATCAAAATGGACCAGGTCCGGGATTTTGCCGAAAGAAAAAATATGCCAGTGGAAGAAGCTCAAAAATGGTTGAGTCCGTCTATTGCCGATTAATTTAATAACAAAATATCAATCGGCTTACTGGTTTAAAAGAACCTGGAAAACCGAAAATTTAAAAAAAAGTTTAACAATTTAAAATTAACCCGACTCCCCTCTTTTGGAGGGGCCGGGGGAGGCCAATGAAGATAACTGAACATATAGAAGCCGCAAACGGGAAAACGCTTTTCTCTTTCGAGATCCTCCCGCCCTTAAAAGGGCAAAACATACAATCTATCTTTGACGGGATTGATCCCCTGATGGAATTTAAACCTCCCTTTATTGATGTTACCTACCACCGGGAGGAGTACGTTTATATTGAACAAAAAAACGGTTTGCTGGAGAAGAAGATCGTAAGGAAACGTCCCGGAACAGTAGGAATTTGTGCCGCGATACAAAGTAAATATAAAGTAGATGCGGTGCCGCATATTCTCTGTGGCGGCTTTAGCAAGGAAGATACCGAGAACTTCCTCATAGATCTGGATTTCCTGGGAATTAAAAATGTGATGGCCTTACGAGGGGATGCAGTAAAAAGCGAAACCTATTTTCGCCCTGAGCCCAACGGGAATTTTTTTGCCAGTGACCTGGTAAGGCAAATCGCAGGCATGAATTTAGGTGATTTTCAAGAGGAGATCCTGGACAATTCGCATAATACCGACTTTTGCATTGGCGTAGCCGGTTATCCTGAAAAGCATATGGAGGCTCCCAACCTGGACCAGGATATCAAGAGGTTAAAGGAAAAAATGGCAGCGGGGGCAGAGTATGTGGTGACCCAGATGTTCTTTGATAACAAGAAATTTTTTGAATTTGTTGACAGGTGCCGGGAGCAGGGAATAACAATTCCTATTATTCCGGGTTTAAAGCCAATTGCCACCAAAAAGCAGCTAAGTGTAATCCCGCATCGTTTTCACGTGGATCTTCCGGAGGAGCTCATTCACGAAGTTGAAAAATGCAGGGATAATGAACAAGTACGACAGGTAGGAGTAGAGTGGTGCACAGAACAGAGCCGGGAATTAATTGCTGCCGGCGTGCCGGTGCTTCATTATTATTCAATGGGAAAAAGCAGTAATATTAAGCAAATCGCGGGGGAAGTTTTTTAAAATTTATGAGTAGAAGCGGTGCTAAATTTTTAGGACTAAAAATGTTAGCTTTGCCACTCTATGAAGAAAATTGCCCTGCTTCTTTTTTTGTTCAGCCTTACGAATGCCTTTGCGCAGGAGAACCGATATTATTCTGTAGACGCAAATTATTTTTATGGATATATCGTGGAGCATAATCCGCATATCTCCCATTTGATCACCGGCCACCCTGAAGGACTCATCTTCAGCTTTAACAGGAATACCTACGGACTCGAAACCTGGGAAGCAGACTATAATTATCCCGATGTAGGATTTACTTTTACTTATCAGGATATGAAGAACCCAAACCTGGGACATAATTTTGGGTTGTACGCACATCTCGGCTTTTATTTTCTGAAAAGGAATCTTGTGTTCAAAGTTGGACAGGGACTGGGAGTGACCACCAATCCATACCACCCAGATGATAACTATTTGAACAATGCCTATGGCTCCAGGGTCATGAGTTCAACCTTTTTTAGCGGAGATTTTCAGAAGGATAATATTTATAAAGGCTTCGGATTCAAAGCCGGGATCGCCCTGATCCATTATTCCAATGCTGATTTCCAGTCCCCCAACAATTCTACCAATACCCTGGCCGTGAATGCGGGTGTGCATTATTTATTTGACCATGAAAACCGGCCGGAGTATGTTCCTAAGAGCACGGAAAAATATTCAGAACCGGTGCATTTGAACCTGGTGCTAAGGGGCGGTGCCAATACCATTGGGATCATAGGTTCAAAAAGCTATCCTTTCCTTACGGTTGCCGCCTATGCAGATAAACGAATTAACAGGAAAAGCACTTTCCAGGCAGGAGCAGAACTATTCCTTAGCGGAGCAATGGAGGAATATATCTATTACCAAAGCGTGACCTTTCCTTTTGGAAGGACAACCGGGGAAGAAGATTCCAAAAGGGTTGGGGTCTTTTTGGGGCATCAGCTTACCTTCAGGAAACTCTCTGTAATCGCCCATCTGGGATATTATGCCTATTATCCTTATGATAATTATGTGGACAGGCTCTATAACAGGGTAGGGCTGCAGCGGTCCATTTATAAAGACCTGTTTGGATCTGTAACAGTACTGGCCCATGGTGCCAATGCCGAAGCGGTGGAATTTTCAATAGGGTACAGGTTATGAAAAATATAAAGATCATCGTATTATTTCTCTTGCTGTTCACTTCGTGTGACAAGGAAGATGCGCCAGATTGTTTCCGAACCACGGGAGATATGATTACCAGAGAGCTGCAGGTGGACGCATTTGAGGAGATCATCGTGTACGGCAGGATCAAATTGTTTATTGAGCAGGGGGATGAGCAAAAGGTAGTTGTAGAGGCCGGGAAGAACTTAATCGACAATATACAGGCAACCGTGGAGGAGGGGAGGCTAAGCCTGCGGAATAACACCGGTTGTAACCTGGTTCGGGATTATAATACTACCAGCGTATATGTGACGGTTCCCAATCTTACCTGGCTTCAAAATGCAGGGAATAACACGATAGAGGGAATTGGTGAGCTGCACTTTCCACGAATCTGGCTGCGCTCCCTAAATCAGGAAAAAGACCCCGAGGTGTATACCAACGGAGATTTTAAGTTACAGCTGGTGACAGATTACCTGCGGGTAACGGGAGATAATTATTCCAATTTTTTCCTTAGCGGGGAAGTGGATTATTTTAATCTTTATATGGCCAACGGCGACGGCCGGGTGGAAGCAGCAGAATTAATAGCTAATACTGTTGATATTCAACATAGAGGGACCAATAAACTAATTGTGAATCCGCAAGAGGTTCTAAAGGGGGAAATAAGAAGCACAGGAGATGTGATCTCCGTAAACCGCCCGCCGGTAGTTACGTTGGAAAGTTTTTATATTGGAAAGCTGTACTTCCAGTAAGATTACGGTTTTAATTGATAATTCGGGAAAAGAATCTGGACCGCTGCGCTGCTGGAGTCTGGAGTCTAGACTTTTATTAATTATTTTTAGAAATAATAGGAAACGTAAAGTTCCCCCTTCGGGGGTTAGGGGGCTGTCAATTCCGCAAACAAAGTCTCTAAATTCTTGGTCTTTCTGTTAAGCTGAAGGGTTTTAAGTCCGTTATCATGTGCGAAATCGAAGACAGCGGGTCGCATATCCTTTTGAGTGTCGAAATGCAGCTGATAATGGAATCCGCCAATGTTTACTGCAGTGGTTAAATGCGGAAGTTTTTCCAGGGCAACTTCTTCGATACGGTAATCGAATTCCACGTGGATCACCTGTTCCTTTTCATCCCGCAGGGCCTCCATACTTTTGTCGGCTACTATCCTTCCGTGGTCTATGATAATCACCCGGTCACACAGTGCTTCCACTTCCTGCATAATGTGTGTGGACAGGAATATTGTTTTTCCGGGTCGGCCATCCGGTTTGTCTTTGGCAATATCGAGAATAAGGCTTCGAATTTCACTAAGTTGATTGGGATCCAGCCCCGTGGTGGGCTCATCCAGGATAAGCACTTCGGGGTCGTGAAGCAAGGCTGCAGCAAGGCCTACCCGTTGCCGGTATCCCTTTGAGAGCTGTTCTATCTTTTTATTGGCTTCGGGTAGAAGGCCCGTAAGATTGATCACCTCTTCTATTCTTTCCTTCGGAGTATTGTAAACAGATGCTGTGAAACCGAGATATTCCCGCACAAACATTTCAGTATAAAGAGGATTGTGTTCAGGCAGGTAGCCTACACTGCGCTGTACTTCAGCCGGATGGGTGGCGACAAGATAATTGTTTACGCTGGCTAAACCTTCAGAAGGAGAAATATAACCGGTTAGGATCTTCATTAAAGTAGATTTTCCGGCTCCATTTGGCCCAAGGAAACCAACGATCTCTCCTTTATTGACCGTAAATGAAACCTTGTCCAGGGCTTTCTGTTCCCCGTAAAACTTTGATATATCCTTTACCGCGATTGACATTTTTCTCCTTTTTTCAAAAGTAATGAATAAATGGGTTTTTAATTGGACCTATGAAACCATTCTTTTCGAAAACGATATCGCAGAAATTTCAAAGAAATTATATTGTTTATTAAAATTAAATTCTAAATTAGCGATATACAACAGCAGCAATGAAAAATATAATTACCTGGAACGCTTTTTATTACTTCTATTTCTATTATAGAGATAGGATCGGGAGCGCCATGTAATTTCACATAATTATATATCAAATCCCGATGGCAACATCGGGATTTTTTTTTGAATAAAACTAAATGAACAAACTAATAGGCATACAGGGAACACAGGGGTCATTTCACCATTTGGTGGCACAGGAATTCTATGGTAATGACGTGGATGTCCTGGAATTCATGTCCTTTGCTGAGATGGTTAAGAGCCTGGTGGCAGGAGAATGTAAGGAAGCGGTCATGGCCATAGAAAATTCTATTGCCGGGTCCATACTTCCCAATTATGCCCTTATAGATGAGAATGACCTGAAGATCGTAGGGGAACATTATATCCCTATTGATATGAATCTTATGGCCCTGCCGGGCCAGCATATTGAAGATGTGAAAAAGGTTTACTCACATCCTATGGCGTTGCTTCAATGTAAGGAATTCTTTAAATCGCATCCCCATATAAAACTCATTGAGGACACAGATACTGCTGAGGTTGCCAGGAGAATTGCTGAAAAAGGTTCCAAACATGTGGCTGCTGTTGCCAGTAAGGCTGCGGCCCAAATATTTGGCCTGAATATTCTTGCTGAAAGTATTCATACCAAAAAAAGCAATGCCACCAGGTTTTTAATATTGAGTACAAAAAAACGGGAACCTAACGGGGAAATAATAGACAAGGCATCTATGAAATTTGAACTTGAAAGTAAGCGGGGAAGCCTTGTTTCGGTTTTAAATATCATCAGGGATTTTGAGATGGATATGACTAAGATACAGAGTATGCCCATCATCGAGGCTCCCTGGAAATATTCATTTTTCGTAGATGTGATCTTTGAAGATTACGGGGAATTTCAAAAAGCAGTGGAAATAATGAAAGTAATGACAGAGCAATTCCATGTTCTGGGAACTTATAAGAACAGATTATGATACAGCAGGCAAACAGATTGGATCACGTACAGGAGTACTATTTTTCTACCAAGTTACAGGAAGTGCGTAACCTTTCCGCCAGCGGGAAGGATATTATTAATCTTGGAATAGGCAGCCCGGACCTGCCACCACCCAAGGAGGTGCTGGATGGTCTTAATTTTGCCCTTACCAATCCCGCGGCACACCAGTATCAGCCCTATAAGGGAACAGTAGATTTCAGGAATGCCATTAAGGAATTTTACAAAACTCATTACAGGGTGGATCTCGATGCAGAAACAGAGATTCTCCCGTTAATGGGTAGCAAGGAAGGGATCACCCATATTTCAATGGCCTTCCTTAATGAAGGGGATGAGGTGCTAATTCCCAATCCGGGGTATCCTACCTACACATCAGTTACTAAGCTGGTAGGTGCAAAAGCGGTGTATTATGACCTGAATGAGGAGGAAAACTGGAGCCCAAACCTGCAGGAGCTTGCAAAAAGAGATCTTAGCAAGGTAAAATTGATGTGGGTGAATTACCCGCATATGCCTACCGGCGCCTCCGCAACAGATAAGATATTTAAGGATCTGGTGACTTTTGCTAAGGAGCATAATATTTTGATCATCAATGACAATCCCTACAGTTTCATTCTGAACGATCATCCAAAAAGTATCCTTGAGAGCGAGGATGCGAGGGAGGTGGTACTGGAACTTAATTCTCTAAGCAAGAGTTTTAATATGGCAGGCTGGAGAATTGGGATGTTATGCGGTAGTGCAAAAAACCTTAATACAGTACTTAAAGTGAAAACCAATATGGACAGCGGGATGTTCTACCCCTTGCAGGCCGGGGCTGCAGCCGCTCTTCGATTACCGGTAGACTGGTTTAATGCCCAGAATGAGATCTACACTTCCCGCAAGGAGAAGATCCTGCAGCTGGCAGATGTCCTGGAATGTAAGCCTGCAAAGGAGCAAACCGGTCTGTTTGTATGGGCAAGGGTACCCAAAGGAGATACTTCTGAAGGTTTTGTAAACCGCCTGCTGTATGAGCAAAGTATATTTACAGCCCCGGGATTTATTTTTGGCAGCCAGGGAGAAGGTTATGTACGTTTCTCCCTTTGCGCAACAGATGAGAATATTAACAGGGCTATTAAAAGGATAATTTGATGAAAGTTCATATTATAGGAACAGGACTTATTGGAGGTTCTTTCGCCCTCGATATTAAGGAACAATTTCCTGAAGCCGAAATAACCGGTATTGATGCAAATGAAAGCCACCTGGAAGAGGCGCTGGAGAAAGGTATTATAGATGCTACAGGAACTCTGGAGGAACTCTCCTTGGCAGATGTGGTTATTCTTGCTGTCCCTGTAGATGTAAGCAGGAATTTACTGCTGAAGGTTATGGAAATGGCGGGTGAGGACACGTTAATTTTTGATGCCGGCTCTACAAAGAATGGGATCTGCACTGCGGTGGCAGGTCATCCTAATCGGCGGAAATACCTGGCGGCACATCCCATTGCGGGTACTGAATATTCCGGACCCGGGGCGGCCATAAAAGGACTGTTTCGTGGAAAGACCAACATAATTTGCGAGGTGGAAAAGACAGCATTTAAATTGCAGGAACGGGCGCTGGAGATCTTTCAGAAGCTGGGAATGCGAATAAGATATATGGATCCCGCAGCCCACGACAAACATATAGCCTATGTTTCACACCTTTCTCACATTAGCTCTTTCATGTTAGGAAAAACAGTGCTGGAGAAGGAAAAGAATGAAAAGGATATTTTTGACCTGGCGGGCAGTGGATTTGCCTCTACCGTGAGACTTGCGAAAAGTTCCCCGGCTATGTGGACGCCAATATTTGCACAGAACAAGGAAAACGTCCTTGAAACCCTGGATGAATATATAAAGAACCTTTCAAATTTCCGGGACCTTTTAAAGGAGGAGGATTATGACGGTGTTTTTCTGGAAATGGAAAAAACAAATCACATCAAAACAATATTAAACGGAATCAACTAAAAAAAATAAACCCAAGAATTATGGAAAATAAAAAAGAACTCCGCACCTGGTTGGATAATTTCAACCTTGATCACCCCCTGGTAATTGCAGGTCCCTGCAGTGCTGAAACCGAAGACCAGGTGGTAGAGATCGCAAAGCAATTAAAAGACAGCGATGTAAGTGTGCTTCGCGCAGGAATATGGAAACCCCGTACCCGTCCCGGAAATTTTGAAGGAGTGGGTGCTTTGGGATTAAAATGGATGCAAACTGCCAAGGCAGAAACCGGACTTCTTACTACTACAGAAGTTGCTAATCCCGCCCACGTGGACCTGGCCCTGGAGCACGATATTGATATCCTCTGGATAGGAGCAAGAACTACGGTTTCCCCTTTTATCGTTCAGGAAATTGCCGATGCGCTTAAAGGAACAGATAAGACAGTGCTGGTGAAAAATCCGGTGAATCCGGACCTGTCCCTTTGGCTGGGTGCTGTTGAAAGGCTCTATACTGCAGATATAAAAAACCTGGGAGTAATCCATCGCGGATTTTCAGCCTACGAAAAGACCAAATACCGAAACAATCCGGAATGGCAAATCGCTATTGACCTGCAACACCGTTTTCCTGATCTTCCCTTGATCCTGGATCCATCACACATCGCAGGTAGAAGGGATATTATCTTTGATCTTTGCCAGACCGCCCTGGATCTTAATTATGACGGATTAATGGTGGAGACCCATCACGACCCCGACAAGGCCTGGAGCGATGCAGCGCAGCAGATAACACCTGCAACCTTAATCCAGTATATGAAAGATCTTAAAATAAGAAAAGAGGTTTCTGAAAGTGAGGATTTCAAAAATAAACTTGGGAACTTAAGAGCACAAATAGATGTTGCAGATAACCAATTGATCGAGCTTTTGTCCAAGCGGATGAAAATTTCAGATGAAATTGGAAAGGTGAAAAAGGCACAAAACGTTTCAGTATTACAAACCAAAAGATGGAATGAGATCCTTGGGAATATGGTACTGGAAGGGGAACAGCACGGGCTTAGTGAGGAATTCATCCTGCGCCTTTTCAAAGCGGTACACCAGGAGTCTATTAATCACCAGGAGAAGATTATGAAGAGTTAGTGGTAAGTCGTTAGTCATTAGTCTTTAGTCTTTAGAAGGTTTTCTGTTTATCGTTTACCGTTTTCTGTTTGGAAACTGAGAATTTGGTGTTTGGAATTTGGTGTTTGGAATTTGCTTGTTGTTGTCTGGTTTTTTTAGCCACGAATGCACGAATGTATTTTTAAGGAGTTCGTTTTTAAGCGTTCATTTCTCTCTGTTCTCTGTTCTTTGCTCTTTGTTCTTAATCTGGTTTTGGAATTTGGAATTTGGTTCTTGGAATTTACTTGTTGTTTGGGTCTTTTAGCCACGAATGCACGAATGGTTTTTATTGTTTCAGTTTTAGACGTTCTCTGTTCTCTGCTCTTGGTTTGGTGTTTTTTGTGATTAAAATTTGAAATTTGGAATTTGGTGCTTGGAATTGGGATTTTGGAATTTAGGTTTTTGGGAATTTGGGTTTTGGAATTTGGAATTTGGAATTTGACGCCGATATGCGGTCTCGATTTCTTATTTTAGCATTCTGAAATCTCCATGAAGAAAGAGCAGGTAATTAGCCTGTATGAGAAGTGGTAGGGATCTGGAAGAAATTATATGAAAGGAACGGTTTATAAATCAACAGGCAGCTGGTACCACGTAAAAGGGGAGGACGGAGAATTCTATAAGTGCAGGATTAAAGGAAAATTCCGCATACAGGGGATTAAAAGCACCAACCCGGTTGCAGTTGGGGATAGAGTGATCTTTGAAATTGAAGAAGGAGAAGAGGTTACCGGGGTAATAAAAGAGATAGAGGACAGGGATAACTATATTATTCGAAAATCTGTAAACCTCTCCAAGCAAACCCATATTATTGCTACGAATATCGATCAGGCTTTTTTATTGATCACGCTTAATAATCCGCCAACCTTCACCACATTTATAGACAGATTCCTGGTCACTGCAGAGGCATATCATATAAAGACAATTCTGCTTTTTAATAAAATTGATACTTATAATGACGAGGAGCTGGGAGAGGTGAAATATCTTGCAGCCCTCTATCGCAGTGTGGGGTATGAATGTATTGGAATTTCTGCTAAAACAGGAAAAAATGTAGATAAGGTCAAGGATCTAATGACCGGCAAGACCAGTATGATCTCCGGTCACAGCGGTACAGGGAAATCCACCCTGGTGAATGCCATAGAACCAACTTTGGATTTAAAGACCGCCGGGATAAGTGAACAACACAAACAAGGGCAACATACCACTACTTTTGCTGAAATGTATGATCTTTCCTTTGATGCCCGAATCATAGATACCCCGGGAATAAAAGGTTTTGGAGTGGTGGAAATGGAAAAAGAAGAACTGGGGGATTACTTTCCCGAATTCTTTGCCCTTAAACAGGAATGTAAGTTCAACAACTGCCTGCATATTGATGAGCCTAAATGTGCGGTGAAAGATGCGCTGGAAGAGGGAGAGATCGCCTGGAGCAGGTATAAGAGTTATTTGCAGATCATCGAGGGAGAAGACGAGCAACAATACCGCGTAGATAATTATGCCGATCTATGAGAGCAGTAATACAAAGGGTTACACAGGCATCTGTCACTATTGAAGGTGAGGTCAAATCTTCTATCGAAACCGGGATTCTAATCCTTCTGGGAATAGAAGAAGCAGATACTAAGGAAGATATCGACTGGTTGTGCAATAAGATCGTGAAGATGCGCATTTTCAATGACGAAATAGGAGTGATGAACCTCTCTCTGGAAGATGTGAATGGAGAGGCGCTAATTATTAGTCAGTTTACCCTTCATGCCAGCACTAAGAAAGGCAACAGGCCCAGTTATATAAAAGCTGCAAAACCCGGGGTGGCAATACCACTTTATGAGCAATTTCTTGGGCAAATGGAAGCCTCTTTAGGGAAACAAGTGGGTAGTGGAATTTTTGGAGCCGATATGAAAGTTTCCCTACTAAATGATGGCCCTGTCACCATCATAATCGATTCAAAAAACAGGGAATAAATTTGGTTACTTCATAGAAAAACCTAATTTTAACAAAATATTAGGTAAATATGAACCCCCGCGTCCTCCTCCCGCTCCTGCTTTTGACAGCCGTTTTGACGGTTTCTGGCCAGGAGATCCAACTTTCAGCAGCTGCTATTCCAAGTGAATTACTCGAAAATGCCAATGCCGTGCTTCGACAAGAAGAAGTTAGGGTTGAAATAAGTGCGGTAGATAAACTGGTTCAAAAAACCACCAGGATAGTCACTGTCCTTAACAAGCAGGGAGAAGGTAGCGTTGCTGCCGGTCAATTTTACAATGGTAATATAAAGATAAAAAAGCAGCAGGCATTGATCTATAATGCAGCAGGAGAACAAATAAAAAAAATAAAGCAAAAGGAATTCAGGGATGTTAGTGCGGTAAGTTCAAATGACCTTTATACCGACTCCCGTATTCAATACCTTGATTATACTCCACACTCCTATCCTTATACCGTGGTTTATGAAAGCGAAATTCAAAACAACAGCACGGTATTTATAGCTCCCTGGGACCCGGTGCCGGGATATGCGGTAAGCGTTGAGAATGCTGCTTATCATATTTCCAATCCTCTGGCTATACCCTACAGGCTCGAAGAAAAAAATCTGGATAAGCTGGAAGTTCAAAAATCCAGCGAAATTAAGATGCTCTCCTATGAAGTCAAAAATATTCCGGCTTATGAAAGGGAGTATTTGAGTCCGCCTCTTCAGGAATTTGTACCATATCTTGCGATTGCTCTTGATGAGTTCTCACTGGTAGGAGTGAAGGGTGCCGCATCCAACTGGCAGGAGTTCGGAAAATGGCAATATGACAATTTATTGGCCGGTAAAAATGAGTTGCCTGCAAGCACAGTATTGAAGATAAAGCAACTTACCGCCGGTGCAGCGAATGATGTGGAGAAGGCAAGGATCATTTATCAATATGTACAGGATAATACACGGTATATAAGTGTGCAGCTTGGCATAGGAGGATGGGAGCCTATGCTCGCAGAAGATGTGGATAAGCTAGGCTATGGAGATTGCAAAGCACTTACCAATTTTACAAAGGCGCTTTTAGATTCCCAGGGTATCACTTCACATTATGCAGTTATTTACGGCGGAAAAAACCGCCGGGACATCAAGGAGAATTTTGCTTCTATGCAGGGAAATCATGTGATCCTCCAATTACCGCAGGAGGAGGAAGATATTTGGTTGGAATGTACAAGCCAAACCGACCCTTTTGGTTACCTGGGGGATTTTACAGATAATCGAAACGTGTTATTGATCAAACCTGAAGGAGGGGAAATTGCAAGAACAAGAGCTTACCCGTTTTCAGATAATATAAGAGAAAGCCATTGCGAGATCGAACTGGAAGATAACGGCCAATTTAGTGCGGCAGTAACCAGGTTGAGTAGTGGAGTCCCTTACGGGAATATCTATCCGCTTGGGAGGCAAACCCGGGAAAAGCAGGATATGTATTACAAGAATAACTGGAGCCATCTTAAAAATTTGCAGGTAATTGATCTTAAGCTGGAGAACAAAAGGGACATTCAGCAATTTTCAGAATCGATCGACCTTACAGGAAATAATTTAGTAACAAAGGCAGGGAACAGGCTTCTGGTTCCACTTAATTTTTTAACCCCGTCACTCTACAGTACCCCAAGAAGTGACTTCCGGAAACTACCATTTGAAATTGCGAGGGGAGCAACTTATAAGGATACCTTTATTTATGCCTTGCCAGAGAACTATGAAATAGAGGCCTTACCGTCACCGGTGAAAATAAATAGCGAATTCGGGAATTTTAGCTGGAGTGTAAAATCTATAGAAAAAGATAATAAAACATTGGTTGAGGTTGTAAGGGAGTATGTAATAAATGAAGGGCGGTGGGAAGCCAAACTGTATAATGATTTCAGGGATTTTATGTTAGGAGTGAATACCTCAAGCAACCAAAAAGCAGTACTCATAGCAACCAACCAAACCAAATAATATGCAAAAGATTTTTACATTCTTGTTTTTAATTACAATCTCGCTGTCACAGGCCCAGGATTTTAAATTTGGAAAAGTTTCCCTTGAAGAAGTTTCAGAAAAAAGCCATCCCCTGGAGCCCGGGGCAAATGCGGCTATCCTCTACCGCTCGATAAAAACTTATTATGAATATAACCGCAACACTTTTACCCTTGTAACAGATGTTCACGAAAGGATCAAGATTTATAATAAAGATGGATTTGACTATGCCACGAAGGAGGTTACCTCATATCAAAATGGGACCACCAAAGAAGTGGTCACAGGTATAAAGGGCTACACTTACAATATTGTGAATGGAAAGCTGGAAGAAGACAAATTGAAGAAGGATGGCATATTTGAAGAGGATGCTTCTTCCTATCGCAATAAAACAAAATTTACAATGCCCAATGTGGCTGAAGGAAGTGTGATAGAATACGAATACACTTTAAGATCCCCATTTGTAACTACTATAGATGATATTGTTTTTCAAGACCTTGTCCCTATAAATAAAATGGAAGCCGTGGTCACCATTCCTGAATTCTTAAATTTTAAAAAACACGTAAATCCAAGGTCTCTTATTACTCTTGATATATCTGAGAGCACCAAGAATTTTAGTTATACATCTTCCAGTTTAAAAAGGGGCGGTACCAGGACCGTGAACCATACATCTGAAACTTCTACCGTCCAGTACCTTCAAAACGTTTATTCGATATCCAGGGAGAATATACCTTCACTAAAGACTGAAGAGCATATAGACCATCTATATAATTATGCAGCTGTTCTAAAATGGGAATTACAATTCACGAAATTCCCTAACTCCCCTATCGAGAATTATTCCCAAACCTGGGAAGGAGTTGCAAAATCTATCTATAGTAACAGTGAATTTGAAGGAGAACTTAAAAAATCCAATTACTATTCTAAGGATCTGGAGAAACTTCTTGCAGGTGCAACAGGGGAAGAAGAGAAGGCAAAAAGAATATTTAACCATGTAAAGGCAAAAGTGAAATGGAATGATGTTCTTGGTTATATAACAGATAATGGATGTTCCAAAGCATATAAGGAAGGGGTTGGGAATGTAGCAGATATTAACCTCATGCTTACTTCTATGCTTAGGGAAGCAGGAATGGAAGCCTACCCTGTGCTTGTAAGTACAAGGAATAATGGTATTCCTCTCTTTCCCACCCGTAAAGGATTCAATTATGTAGTGGCAGGAGCTAAAGTGCAGGGAACTTATATTTTACTTGATGCAACAGACCCTACGGCATCTTTTAATGAGTTGCCGGCGAGAGCCAGAAACTGGAATGGCAGGATGTTGATGGATAAGGAGAATTCAATTTTAGTAGACCTTATGCCCCAGACTCAAAGTTTACAGCGGACTTCAGTTAATTTACAAATAGATGAGAATTTCACATTAAAGGGAAAAAGTCTAAATCTGTGGGACGGCCTATATGCCAAGTCCTACAGGGATAAATACCAGGGGTTAAATTTGGACAGCTATATAGAGATCCTGGAAAAGGGTAAGGGTAATATCGAAATTTCTAATGTGGAAACAGAAAATGCCATGGAAGTTGGCCAGGAAATAAGGGAATCATATAGCTTTGAATTGAACAATGGCCTGGAAGCCATTAATAATAAGATCTACCTTAAGCCTATGTTGTTCCTGGCAGAGGCTGAAAATCCTTTTAAGGCAGATGAGCGCAGCTATCCCGTTATCTTCAATTTCCCTTCTCTTAAAAATACTACAGTGAATATTATGGTGCCCCCGGGGTATGAGGTAGAATCCCTTCCAGAAAGTTCAATTTATGAGTTGAATAACGGGGCGGGTACCTTTAAGTTCTTAACTTTGCAAAACGGAAATTTTTTAAGGATTGAATCTGTTCTTGATATCAGGAATATAGTTTATTCACCCCAGGATTATACTGCATTAAAGCAGTTCTATGCACAAATGGTAGAAAAGCATAGTGAAGTGATAGTTTTCAAAAAAATATAGTATGGATATTAAGAATTCCCAGCTTGCTGTAGATAACTGGATAAAAGATCACGGAGTTCGTTATTTTAATGAGCTCACAAATATGGCCCAGTTAACAGAGGAGGTGGGCGAAGTGGCCCGAATAATTGCAAGGCGTTATGGGGAACAAAGCGAAAAGGAAAGTGATAGATCTAAAGACCTGGGAGAGGAACTGGCAGATGTAGTATTTGTGGTCCTTTGTCTGGCAAATCAAACCGGTATTGACCTACAGGCAGCATTTGATAAAAAGCTCGATCTCAAAACACAAAGGGATCACGACCGGCATCAAAATAATAAGAAATTAAAATAAGAGAGAATTCATGGCATTTAACAAGATCATAAGAGATGGGAGATTCTGGAAAATGGTAGCCTTGCAGGGACTGGCATTTGCCATCCTGTACCAGGTGATCATGATGATTTTGGAATACGGAGGTTTTGATTTCACCTCCTATTATGAGGATAAACTTGCCAATGGGGGTTGGGTTTCCTTTCTCTTTGGATTACTTATAGGAGCATTTATTTACGGTTTTATTATTTCATATGGGCAGTTTAGAGCAAGGATAAAAAAAGAGAACCGGGAAAATTAATGTTAAGTAATTATTTTAGGAAAAGACAATGAATAAGAAAATATCCCATCCAACAGCAAATCTGTCCGGTAAACTTAAAGTTACAGGTTCGAAGAGTGAATCCAACCGGGCACTTATCCTGCAGGCCCTTTATCCGTTAATAGAACTGGAAAATCTTTCCAACAGTGATGATACCCGCGTATTGCAGGAAGCCCTCAATAGGGATACCGGTACCATTGATATTCATCATGCGGGTACTGCGATGAGATTTCTTACAGCGTATTATGCCTCAAAAGAAGGTGCAAATGTGTTGCTTACAGGGAGCAAAAGAATGAAGGAAAGGCCTATAGAACTCCTGGTAGATGCCTTGAGGAAATTGGGTGCGCAAATTGAATACACCGAAAAAGAAGGTTTCCCACCCCTAAAAATAGAAGGTAAGAGGTTTGAAAAAACCAGCGTGTCTTTAAAAGCAAATATAAGCAGCCAGTACATTTCAGCGCTTATGCTTATTGCGCCTTCCCTTCCGGAAGGTTTGGAAATAAAACTTGAAGGCCCCGTTACCTCCACCCCGTATATTAATATGACCCTCGAATTATTGAGGTATTTTGGTTTTAAGGCTCAATTTGATGGTCAAAGAATCGACATTGCACCGGGAAAACTTAATACGGGAAAGACCCTCATCATAGAATCAGACTGGAGCTCGGCCTCCTATTTTTACAGTCTTGTTGCCATTAGTGAGCAGGCTGAGATCGAACTCTCAAGCTACAGACAAAACAGTAGGCAGGGAGATGCAGAGGTTGCTGCCATATTTGAACACCTGGGTGTGAAGACAGAATATTATAAGGACCGCATTAAGCTCACGAAAAAGTCCCAAAAGCACCCACGTGGTCTTAAGCTGGATTTTCAAAATACACCAGACCTAGCTCAAACCATAGCCGTTTGTTGTATGGCGCTAGGCGTTAGTTGTGAATTACAGGGCTTGCATACTTTAAAGATCAAGGAAACAGACAGGTTGCTGGCATTAAAAACCGAAATGGAAAAATTTGGGGCAACTGTAGATATTACTCACGACAGTCTTAAATTAAATCCTCCTAAAAATTTAAATGAAGGAGTGAGCGTGGCAACTTATAATGATCATAGAATGGCTATGGCCTTTGCTCCCCTGGGATTAAAAGTATCGTTGGAGATTGAAGAGGCGGGTGTTGTTTCAAAATCTTATCCAGAATTCTGGGAACACCTTGAAATACTTGGTTTTAAAGGGATGTAAGACTTAATTGCCTGTATTTAAGAAATAACCTTCCATTTACTTGACAACGCCTATCCTGAGATTGTATATTTGCAGCTTTTAAATATTCAACTATGGGAATGAAACTTTCGAACTTCAATTTTGAACTTCCAAAAGAATTATTGGCTGAGTATCCTGCTGAAAACCGGGATGAGGCAAGGCTAATGGTCCTTAACAGGAAGGAACAAACAATTGAGCACAAATTATTTAAAGATGTACTGGATTATTTTGAGCCAAAAGATGTGATGGTTCTTAATAATACCAAGGTTTTTCCTGCGCGTCTCTATGGAAACAAGGAAAAAACCGGTGCCCGTATTGAAGTTTTTCTTTTAAGAGAGTTAAATGCTGAAACCAAATTATGGGATGTACTGGTAGATCCTGCACGTAAAATAAGAATTGGGAATAAACTTTATTTTGGGGAGGATGAAAGCCTTGTAGCTGAAGTTATTGATAACACTACTTCCCGTGGAAGAACTCTAAGATTTTTGTACGATGGTTCTTATGCTGAATTCAGGAAGAAACTTGAGGAACTAGGGGAAACCCCGCTTCCTAAATATATAAAAAGAGAAGTAGAGCCGGAAGACCAGGAGCGATACCAGACTATTTATGCAAAGAAAGAAGGAGCTGTTGCAGCCCCTACAGCAGGATTGCATTTCTCAAAACATTTATTAAAGCGTCTGGAAATAAAAGGAGTTGATTTTGCTGAAGTTACCCTGCACGTAGGACTGGGAACTTTTAACCCTGTTGAGGTAGAAGATCTTTCCAAACATAAAATGGATAGCGAGGAAGCTTTTATTGAAAAAGCGGCTACAGATACAATCAATAAGGCTATTGCAGAAAAAAGAAGGATTTGCGCTGTAGGTACTACAGTGATGAGAGTATTGGAAAGTTCTGTTTCTTCAAATCATACCCTTAACGAATTTAGTGGGTGGACAAACAAATTCATCTTTCCTCCCTACGATTTTAGCATTGCCAATTGTATGATCACTAATTTCCATACCCCAAAGTCAACTTTAATGATGATGGTATCTGCCTTTGCCGGTCATGACTTTATGAAAAAGGCTTATGCTGAAGCGATCAAGGAAAATTACAAATTCTATACTTACGGGGACGCTATGTTGATCCTTTAAGGAGTTAAGTTTTAATTTCAAAAAACCACTGACAGATTTGTTGGTGGTTTTTTTGTTTACTGTTTTCCGTTTTTCGTTTTCGGTTTTCTGTTCTCTGATTTGTGGGTCATTAGGGGATAATTAGTAAGCAGTGGTTAATATTTAGGTTGGCCACGAATGCACGAATAATTCTTAAACTGCTTTGCACAATTTGGTGTCAACTGGCATTGTAGTTCTTTAATGCTTTTGTCTAGTTTTCAGAATCTAGACTCAGACTCTAAATTACCTTCTCTTATTTTTTAACTCATGGTTCTTGATACAGTGATTCTTAATGTGTAGGTTAGCCGCGAATGCATGAATATTTAATAAACAGCTTTGCCTAGCTGGGTGTCGTCTGTCCTTATAGTTCTTTAATGCTTTTTGTCTATTATCTATTTTCTAGACTCCAGATTCCTTTCTCTTCTCTCTTTTCTTTTTTGTTGTTTCTTGATATTTCTTTTTTTTATAGTTGAGCAAAATATGAGATAGAAATTAGCCACGAATGAACGGATGTTTCTGTTTTCTATATACTGGTTCCTTACTTATATTTAGCTCGTTTAGATTTTTAAGAGACCAGCTTTAATAAAATTATCTGGCTTGGGATTTTAACCTTCTGTATCCAATTACCTTGTCCCGTAGGGACTATCTATTGGTAGAAAAATTATTCACAGAAGGCTACCTGTGCCGTAGGTACATGATATGAACAGGAATTTTATTTGTCGTACCTAAAGGCACGGTGGATTGATCTATTTCGATTCTACCCATAGGTAGTCCCTGACGGGACAAATCACCTTCCAAACGTAACCTGGTTCAGGGTCTAAGGTAGCTGGAAGTTCCGTATCTCACCACTTGAATTCCTTCTTGTCCCATCTTTGTTCACTGTTCTCTTTTTTCTTTTTTCTTGTTTCTTGTTTCTTGGTTCCTGTTTCTTCTCTTGTTTCTTGTTTCTTGATTCTTGATTCTTGGTTCTTTTTTAAAAGCCACGAATGCACGAATATTTTTTTATTTTCTTCTATTCTCGCACCGGCATCCTGAGACCCCAATAAAATTTTTTTATTAGCGTGAGGTGATGACGTTTTCCCCGGCCTACGAAAGTTTATCGTAAAATTTGAAATGAGTGGGGCGTTAGAATTTTAGGCTGTCTGAGCGCAACGGATTAATCTCGCATGAATTCATTTTCCCGCGAGTTCCTAAAATTTAGCCACCGAATGATAAATTTAGATAAGCTTTCGTAAGCCTAGACTTTTTTGCTTCTTTTTTGGGCGATGCAAAAAAGAAGGAGCGGTCTTATGAAATGAAGATAAACTCGACACCGTTTCTTCCAGATTCCATAGAATTATATCTAATAAAATACGTCAATGGTAACTTGTTTCAGGATCTATTGGGCTTAGGTGTTACCCATCTCCTACATGGTTCTTGTTTCTTGGTTCTTGTTTCTTGGTTTTTGTTTCTTGGTTCTTGTTTCTTGGTTCTTGTTTCTTGGTTCTTGTTTATTGTTTCTTGCTTCCTTTTTCTTGGTCCTTGTTTCCTGGTTCTTCATATAAAGAAATGAAATCCAAACACTTAGCATTTGCCTTGGCTAAAATCCTAAAAATCTTCATACTTTTGCAGCGTGAAAAATAAAAAGAAAGATATACGGGCATTAACGAAGCAGCAACTCCAGGATTTTTTCGTGGACAGGGGGGACAAATCTTTTCGGGGAACCCAGGTTTATGAATGGTTGTGGCAAAAGAGTGCGCATAGTTTTGAAGATATGACCAATATCTCCAAAGAGACCCGTGAAATGCTGAAGGAGAATTTTGTTATAAACCACATACGTGTTGATCAAATGCAGCGAAGCAGTGACGGCACGATCAAGAATGCAGTGAAATTACATGACAGCCTTACAGTGGAGTCAGTACTAATCCCTACTCCTAAAAGGACTACTGCCTGTGTTTCTTCACAGGTTGGGTGCAGCCTGGATTGCAAATTTTGTGCAACTGCCACGCTTAAAAGAATGAGAAATCTTAACCCTGATGAAATATACGATCAGGTAGTGGCCATAGATAACGAAAGTCGGCTTTACTTTGATAAACCTCTTTCCAATATTGTTTTTATGGGGATGGGGGAGCCTTTAATGAACTATAATAACGTTATGAAGGCGATTGAAAAGATTACATCCAAAGACGGTCTTGGAATGTCCCCAAAGAGAATAACAGTTTCTACCTCCGGGGTTCCAAAGATGATCAAAAAGCTGGCAGATGATGAGTCGAAGGTAAAGCTTGCAGTTTCTTTACACTCTGCCATTGATGAAGTGCGAACTAGCATTATGCCTTTTAATGCTACTTTTTCTCTAAGTGACCTGCGGGAGGCCCTTGAATACTGGTATTCAAAAACTAAAAGCAGGATAACCTATGAATATATAGTATGGGAAGGTATCAATGACAAACGAAAAGATGCCGAGGCCCTTGTGAAATTTTGCAAATATGTTCCCTGTAAGGTGAATTTGATCGAATACAATCCTATAGATGATGGTGTTTTTCAACAGGCAACAGGAGAGGCTACAGCTATGTATCAAAACCTGCTGGAGCAAAACGGGATAACCGTAACGGTTAGAAGGTCCCGGGGGAAGGATATCGATGCCGCCTGCGGACAGCTGGCGAATAAATCTTCATAGAATTAGTTTTTTATTCTCCTGAAGGAAACGATTTTTATGTTTTTGTCATTCTTAGCCCCAAATAAAAAATTTAGAGAAGCTTTCCTAAGCCTGGATTTTTTGGTTCTTTTTCTTGCAACCGACGACCAGAGGGAGAGGATTGCAGAAAAAAAAGAACAAACGGTCCTTTGAAAAGGGATTAAACCCGACGCCGTTTCTTCAAAACAGCATTTTTAAACCTCCCTTCCCTGCTGTTAAATAAAGATTTGTTTACCTATCTTTGGTGTCCTTATGAAGGTCATTGCCCAGATAAAACTTCCCGTTGAAAAAGAGATGGAGCTTTTTGAAAAAAAGTTCTTTGAATCCATGTCTTCGAAAGTGGCCCTCTTAAATCGTATCACCCATTATATAGTTAACCGGAAGGGGAAGCAAATGCGTCCAATGTTTGTTTTCCTGGTTGCTAAAATGGTGTCTGGGGGCAATGTCAATGAGCGCACCTACAGGGGGGCTTCGGTAATAGAACTTATTCATACCGCTACCCTTGTTCATGATGACGTGGTAGATGATTCCAATCGCCGCCGCGGATTCTTCAGCATTAATGCTTTATGGAAAAATAAGATCGCCGTCCTGGTAGGGGATTATCTTCTTTCAAAAGGACTTCTATTGTCAATAGACAATAATGATTTTGACCTTTTGAAGATCATTTCTGTAGCGGTGAGAGAAATGAGTGAGGGGGAGTTACTTCAAATAGAAAAGGCACGGCGACTTGATATTACAGAGGCTGTGTATTACGATATAATCAGGCAAAAAACAGCTACACTTATCGCTGCCTGCTGCAGCCTTGGAGCAGCATCGGTTAAGCCTGAATCGAATGAGATCGCGAAAATGCGCCGCTTTGGAGAACTAATTGGTATGGCCTTTCAAATCAAGGATGATCTTTTTGATTATGGGGAGGAGCAAATAGGAAAACCTACAGGAATAGATATAAAGGAGCAAAAAATGACCTTGCCTCTTATCTACACTCTCAACAACTGTGATCCAAAAGAGAAAAAATGGATCATAAATTCGGTCAAAAACCATAATAAGGATAAGAGCAGGGTAAGAGAGGTAATCACCTTTGTTAAAAACAATGGCGGCCTTGATTATGCTGTTGGCAGGATGAAAGAATTCCAGAAAGAAGCTCTCTCAATGCTACAGGATTACCCGCAATCTCCTTACAGGGATTCCCTGGAGTTAATGGTTAATTATGTGATAGAAAGAAAGAAATAAAATTTTGAATAAGCGAATTCTGTCGAAAAAATTTAAATTTCTCTTGTAAAATGATTAAAGGGGCGTCATAATTAAAATCAAGACACCCCCTTTTACCTGTTACCTTCTGCTTAATTGGTGGCTTCCTTCGCGCCGTCTCCATATTTGAATGGAGGATAAGTCTCCGGATCTTCTCCTGCAAGCTTTCCAAAATTCCTGAATGCCCTGTCAACCTGTTCCTTTGGAGTGGTGGCAAATTCACTCTCTGTCACCTCATAGTTTTCCTGAAGCGAATCCAGCGCAATATGCATCTCCTCCCTTACCTTCGCATACTCTTTACTATTATAGACATTGGTCAATTCACGGGGATCCTTTTCCAGGTCATAAAGTTCCCATTCATCAATATCATCATAAAAGTGCATTAACTTATACCTGTGGGTACGAATACCATAATGCCTTTTGACCATGTGAAAGGCCGGGAAATCGTAATAATGATAGTAGATGGCATCTCTAAAATCTTCTCCACCAGAATTTTGACTAAGTAGGCTTCTCATAGATTTTCCCTGCATATCATCCGGAATACTCGCTCCAGCGAAATCCAGGAAAGTAGGGGCGAAATCCAAATTTTGTGTGAGGGCGGTAACCTCACTTCCGGCAGGAATTTCAGGGGGATATTGGATGAGTAAAGGCATTGCCATGGATTCCTCATACATGAATCTTTTGTCAAAGAATCCTTTCTCTCCCAGGTAAAATCCCTGGTCTGTGGTGTAAACTATTATAGTATTTTCTATCATATCATTCTCTTCCAGGTAATCCAGGATCTTTCCCACACCTTCATCAACAGAGGCAACGGTTGCCAGGTAATCCTGCAGGTATCGTTGTCCTTTCCATTCAGCCAGCTCTTTCCCACTAATATTTGCCTCGTGAAAGGCATCATTTTTTGGCCTGTAAGCTTTGTTCCATTGATCCCTTTGTGCTTTTGTCATTCTCTTAAAATCGGTTTTCCAGGGATTATGCCTAAGGGAATCACTTCCTTTTTCCACGCTCATCTTAAGATCATGTCCCTCATACATATCTCTGTAAATAGTTTGTAACTGTTGCTGTGCGGCTACCTGGTCCTCAAAATCTGGGAAATATGTATCGGGCAGGGGAAATTCCACATCATCATATTTATTTAAATGTCTTAGGGCAGGCATCCAGTTCCTGTGCGGTGCCTTGTGTTGCACCATTAAAAGAAATGGTTCCGTGTCATCCTTGTGTTGGCGCAACCAATCAAGCCCCATCTCTGTTACTATATCTGTTGCGTAACCTTCTATCCTGGTAGTATCCTGCCCACGAATGAAATCGGGGTTATAGTAGTTTCCCTGGTCTACAAGTATATGCCAGTCATCAAATCCTTCAGGCAGGCCGTGCAGGTGCCATTTTCCAAAAAGTGCCGTTTGGTAACCTGCTTCCTTCAAAAACTTGGGTAGGGTAGGCTGGGAGCCGTCAAAAACATCGCCATTCATTCTAAAGCCATTTAAGTGGCTGTGTTTGCCGGTAAGGATTACTGCACGGCTTGGACCGCAAATGGAATTAGTACAATAATTGCTAATAAATTTTGCTCCATTTTGGGCTATCCTGTCAATATTGGGAGTAGGAGCAAGGCGGCTTACAGGGTGGCCATAGGCACTTATTGCCTGCGCAGCATGATCATCAGTCATGATGAACACAATATTTGGTCTTTTTGGTTCTTCTTCAGGCTTCTCTTTTTTTTCCTCACAGGAAAAAGTTAATGCCATAATGAAAATTAGACGGAGGCTTCTATTTAATAGGAATGTCATTGGGTAGTATTGAAATTGAGGTTAATATAGAACTTAAAACTACAAAACATAGTACATTTGTGAAACTATATTACCCAAACAAAAACTGCTCAAAGCATCATTGGACTATGAGAAATACTGTTTTAACCATCCTATTAGCAGGGTTTTATGTCTTTAAATTATCCTCCCAGGATCTTATACCACCTATACAAAATTTTTCTTCTGTGCAGTATGGTGCAGCAAGTCAAAACTGGGATATTGCCATAGATTCCCTTGGAATCATCTATGCAGCCAACAATGAAGGCCTTCTTTCCTATGATGGTATGCAGTGGAAGTTAAGTACTTTGGAATCTGGTTCAATAATAAGGTCCGTCTATCCTCAAAAAGACAGGGTTTATACCGGGTCTTACCAGGAATTTGGTTACTGGCAGAGGGACAAGACAGGTGCAATGCAATATACTTCATTGAGTCCTCTTATAAAGGAAAGGCAAATGCGGAATGAAGAAATATGGGATATTATTTCCTTTAATGGTGATATTTATTTCAGGTCCTTTGCTGCCATCTATAAGTATGATCACAACACTATTGAAGTAGTTCAGAATCGTGTTTCCAATGCTATGCTGGCTTATAATGGAGAACTTTTTGTCGCTGCCGGGCAACTTGGACTTTGTAGACTTACCGGGGAGAAGGACCTGCAGGCTCTTCCCTCCCAGGAGATCATAGGGGGAAACACTATTGTAGATATGCTGGATTTTAAAGGAGCATTACTTGTGGGAACAAGGAATGCTCTTTATACCTACAGGAACGGCAGGTTCTCTTTGTTTGAAGACAGGGAACTTATAAACATGCTGGAGCGATATGAATTCAATCATATCTCAAAGGTTTCAGAAGATGAATTCGTAATCGCCACCGTTAAGAATGGAATCATACATTATAACAATAATACCAGGACCAGCAGGATCTATAACAGGAATAGTGGGTTGCAAAACAATACGGTTCTCGCTATGGCTTTAAGGAATGGAAAACTTTGGTTAGGTCTCGATAACGGGATTGACGCTATTTCCCTTGATTCCCCAATAAGTTTCTATACAGATGATACCGGGGAACTTGGTGCCGTTTATGATTTGGCCTATCATAATTCTACGCTGTACCTGGCAAGTAATACGGGGGTTTACCTGTTTCAGGATGGTGAATTGCGCATTGTGGAAGGGGCAGAGGGGCATACCTGGAACCTTGAGGTACTTGGGAAAGAATTATATGCCAACCATAATACAGGTACGTACCGGGTTGAAGGTAACAGGTTCCTGCCTGTGGAAGAAAGGACAGGCAGTTTTGAGATCCAAAGCATGCCAGGGGAATTTACCGGGAGGTATATTATTGGCAGTTATACAGGAATTAGTGTTTACGATCCTGATACTCGTGATGTTTCTGAAATAGAAGGGGTGACTTTTCCGGTTAAAAAAATGATACTTGAAACCAATGGTACGATTTGGGCCTCGCATCCTTATGAGGGAGTCTACAGGATAGGGATGAAGAATGGAATTAAAGACCGGGCATTGGTAGAGAAAATGGGTGACACCTCCAACGAACGTTTTTTTAAGGCTGATGTTTTTAAATTAAACAATCAAATTGGGATCCTACAGAATAACGAGTGGTATAAATACAATTCTTTTCTTGATAGCCTGGTCCCTTTTCCTGAATTGAGCAATTTTAAAAACCACCGCTTGTTGCTAGAAGATCGCAATGGTTACTGGTTCACGAATACTGAAAACAATTCCATTGTTTTCACAGATTTTAAGGAAGTACAAATAAATCTGGCCTTTCAGGAGCTTAATAACCGGCTGGTGAAAGGAAATGAGAATCTCATAAAAATCAATGATTCCCTGTACCTCGTAACTCTTAATGATGGTTTTGGGAAAATAAACCTGCCTGAGCTTTTACGAAGCAAGGCAAATGAAAGGATAAGTGATCCTATTATAATGGGGTTAAGTGATATGATAGTGAATCACGATATCACCAGGCGACCCTCCATACCTTTCCGGCAGGGGAGGGAGATCAGTTTCAGGACCGGCCTTCCTGATTCTGATGCCACCGACCTGTTTTACGAACTCGAGGGTGCAGGGAATATGAAGGGTAGGGTAGAGAATGGGCAGGTGACTTTTCAAAATTTGTCCAATGGAGATTACCGCATCAAAATATTTTCCATGAGCCCACAGGGCAATATGTCGAATATCACTCATTTCGATTTTGTAATACTCCCTCCCTGGTATTTGTCAAACCTTATGAAATTAGGATATGTGCTCTTATTCTTAACCTTAATAGGAATGATTTACTGGTTGAACAGGTTGAAACTCAAGAAACACCGGTTAATTCTTGAACAAAAATTCAAGAAGGAGCACGAGGAGCGGCTTAATAAACTTGAGAAAGAACGCCTTTTAAATGAAATAAACAGTAAGAGGAAAGAATTGGCTAATACTACCTTAATAAGTGCAAAGAAGAATGAGGTCCTTATGGAAATCCAGGGAGAATTGAGTAAGGATAAGGAAAAGTTTTCAAACCAGTTTCGTTTGAAACATCTTATGAATAAGATCAATAATGCTATCAAAAGTAAAGATGAGTGGAAGGTTTATGAAACCAACTTTAATGAGTTACACGAAGATTTCTTCAAGGAGTTACTTCAGGCTTACCCAAAATTAAGTAATAAGGATCTTAAATTATGCTCCTACCTCAAAATGAATATGTCCTCTAAAGAGATTGCCCCCCTTATGGGTATCTCGGTTAGAGGTGTTGAAGTTCACCGCTATAGGTTAAGAAAAAAAATGGGACTGGACAGTAAGGAAAACCTTACAAATTTTATGATCAGGAATTTTTGAGAATTTAGGGAAAGGTCTGATTTTTAGGTTTTTTCACTACAACATCACTACATCACTTTAATATTTTTTTCTGTTAAATTTACATCAATTAACTTTTAAAAGGCTGTAAATGATTATATTAACATACAATTAAAGCTTGATGTAGGAGATGTGTACTACAACGTTTGCGTGAATCTCCCCTCTGGTAGTATCTTAACCTAATATTCAGTAAAAAATTATAGCGTATGAAATTTAGATTACTACTGGTCCTTGCATTTTTCCTTACGACTTTAGGATATGCACAGGGAACAAAAACCATAACAGGAACTGTTATGGATGGCAATGATCTTCCACTGCCAGGAGCAGAAGTTAAGGTTATTGGAAAGGACATTTTTGATGTCACAGATTTTGATGGGAATTTCACACTTGAAGGAGTGCAGGTTGGTGATGCCTTTAGGGTCACGTTCCTGGGTTTCTCACCTATGGAAGTTCCTGTTACTACCCAGGATAATTATTTAATTACACTTGAAGAAGATGCAGGACAACTTGAAGAGGTAGTGGTTATTGGATATGGTACTGCTACCAAGAGGGATCTTACCGGTTCTATCGCTACCATTGATGCAGAGGAGATCGAGAGAACACCTACTGCAAACGTTATGCAATCATTACAAGGTAAAGTTTCCGGGGTTCAAATTGTAAGTTCCGGTTCTCCCGGTGATTCTCCAACCGTGAGGATTAGGGGAGTTGGAACCTTTGGGGATGCAACCAATGTGTTATATGTTGTGGATGGGGCCTTATATGATAACATTGATTTCCTCAATACCAAGGATATTAAATCTGTAAACATATTAAAAGATGCATCTTCATCTGCTATTTATGGGGTGAGGGCTGCCAATGGGGTGGTGATCATCGAGACCAAATCTGGGAGACTTAATCAAAAGGTGCAGTTTGAATATGACGGTTATACCGGGATTCAAAGGGCTCAAAATGTAGTAAAGCTCGCCAATACCGAGCAGTTCTATACAATGGCTGTAGAATCTGGTTCCCAGGCTGATGTTAACTTTATACAAAACGCTATACAGCGATATGGACGAAGCCGCATAAATCCAAACCTGCCAGATGTGAATACAGACTGGTACAGGGAGATCCTAAGGGATGGTTTGATGCAGAACCATAGTATCTCGGCTTCCGGTGGAGGTGAAAGGGTTGCTTATGCAGTAGGTGCTAACTATACCGGCCAGGAGGGGATTCTGGATATGAAAAATGATTATGAAAGGTTTAATATTCGCTCTAAAATTGATGTTGATATTTCCAGTCGTTTTAAAGCCGGAGTAAATACTATCTTTAGTAATGCAACCAAACATTCTCCAGAAAATGGAGCCTGGTTCAGGGCTTATTTTGCCGTTCCTGTGATGCCGGTGATCGATGAGACCAATACAGAATCTGGCCCAATTCGCTATTCCAACGCACAAAACCTGGGGTACAGGGGAACACAAAACCCTTTCCAGGATTTGGCTTATAACCAGAACAGACTTAAAATAAGAAAGCTGCTTGCCACTATGTATCTTCAATATGAAATTATAGAAGATAAACTTGACTTTAGAACTACATATAGTCACGATTATTCCTCACTGGAAGAAAGGAATGTGAATTTACCTTATACTCTTGGGAATAATTTTGAAAGACGATCCAGTATAAGAAGGGCTAATAATAATTTCTCGAATCAATTCTGGGATAATGTCCTTACATATAAGGACAGGTTTGGAGATCATAATTTAACTGCTATGTTAGGTACTTCTTTTAGAGATGAAGCCAGTAATACATTTTCTGCCACAGGATTTGATATAGCAGGAATTGGCCTGGAAACCAGCTGGTACCTTGATTTTGCCGATCAGGATTCCTTCAGTAATAACGTTAATGAAATTGGAAGAAGATTCTACGGAATGTCCTATTTTGGTAGGATCGCCTATGATTATCAAGGTAAATACTTATTATACGGAACTCTTAGAGCAGATGGTTCTTCAAAATTCACATTGGATCCATGGGGATATTTCCCTTCTGTAGGTTTAGGTTGGGTAGTGTCTGACGAAAGCTTCTTCCCCACTACTAATTTTGTGGATTTCTTTAAGCTTCGCGCAAGCTGGGGTAAATTGGGGAATGATAATGTTGCGGCCAGTGCAGGTTCCAATACTATAAATGTAATAACAACTCCTATAAATAACCAGCCGCGTCCAGGGCTCACAGCTACCAGTGTTTTCTCCAATAATACATGGGAAGTCATTGAAGAGAGGAACTTTGGATTTAATCTTGAATCATTTGGTAACAGGTTATCCATAGATGCAGATTATTACATTCGGGATACACATGATGCCATCCTTCCTGTTTATATTCCAATTGTTAACCGTAGTGTTGACAGGAACTCTGGAACAATTCGAAATGAAGGATTCGAATTAGGTGTGAACTGGAACCAGAGAGTTAATGACGATTTTAGCTACAGAATAGGATTTAATTTCACTACGCTTAAAAATGAAGCGATCGCGATTGAAGATGAACGAGGGTATATCGATTCGGGGTCTGCAGAGTTTAGACAGCGTACTACTTTGGGAGGCCCACTGTTAGGATTTTATGGATATGAAAGGATTGGAGTATATCAAAATCAGCAACAAATAGATAATGATCCTGTTGCAGTAGCCAATAATCTGGTGCCTGGTGACCTTATTTATAGGGATCAAAATGGAGATGGAGTAATCGACGACAATGACAGGGTAATTCTTGGATCTTTCCTTCCTAAATATACTTTTGGAGGGAACCTGGGAATGTCTTACAAAAACTTTGAGTTTTCCATGGATGTTTACGCTCAAACAGGTAATAAGATAATCAACCGTAAAAGAGGGGAAATAATCTTTACCCAGGACACCAATATGGATGCAGATCTTGCGATAAACAGATGGCACGGGGAGGGAACAAGTAATTCCTATCCATCCTCAGCCGGGTTGCGTAAGGCATGGAACCAAAGGTTAAGTGATTTTTGGGTAGAGGATGGGGACTTCTTCAGGATTCAGAACGTGCAGATTGCTTATAACATCATACAGGATGGTTTACCAGACATGAGAATTTATGCAACCGCAGAAAGACCACTTACCCTATTTAATTATAACGGATTTAATCCTGAAGTGCCTAACGGGGTGGATAGACAAACTTATCCAGTACCCGCAATTTATACGGTTGGTGTTAATATGAGATTTTAAAAAAAAATATTATGAAAAGAGATAATTCAACAAAAATTCTTTTGCTTGTCCTGTTAATGGGAGTTGGACTTAGTTCCTGCCACGATAAGCTGGATGTACGGGAAGGCCAACTGGCCACAGGGGATCTTGATTATACAGATGCCTCCACTATGATCCAGCCTTTAATTGGGGCATATTATGAAATGGCCACCCGGGGCTGGGAGGAACCACTCTTGCTTGGTGTAAGAGGAGATGATGTGAATGCAGGTGGTTTAGGTGATCAACAACCATTTGCTGATACCGACCAGTACACATATGACAGGGATTACTGGATGTATAATTCCCTGTGGAATGTGCATTACAACGATATCATCAATATGAATACCGCTATCCTGCAGCTTGAAAATTTCAGGGAATTTGCAAATGAGGCAGATGCAGCCCGGGCAGACCAGTATATAGCTGAAATTATGGTAATGCGAGCTTATTTACATTTTAATCTCGCTAGGGTGTGGGAAGATATATTTATCATCACTTCCAATCAACCTGAAGAAGAACTCCAGGCCGGTGTTTCCTCAAAGGCTGAAGTGATGCAATTTATTTCAGACCAAATGGATATGGCAATTTTGGACCTTCCTGCTGTGAGGCCTAATGAGCGCACAGACGTGATGGGAGGGGTTACCGCATATACCGCTTATGCTGTAAAAGCTTTGGCAAACCAGGAACTGGAAAATTATCAGGAAGTAGCCAATGCGACTGGGGCTATTATAGGTTCCGGAAGATTCTCATTATATCCAGATTTTTACCAGTTATTCAAAAAGCCTGGTGAGTTAAGTAACGAGAGTCTTTTTGAGTTACAGTATTCAGATTATGGTACACCTTCAGGAGATGCGCTGTATCATTTATATGCACCTTTTGGTCCTCAAAACTGGACCCCGGCAAGGGAAAATGCTCAAAGTGGATGGGGTTTTTATGAGCCGAGTAAGAAATTTATAAAATTCATGCTTGACCGTGATGAGGAAGTGAGACTACAAACCAGTGTTTTATTCACCAATGATGGTATAGATGAACTTCGTGCAGATGGATATACAGACCTACCTTCTTTCGTTAGTAATACGACCCCTTCAGGAGATGTTATTAATAATTTTGAAAGGGCTAATTTCTCCAGTGGAAAACACTACCTGCCATCCATTCAATTAACCGATGGAAGAAATGATTACAGTGCGGGGAAGAATATGATAGTTATTCGCTATGCCGAGATCCTTTTGATGTATGCTGAAGCTGTAACCCTGGGTGCAAATCCAACAAGCATTTCTGCAGATGAGGCTGTGAACCTGGTAAGAAGTCGTGCCGGGATGCCCGCTCTAAGTGGGGTGACTCACCAGGATGTGCTGGATGAAAAGTTCGCAGAACTTGCCATGGAATGGGGAATAAGATATTTTGATATGATTCGTCACGAGAAGTATGGGGAATTGAGCTATGACGGCAGGACCTTTAGTGCAGATAAGGAATACTTGCCTTATCCACAGGCACAAATCGATGCACTACCCCTTGGGGCCAATGCAGTGATGAACTCAATGTTAAATAACTAAAATTTGTAGGCATGAAAAACTATATAAAATCCTCCTTTTATCTATTGTTTCTCGTTTTTGGATTTTCATCCTGCGAGTATGATGGAATTGATCCTATAACCCCGGTAGATCCGGGACCCGATGCAGGTGCTCCGGTAGTGCGAATAATATCGCCAAATGAGGGATCAACTATACAGGTGCCAGAGGCAGTTGCCAGCGTAAATATTCGTTTCGAAGTGGAAGATGATATTGAAGTAGAGTCTGTGGAAGTCCTTGTGAACGGAAACCAGATCGCTACCTTCGATGAGTTTTTGGATTACCGTATCGTAAAGCGAAACGTGGTTTTTGACCAGGTAACCAATGGAGAACATACGTTAACTGTGCGGGCAACCGATATTGCAGGCAATACAACAAGTCAAACTGTGAACTTTAGCAAAGAACCTCCTTATTCTCCAAAATATGCGGGAGAGTTCTTCTATATGCCTTTTGATGGTGACTTTATGGAGCTCGTTAATATTTATACTGCAGAGGAAATTGGTTCTCCAACCTTTTCTACTGCTGCATTCCTTGGAACCGGAGCCTATAGAGGGGTTGCCGATTCCTATGTAACTGTCCCACTTAATGAAGAAGATCTTGGGGATGAATTTACCGCAACCTTTTGGTACAATATGAGTGCAGAGGTTACTCGTGCAGGAATTTTAACCGCTGCGGCAAGTCAAAACGATTTCAGTCAGGGTTTCCGCCTGTTTAGAGAAGGATCTGGTACAACACAAACAATTAAACTCAACGTTGGTACGGGAACCGGGGATCGCTGGAATGATGGGGGAGCCGTTGAAGTAACAGGAGAATGGGTGCACATTGCAGTTAGTATTAGCCCAACAGAATCTGTTATATACGTAAATGGTATGCCATTACGCATTGCAGATATGCCTGGTGCTATCGATTGGACCGGAGTGGACGAATTAACCATAGGTTCTGGTGGTGAAAATTTTGATATCTATAATCATCGATCAGACGTTAACAGTCTTGTGGATGAGTTGAGACTATTCAACATGGTTTTAACCCAGGGCGATATTCAGGATTTAATAAGCGCCTCAGCCGTTACCCTTCATATGCCTTTTGATGGAAATTACAGGGAGCAGGTTTCAAACAGGGAAGTTACTGTAGTAGGTTCTCCCGGTTTTGCCGGCGAAAGCGTAGTGGGCAGTGATGCTTATGCAGGCGCTGAAGGTTCTTATCTTACACTTCCTTCTGAAGGTTTATTAAGTGACGAGTTTAGTGCAACTTTCTGGTATAATGTAAATGCCAGCCCGGACAGAGCAGGTATTATTGTTATTGGCCCGGAAGATGCTGACAATGCAGGATTTCCCGGGACACAAAATGACAGAACTTCCGGATTAAGATTTTTCAGGGAAAATGGTGCTGCGGGTACCCAGAGGTTCAAATTGAACGTAGGGAATGGATCTGCTGATACCTGGGTTGATGGTGGTGAAGCGGCAGATGTTGCTAACGATGCAGGATGGGTGCATTTAGCATTCACCATTTCGTCCAATACTGCCACTGTTTATATAAATGGTGAGCCTGTAAGGGAATCAACTTTCTCCGGTATAGACTGGACCGGGACAGATATTGTATCTATAATGTCTGGTGCGCCAAGATTTACAGAGTGGGGCCATTTGTCTGACCAGAGTTATATGGATGACCTGCGTTTCTATAACAAAGCACTTACACAGGAAGAGATCCAGGAAAATATGGATTCTGAATAAATAAATTTAAAACTCCGGCACCCGGTTGAGGTGTGCCGGAGTTCTTTTTCTATTCCAAAAATAAAACTCCCTGTGATGTTAAATCATCACATTTCTTAATTACCCCCGCATTGCCGGTTTCCTGAATTTTCAAAATTATTATTTTGAGGGTTTCAGCTACTTATTACCTGTAAGGAAACCAATTGCGGAGAAATAATTAGGGGTTGAATTACGGAATTAAAATTAAAAAGGATGAAAAGAATAGGGTTTATAATGGTATTGATGGTTTTCATTGGCTGCTCAAATGATGATGGCCCCGGTTATCAGGAACCGTATGTTCCCGGTACCGGAGGAGAAAAGGAGGAACCCTTAGCCGATGATGAGTTGCTGGAATTGGTACAGGAAACCACTTTTAAATATTTCTGGGATTTTGCAGGAACAAACTCAGGATTGGCCAAAGAACGCTCCCAGGCCGATGCCTATGGAGGCCAGGGTAGTAATATTGTAACTATTGGTGGGTCAGGTTTTGGAATAGCAGCCTTCCCGGTGGCGGTGGAGCGGGGTTGGATAAGCAGGGAACAGGCCGTTCAAAGATTGGATAAGGTCCTGGATTTTCTCGAAACTGTACCTACTTACCACGGGGCTTTTTCCCACTGGTACTTGGATAACACTGCGCAAACCCGGCCATTTAGCAGTATGGATGATGGAGGTGACCTGGTAGAAACAGCCTTTTTAATGCAGGGCCTATTGATTGCCAGGCAATATTTTTCCAATGAACCTGAAATTGTAGACCGCATCACAGCATTATGGGAGGCGGTAGAATGGGATTGGTATACCAAAGGTGAAAATGTACTTTACTGGCACTGGTCTCCTACTTATAATTTTCAAATGAACCTTAGGATACAGGGCTGGAATGAGTCTTTAATCGTATATGTGCTTGCAGCTTCTTCCCCTACACATCCTATAGAACCGCAAGTTTATTACCAGGGATGGGCATCAAACGGAAATATGGTGAACAACAGGCAACACTATGGGATCAATCTCCCTCTTGGACCTGCTTTTGGTGGGCCATTATTCTTTGCTCATTATTCCTTTATTGGGCTGGATCCAAGGAATCTTACAGATAGATATGCGAATTACTGGGAACAAAATCGTTCCCACACTCTTATACATTATAATTACGCGATAGATAATCCAAAGAATTTCGAAGGCTATGGAGAAAATTCCTGGGGATTCACGGCCAGTGACAATTACCAGGGATATTCTGCTCACAGTCCGGCCAATGATATTGGAGTGATTACTCCAACCGCGGCTTTATCTTCTTTTCCATATACGCCTGAAGAATCTATGAAAGCCCTGAGATATTTTTATGAGGAACTGGGCAACAGGCTTTGGGGCCCCTATGGTTTCTATGATGCATTTTCTGAAGAAGAAGGCTGGTTTGCCAATGGATACCTGGCAATTGACCAGGGACCTATTATTGCTATGATAGAGAATCACAGGACAGGATTGCTTTGGGAGCTGTTTATGCAGGATGAGGAGGTACAGGAAGGGCTTGATAAACTGGAGTTTACTTATTAAAGGCTATTGATGAGACCAGCTGCTATTATAATAATTTTGCTTATTTTCTCTCCTGTACTCAGGGCGCAGGAGCCTGAGTACCATCAGGTGTTTTTTGACAACAGTTTGATGAATGACAGCTGGTTCTATAGCACAGTTTCATATAAAGAGCCGTCTTTTATATTAAATGTTGAGGGCAGGCTCCCGGTAGAGAATACTATCTCCTTTACCCCGGGTAACAGCCTGGAATTAAACTATTCTTCTCACGAAAAAGGTGATTGGGAAGCAATACTGAAATTTCCCCAATGGAGGGGAAAGGATTTTCTAAAAGCCGGGGATCATCTTAGTCTCTGGATCTATGTTACCGGAAAGACACAGCAGGAACATTTGCCGCAATTGTCTATTATACTTGAGGATGAAAAGGATCGGGAATATATCGCCCTTGGAGATCATTTAAACTCGTTTAAAATTAATACGTGGTTACATGTTAAGATTCCCCTGTATCACTTTAAAATATCCGGTGAAACACAACCCTTAAAAATAGATTCCCGTAAAATTCTTCAGGTCTTGTTAAAACAACCTGCACAAGGGGAAGGCGATCACAAAATCTTTATTGATCAGGTGGAAATTTATAATGAGGAAGATTCTCAAACGAGTCTTAACAGGCCGGAAATTAATAGTGTAAAAGCTTATGAAAGGCACGTAGATCTAACCTGGGAAAATGTAGATCCCGAATTGGTGAGATACGTAAAAATATACCGATCCAGTAATAACAAGGATTTTCTTCCGGTTGGTATCCAAAGTCCAATGGAATATTCAAGGTTTGTTGATTATACCGGTGTTCCGGGTAAAGCCTACCAGTATAAAATAAGTTTTCTTGCAAATGATTATTCTGAATCTTCTTTGTCTGCCCCAATGAGTGCAACAACAAGGGAGATGAATGACGAGGAATTATTGGAAATGGTGCAGGAGGCAGCTTTCAGGTATTACTGGGAGGGGGGCGAGCCAAACAGTGGGCTTGCCAGGGAAAATATCCCCGGAAGAAAAGATATGATCGCTACCGGAGCATCCGGTTTTGGATTAATGGCTCTGGTTGTGGGAGCAGAAAGGAATTTTATTAGCAGAGAAGACTTTGTGTCCCGCATAGGAAAAATTGTTTCTTTTATTGAAAATGGTGACACATTCCACGGGGCATTAGCTCATTTTATGGATGGCCCTTCAGGTAAGGTAGAACCCTTCTTTGGTAAGTATGATGACGGAGCAGATTTGGTGGAGACCTCATTTTTTATGCAGGGATTATTGACGGTGGAGCAATATCTTTCAGAAACAGATCCCCGGGAAAATGAATTGCGAAAAAGAATATCTCAAATATGGGAAAAGGTCGAATGGGACTGGTTCAGGCAACATGAAGATAGCCCTTTTCTATACTGGCACTGGTCTCCTGAGCATGAGTGGCATATTAATCACAAGCTCATAGGGTGGAATGAAACCCTTATCACATATTTCCTGGCAATTGCGTCCCCCACACATCCTGTTTCTCCTGAAATGTATTATTCCGGATGGGCAAGCCAGGATACAATTGCACAAAATTATAGATCCAATTGGGGCAGGACCTTTGAAGGTTCAATGTTCACAAATCAGGAGACTTATTATGGTATTTCCCTGGAAGTTGGAGTGGGGAATGGAGGGCCATTATTTTTTACACATTACTCTTTCCTCGGGCTTGATCCCCGAAAAATGGAAGATGAATACACTAACTATTTCGAGAATAACAGTAATATCAGCCTTATTAATTATCGTTATTGCTGTGAGAATCCTGGGAATTATGAGGGATACGGGCCAGGCAGCTGGGGATTAACAGCAAGTGACGGCCCCTGGGGCTACAAAGCCAGGGAACCCAAAGAAGATATGGATGATGGAACAATAGCTCCCACCGGGGCAATCTCCTCTTTTCCCTATACACCTCAAGAATCCATGGCGGCATTAAAACATTTTTATAGAGAATATGGTTCTTTTCTTTGGGGGGAATATGGATTTCGAGATGCTTTTAACCTGTCGCAGGACTGGACCGCGAATATCTTCATGGGCCTCAACCAGGCGCCTATGGTAGTTATGATAGAAAATCATCGCAGTGGCCTTTTATGGGATTTATTTATGAAGAACGGGGACGTACAGCAGGCGATTGATAATTTGAAGAAAATCAGGAAAAAAGAATAAAAACAATTAAATAAATAAAACTTCAATGATCACCACGAAAAATTTAAAGCCATACATTTTTATTCTCACTATTCTGTTAGCTATAGGCTGTAAGGAAAATACTAATCGCGAAGTGGCAGTAAGCGGGGAAAATTCAGAGAATGAAACCTTATCTGAAGACGCGCTGCTGGACACCGTTCAACGACAAACCCTAAGGTATTTCTGGGATTTTGCTGAACCTAATTCAGGAATGGCAAGGGAACGCTATCACCCGGACGGGGATTATCCAAGGAATGATGAGCACGTTGTAACTACCGGTGGTACCGGTTTTGGGTTAATGGCTATAGTTGCAGGGACAGAGCGCGGGTTTATCGACAGGGATTCAGCCGTTGCCCGTTTTGACAAAATAGCCGATTTCCTTGCAGAAGCTGAAAGATTCCATGGTGTCTGGCCCCACTGGATCAACGGGGAGACCGGAGAGACGCAGGCATTCAGCGATAAAGACAACGGCGGGGATATCGTGGAAACATCCTTCCTGGCACAAGGCTTCATTGTAGTAAGAGAATACCTGAAAAACGGAAATGAGCAGGAGCAGGCCGTGGCCCAAAAATATGATGAGCTATGGAAAGGGATAGAATGGAACTGGTACACCAATAATAAAGACGGGATCTACTGGCACTGGTCGCCAGATTATGAGTGGGAAATGGATTTTATGATAGAAGGATACAATGAATGCCTTATAACCTATATCATGGCTGCTTCCTCTCCAGATCATTCAATACATGCCGATGCATATCACAAAGGCTGGGCGCGTGGTGGAGACATAGTCACAGATGTTGAGTCGTACGATCTTCCACTAATTTTGAAACATAATACCCGGGGTGACAAGGGAGGCCCGTTATTTTGGGCACATTACTCCTACCTCGGATTGAATCCAAAAGGACTTAGTGATAAATATGCCAATTACTGGGACCTCAATGTGAACCACAGCAAGATAAATTACCTCTACTGCCAGGAAAATCCCGAAAATTATGAAACATATGGCGAGAATTCCTGGGGACTCACAGCAAGCTACACCCGTAATAATGATGACAGCATTGGTTACACCGCACACGCACCAGATAATGACAGGGGAGTGGTTTCTCCTACAGCGGCCTTGAGTTCTATTCCCTATACTCCTGAAGAATCATTGGCAGCTATGCGATATTTTTATGAAGACCTCAATGACCTCTTGTGGGGCCCTGCAGGGTTCTATGATGCCTTTAGCCTGGAAGGAAATGACTGGGTCGCAGAAAAATATCTGGCAATTGACCAGGGGCCCATTGTTGTAATGATAGAAAATTATCGCAGCGGTTTGATATGGGACCTTTTCATGGGTGCACCCGAGGTGCAGCAAGGTCTTAAAAAACTGGAATTCAATTATTAATACTCATCAATAGAAATTTTTCAATTGAATACATATAAATCCATAATGAAATCAAGATTACTCTGGCTGCTGGCAATCATATTGTTGGTACTTCTAATGATACCTGTATCTATGCATGCCCAGACCGGTTTCCATGCATATGAAAAGGAGGTTTTCATTGAAGACAATGATTCCCTGCACTACAGGATCCTTTATCCGCCCAATTTTGATCGAACAAAAAAAAATCCACTTATCCTGTTTCTTCATGGAGCAGGGGAAAGGGGAGATAATAATGAAAGTCAGTTAATTAATGGAGGAGATTTATTTCTCAAAAAGCAAGATGAGTTTCCCGCAGTAGTAATATTTCCACAGGCGCCAAAAGAAGATTATTGGGCGAAGGTGGAAGTAAATCGTGATACTCTCCCTTTCCAATTTGACTTTAAGAATGAGGAAGAGCCTACCAAAGCCCTACATTTGGTCATGGCTCTTCTGACTTCTGTTACTGCGGAAGATTATATAGATACCAGGAAAGTTTACGTAGGCGGACTTTCCATGGGAGGTATGGGAACTTTTGAGATCATAAGCAGGCAACCCGAAACCTTTGCCGCAGCCTTTGCAATTTGTGGCGGGGCAGATCCTGCTATAGCTCAAAAATATCCTGAAGGTTTCAACATCTGGATCTTCCACGGGGAGAAAGATGATGTGGTCATACCTGAATATTCCAAAACAATGGCAAGGGAGATCAATTCGCACGGTGGCAACGCGAAGCTATCCTTATATCCAAACGATAATCATAATAGCTGGGATTCAGCTTTTGCAGAACCATACTTATTAAAATGGTTGTTCTCACACGAACGAATGGATTAGAATAGACGATCGAGTTTTAATTTATTAATCTGTTTAAGACAGAAAAGATGAAATATTTAAAAAGAATTTTTACAATAACAATTTTATTTGGAACCCTCAGCACCTCTGCACAGGAAGTAGTGCCCAAAACTTATATTAATCCTCTGGACATTGATTATACTTATATGGTTTACAATTCCAGGAACAATATTTCCTATCGTTCCGGGGCAGATCCTGCGGTAATTGAATATAGAGGGGAGTATTTCATGTTTGTTACCCGTTCCTTTGGGTACTGGCATTCCAAAGATCTTATAAACTGGCAATTCATTAAACCAAAACAATGGTTCTTTGAAGGATCAAATGCGCCAACGGCCTTCAATTATAAAGATTCCCTGGTATACTTTGCCGGGGATCCCGCGGGTTACGGCAGTATATTATATACAGATGATCCTAAAAAAGGAGAGTGGACCCCCACCGCTTCTATCTCTACGAATATTCAGGATTCGGAGTTATTTATTGATGATGACGGGCAAACCTATTTGTATTGGGGTTCTTCAAATGTTCATCCTTTGCGGGTAAAAATGCTGGATAAGGATGACCGTTTTCTGGAGACAGGGGTTGAAAAAGAACTTTTCAACCTGGTGGAGGAAGAACACGGCTGGGAACGTTTTGGGGAAAATAATTTCCATCCTACCTTAAAAGAAGGTTATATGGAAGGTGCCTCTATGACCAAGCATAATGGTAAATACTATTTGCAATATGCCGCACCGGGCACACAATTCAATGTGTATGCAGATGGGGCTTACATAGGGGAGACACCCCTTGGGCCTTTTGAATATATGAAAAATAACCCCATGAGCTTCAAACCGGGCGGATTTGCAAATGGTGCCGGTCATGGGATCACAGTAAAACAAACTAATGGGCAATACTGGCACTTTGCCACAGTAGCCCTGGCTTCCAATTCTCATTGGGAAAGGAGGCTGGCCATGTTTCCTACGTATTTTGATGAGGAGGGTTTGATGTATAGCATCACCAGTTATGGGGATTACCCACTGTACGGCCCAGACCACCCCACTAAAGCAGGCTTGCATAATGGCTGGATGCTGTTATCCTATAAAGGAAAAGCTACAGTCTCTTCTGCTATGAAGCAGGTAAGAAAAAGTACCGCTACAGATGGGGATTTTGACATTACTGAAATGCCCCTCGAAAAGAATAATCGGGGTGAAATTATTTCTAAGCTGTTAACAGATGAAAGCCCCAAATCTTTTTGGGTTGCTGAAGCCAATGACGATAAGCAATGGGTAGAGATCGAAATGCTTGCCCCCGGAAACATCTATGCCTTCCAACTTAATTTCCACGATGAAGAAGCCGGGATCTACACCAGGACAGAAGGCTTGAGACACCGGTTTACTCTGGAAGTTTCAGAAGATGGAAAAAATTGGAAAACCGTGGTAGACAGAAGTAATAGCTTTAAAGATACCCCGAATGCATACATACCCCTTAATCAGCCTGTAAAGGGAAAATATGTGCGCTACAATAATGTGGAAGTTCCGGGGAATAATCTGGCATTGTCAGAAATCAGGGTGTTTGGAAAAGGCCTTGGAAAGAAGCCGGAAAAAGTGAAGGGCTTCAAGGTTAACCGGCAGGAAGACAGGAGAGATGCATCCTTCAGCTGGAATCTTGTGAAAGGAGCTCAGGGTTACAACATCCGTTGGGGTATCGCCCCAGATAAACTATACCACGCCTGGTTGGTTTACGATACAAATGAGCATTTTATGCGTAACCTGGACCGGGATACCCAATATTATTTTAGTATAGAAGCGTTCAATGAAAATGGGATCTCAGAAAAGACTGAGGTTCAGGAAGTGAAATAAAGGAAGCAAATTACCAATCATTTAAAATTATAACGAGATGAGAAAAATTAACCTGTTAGTCGCTGTTCTTTTTGTAACGGGGCTTTCAAATTTACAAGCCCAGGAAAGGATCCCGGAAGTTGAAACACTTCTGGAGAAAATGACCCTTGAGGAAAAGATAGGCCAACTTAACCTTTTAACCCCAGGCGGTGGTGTTGCTACAGGGTCTGTCGTAAGTGAGGATGTAGAGGCCAAGATCAAGGCAGGAAATGTAGGGGGTGTTTTTGGGGTGTCAAGTCCGGAAAGGGTTAGACAGGCCCAGGATATTGCGCTGAAGAATTCCCGGCTTAAGATCCCGTTGCTTATTGGAAGTGATGTGATCCATGGTTATAAAACTACTTTTCCAATCCCGCTAGGTCTTTCTGCCAGCTGGGATATGGAACTTATCAAAGAAACGGCCCAAATTGCTGCGAAAGAGGCAACTGCCGATGGGATAAACTGGAATTTTTCACCAATGGTGGATATTTCCCGTGACCCACGCTGGGGCCGGGTGGCAGAAGGTGCAGGAGAGGATCCCTTTCTTGGATCGCAGATCGCCAAAGCTATGGTAGAAGGCTATCAGGGTGATAATCTTGCCAATCCTGAGACTATGATCTCCACCGTAAAACATATGGCCCTTTATGGAGCCTCTGAGGCCGGGCGGGATTACAACCGGGTGGATATGAGCCGTGCCAAGATGTTCAATGAATATTTGCCACCTTATAAGGCGGCTGTAGATGCGGGAGTTGCCAGTGTGATGACCTCTTTTAATGATATTGACGGGGTGCCGGCTTCAGGTAACAAATGGCTGCTTACAGATGTTCTAAGGGAGCGTTGGGGTTTTGACGGATTCGTGGTTTCAGATTATACATCAGTGAACGAGATGATCGCCCACGGGATGGGTGACCTGCAGGCTGTTTCGGCTTTGGCTATCAATGCCGGGCTGGATATGGATATGGTAGGGGAAGGTTTTCTTACAACCCTCAAAAAATCTGTTGATGAGGGAAAGGTTTCAGAAGAAACAATTACCACTGCTGCCAGAAGGATCCTGGAAGCCAAGCATAAATTAGGTCTATTTGATGATCCTTACAGATACTCAGATGAGAGCAGGCCGGAAACCGATATTCTTACAGAGGAAAACCGGGCAAAAGCCCGGGAGGCAGCAACAAAATCTTTTGTTTTGCTGAAAAAACATAACAATACGCTGCCAATATCGAAAAATGCGAAAATTGCACTTATCGGTCCGCTGGCAAATAACAAGAACAATATGCTGGGAACCTGGGCTCCAACCGGAGATCAACAGCTTTCAATTCCAATACTGGAAGGATTTAAAAATGTAGCTCCAAATGCAAGCATAACTTATGCAAAAGGTGCAAATATTAGTGACGACGCAACATTTGCAAAGAAGGTGAATGTTTTCGGGCCGCGTATAGAAATTTCAGAAGAATCTCCTGAACAACTATTAAAAGAGGCTATGACGGTTGTAAATGATGCCGATGTTGTGGTAGCAGTGGTTGGAGAAGCTTCAGAAATGAGCGGGGAAGCAGCCAGCCGTACAGAGATTTCCATTCCTGAAAGTCAGAAAAAATTAATTCGCGAACTTGCTGCCAGCGGAAAACCGGTGGTACTTGTCCTTATGAGCGGAAGACCCTTGACTATTCCTGAAGAAATGGAACTTCCTGTAAGTATTCTGCAGGTATGGCACCCGGGTGTGGAAGCTGGAAATGCGGTAGCCGATGTGGTTTTTGGAGATTATAATCCATCCGGAAAACTTACTGCTACCTGGCCGGTAAATGTTGGGCAAATTCCAATTTACTACGGAATGAGAAGGACAGGAAGGCCTGCAGCTTCTGAAGATTTTGAGAAATTCAAATCCAATTACCTGGATGCTCCAAATGCACCTTTACTTCCTTTTGGTTACGGGCTTAGTTATACAGAATTTGAATATTCGAATGTAAATGTGAACAATTCTACCCTTGCAGAAGGTGGAAGCATCACAATTTCGGCTACAGTTAGAAACACCGGGAATTATGATGGGGAAGAGGTAGTGCAGTTATATACGCATGACAAAGTGAGGTCTATAACCCCGCCAATGAAGGAACTAAAAGGTTTTGAAAAGATCTTCCTGAAAAAAGGAGAATCAAAGACCGTGACCTTTGAGATTACTACAGAGGATCTTAAATTCTACAATAATGAGGAGGATTTTATTTTTGAACCCGGAGAGTTTGAGTTTTTTGTGGGTGGAAGTTCAGATAACGAATTTACCGGCAGCTTTACTGTGAAGTAGAGAGTAAAAAAAATCTATTATGCTCCTCTCGAAAAGCCCTACCTTTTTGGAGGAGCATTTTTTTTAATACAATTATGAACTTATCCAAATCATTCTTTTTCCTTATTCCTGTACTCCTGATGGGTTGTAAGGAAACTGCCGAAAAGGAGGAGCCGGTGGCTGCTGAGAAATACGAGGCTACAGAACAGCCCGCAGATATTGAGGCCCCGGAGGGGATGGTATGGATCCCCGGCGGAATATTTCAGCAGGGAGCAACAGGAGAAGATAAACAAGCCATGAGCCATGAGAAACCTGCGCACCCGGTGTATGTAGATGGTTTTTTTATGGATGAAACTGAAGTAACCAACAGGGAGTTCGCAAAATTTATTGATGCAACCGGATACATAACTCTTGCTGAAAGGGAGCTTTCCTGGGAAGAGCTGCAGCAGCAATTACCGCCGGGTACTCCCAAACCTGCAGATTCGCTCCTGCAGCCGGGTTCCCTGGTTTTTAATAAACCGAATGAAGAGGTGAAGAACCTTCATGATTTTAGGCGCTGGTGGGTTTGGCAGGTAGGTGCCAACTGGAAACAACCGGAAGGCCCTGGAAGTTCCATTGAAGGAAAGGAGGATCACCCGGTGGTGCATGTTGCGTATGAAGATGCAGTAGCATACAGTGACTGGGTAGGACGCCGTCTCCCAACCGAAGCCGAATGGGAATTTGCCGCCAGGGGCGGGGAGGAGAATTCACGTTTTAGCTGGGGTGATGATGAGAACGTACTGGAAGAAAGAGCCAATACCTGGACAGGTGAATTCCCTGTCAATAATAATGAAGCCGATGGGTATGAAGGCAGCGCCCCCGTAAAGTCATTTCCTCCAAACAATTATGGCCTCTATGATATGGCAGGGAATGTATGGGAGTTCACTTCAGACTCTTATGACCCCCAGTATTACAGGAAATTATTGGACAAGGGGGTAGCTGAGAATCCGCAGGGGCCGGAAAGTGCTTATAAAGGGTATAATCCCAATTTAAATGCGAAGGTCATAAAGGGAGGTTCGTATTTATGCCATGCCTCTTATTGTGCCAGTTACAGGGTATCGGCAAAAATGCCGCAAACTATGGACTCTTCTCACGGGCATCTGGGATTTCGAACAGTTGCGACGCAGGAAATGTTGAGAAAAATAATTAAAAATCAGAACCTATGAAAAAGTTAAGCACCTTTCTTCTAATCGCAGGTTTGACTCTTTCGGGTTTTAGTCAGAATCTTCCCGGAAGCCGTGATTACAGGACATATTGTAATCCTATAGATATCGATTATACTTATGTGGCCCATAATTCCTATACCGGGGTATCTTACCGTGCCGGGGCAGACCCTGCGGTGATCAACTTCAAAGGGAAGTATTTTATGTTCGTTACCAGGTCCTATGGTTATTGGATGTCCACTGATATGAGCAACTGGGAATTCATAACCCCTCAGGGCTGGTACTTTAACGGTAGTAATGCTCCGGCAGCGGCGGTACATGGCGATAAAGTGATCGTGGCCGGTGATCCTTCGGGAAGAATGGCAGTGATCCATACCGATACCCCGGAGAATGGCGACTGGAAAACTTCTTACAGCGTCCTGCCTATAGCGATACAGGATCCGGCTTTGTTTGTTGATGATGACGGGAAGGTCTACCTGTATGAAGAATCTTCAAATGTACATCCCATATATGGAGTAGAATTGGACCCGGAAAATAATTATCTGCCTAAAGGGGAACCAAAAGCCTTAATAAGCTTAAATCCTGAAAAACATGGCTGGGAAAGATTTGGACAGGATCATTCTTCAGAAATGAAACCATTTCTTGAAGGCCCCTGGATGACTAAACATAAGGGTAAGTATTATCTGCAATACGGTGCTCCGGGTACTGAGTTCAATGTGTATGCAGATGGGGTTTATACAGGTGACCATCCCCTTGGGCCATTTGAATATGCGCCTTACAATCCAATTTCCTATAAACCCGGGGGTTATGTAACGGGAGCAGGACATGGAAGTACTGTACAGGATAACAATGACAAATACTGGCATTTTGCTACTATGCCTATTGCCGTGAATTACAAATTTGAACGCAGGATTGGCTTGTTTCCGGCAGGATTTGAGGAGGACGGTCAAATGTATGTCAACACCGCCTATGGAGATTATCCGCATTTTTTACCCGATACAGAGGTAGAGGATCATAAGGAACGCTTCAGCGGGTGGATGCTCCTGTCTTACGGAAAAAAAGCAACGGCCAGTTCCGTAGTAAATGATACGGTAAGGCAGCAGGTTATAGGTCCGCAGATGACAGCCATTACCCGCGAAAATGATAAAGGCTACGGTCCGGCCAATTTGGTAGATGAGCAAATAAGCACATTTTGGGTAGCAAATGGAAATGACGAAAGCATGCAGGCTACGGTAGACCTTGGAGCAGTGATGCAGGTAAAGGCTATTCAGGTTAACTTTCAGGAATTTAATGCGGCTGTTTTTGGCAGGGCTCCTGGATTAAAACATCAGTTTAAGATCGAATCCTCTACCGATGGTGAGGAGTGGACAGTTTTAGTGGATTATTCCCAAAATGATCGGGACCAGCCACATGCTTATATCGAACTCGAAAAAGAGACCGATGCCCGTTACCTGAGGTATCGAAATTTTGATACCCCCAATGAATACCTGGCACTTTCCGGTTTTCGAATCTTCGGAAACGGCTACGGAAAAGCTCCTGCAACTCCTGAAAACATCCAAATTGACCGCAATGTAGATCGGCGCGATGCCAGTATAAAGTGGGATCCTGTCGATGATGCAATGGGCTATGTAATCTATTGGGGAATTGAAGAGAACAAGCTCAATAATTCTGTTATGATGTATGATAGGTCCAATTATGAGTTAAGAGCGTTAAGCACAGAGCAGGCATACTACTTCGAGATAGAGGCCTTTAATGAGAATGGAGTAGGGCAGAGGAGTGAACCGATTAGGGTAAATTAATAGAATCTTAAATTCTGCTATTATGAAAATAGACATCCGTTTACTATATTTTCTATTATTCCTTGGCACAGGAAATCTCGCGGCCCAAAATCTTTATGAACTGCCAAAAGAAAATCCGGTTACCAGGTGGATCTCTTTTGAAAACCTTTCAGGGCAAAAGGGAGCAGGAGGGTGAATTGGAAGATGGAAATGCAATGCGGATGGATTGTTTGAGGCTGGGGAAAGTGGATTAGACCCTTAGGGTTAAATTCCTCCCAGCAAATCCCCGGAACAATTGCATATCTAAAAGTTCAGACCTCACAGGTTTTTTTTAACCTGTGAGGTCTCTCTATAAGAGGAGTTTCTAACTAAAATTAATCTCTGTAGGAGCAGAGGTTTATCGTTACTCCAGCTCCGGACCTGCCAGGTTTCTCGTTTGCAAAACTCGTAATTGTAAAAGAGAGAAGACCAGGCGTGAAAATTTAACCTGGTAGGTCTACCTTGTGTGGTCTTCACGTTCTCGCTTTTCCTTGTTCAGACCTGCCAGGTTCTTTTTTTTAGTAGTTAGTTAAATATGAAATTCTGTCTTCCTAAATTATAAAAACCTGGCAGGTCTGCCTCGCTGAGTAGCTCCTGGTTTGAAGGACGTTGAATTCCGAAGAATTTTATTTAGCAATTCAATCCCAACAGGAGCAGAGACGTGTATTTACCAATGATCCAGACCTGCCAGGTTTCTCGTTTGCAAAACTCGTAATTGTAAAAGAAAGAAGGCCTCGCATGAAAATTTAACCTAGTAGGTCTACCTTGTGTTGTATTCACGTTCTCGTTTTTCCCTGTTCAGACCTACCAGGTTCTTTTTTTCAGTAGTTAGTTAAATATGAAATTCTGTCTTCCTAAAGTAATAAAACCTGGCAGGTCTGCCTCGCTGAGTAGCTCCTGGTTTGTAGGGCGCTAAACGAAGAAGAATTTTATCTAGTAAATTAATCCCAACAGGAGCAGAGCCTGGAATTTACCAATGATCCAGACTGCCAGGTTTCTCGTTTGCAGAAGTCGCAATTATAAAGGATAGCAGGTTAGGCGTGAAAATTTAACCTGGTAGGTCTACAATGTGTAGCCTTCACGTTCTCGCTTTTCCCTGTTCAGACCTACCAGGTTCTTTTTTTTCAGGAATAAGTAAAAAATGAAAACCTGTCTTCCTAAAGTATGAAAACCTGGCAGGTCTACCTCGCTGAGTAGCTCCTGGTTTGAAGGACGTTGAATTCCGAAGAATTTTATTTAGCAATTCAATCCCAACAGGAGCAGAGACGTGTTTACCAATGATCCAGACCTGCCAGGTTTCTCGTTTGCAGAAGCCGCAATTATAAAGGATAGCAGGTTAGGCGTGAAAATTCAACCTGGTAGGTCTACAATGTGTAGCCTTCACGTTCTCGCTTTTTCCTGTTCAGACCTACCAGGTTCTTTTTTTCAGTAGTTAGTTAAATATGAAATTCTGTCTTCCTAAAGTAATAAAACCTGGCAGGTCTACCTCGCTGAGTAGCTCCTGGTTTGAAGGACTATAAAAGAAGAAGAATTTGTTGAATGGTCTTATTTAACTAGAGACGATTAAAGGCTCCTTCCCTTTTTTCAAGGGAAGGTGGATTGATTGGCTCAGGGAATTATTGTGCTTCCTAAAATCTTTCCAGCCAATCAAGACGGAAGGGTTAACGAGCGTGAGGTGGAGTAGGGTGTCCATTGGAGATTAATCGAGGATTAGGGCGGGCACTTTTGGAGGTGCCATTATAGTTTTCCACGCCACCACCCCGTCCGCTAAAGCGTCCACCCCTCCTTGAAAAAAGGAGGGGAGCCGTGTACTTTGTGAACTTCACGCTTTAGACTATATCTTTTCTAACCTGATCCCGGACAACACACTCTTCCCTGAGTTCTCCTCAAATTCCACCTGTATCCCATTATCCCCGGCTTTAATCCTGTATGATTTCTCCACCGCACGAATCCGGCCATAGTCCCGGGCAAGGTTCAGGTCTTTTGAGAATAGATTTCCATTAATTCTTACATCAAAACTCCTTAAGCCCGAAATTTCCTGTTTTTGAGCCTCACTCAAATTATAGATATTTTCTTCGGAAGCATTGAATTCGGGTTCGGAGAAAAGCAAGGTCACCCGGTAATTGCCTGCAGGAACGTCAAATTTATAGGCTTCAATGCCTTCCCGCATCGTTTGGAATAGCGGATCATTTTCAGTGCCCTGAATATCTGAAGCTGTGCCCTGGAATTTGCTTTTGTTCTTTTGATAAACCTCACCGCCAACATATCCAAACTCTCCCTCGCTGTATTCCTGGTCGCTTATCCAGGTCTCTCCGGTAACAGGATCGGTATAATTTACCTTAGCTCCCACGTTCAACAGGATTGGTTCTTTTTCAAGGTTTTTCAGCATATTTTTTCTGAATTTCACTTCGATATCACGGGTATGGGTGAGATCGTCGGTCTTTGCAGTAATCCGGTGCTTTCCTTCCGGAAGCAGAAGATTAAAGACGGCAATCCCGTCTTCCACAGTTTCAGAAAACTCCCGGTCGTCTACATTTAGAGTAACTTCTGAAGCATTGGAAAAAACAGTGATAGTAATTTCCTCATTTTCGTCTTTCGGATAACGCGTCTTATAATGCTCGCCGGTTATATAAAGCACAGGTTCTTCCAGCAGCCTCGCCTGGTAGTAATAGAAAATATCTTTTTTGCTCCGGTCTATATTCACCAGGCCTTTCTGATTAATGTAAGGCGCGGCATCCTGGCGGAAGGAAGAGCCGAAATCAGCAAAATTCCAGGCCGTCATCCCGAAAACAAAATCCCGCTCCAGTACCTGGTTGATATAGCTGCGGTGGAGTTCCAACTGATAAGCTTCAGAATAATCCCAGGGCAGGGGAGTGTCGGTTTGCAGGCGCACATCTGCCCCAGGTCCGTATTCTGAAATGAATAAGGGACGATCGGGATAGCGTTTGTGCTGCTCATCCAGAAACTCTCCGAAACTTTCAAGTCCGGGAGAATACCAGCCAAAATAGAGATTCCAGCCAATAACATCGGTAATATCGGCAATGCCAGATTCGTTGTACAATTCATTCTCGTGCAGGGCCATAACACTTAACCGTTGCGGATCCAGGCGTTTGGTTTCCTTTTCCAGCTTTTCTGCCAGTTCTACGGAAGTCCGAATTTTTTCTACCTTTTCCTCTTCGGTGATCTGGTTGTTAAATACCAGCCTTATGAAGATCTCATTCATTATTCCCCACATCACGATAGATGGATGGTTATAGAATTGCAGGATCTGTTCCCGCTGCATTTTAAGGGAAATGTCATGGTAGGCATCTGTATCTGTAACATCATTGATAACGGGTACTTCTGTCCAGACAAGCAAGCCCAGTTCATCGCATAGCCTGTAAACCTCCGGGTCCTGGGGGTAATGTGCGGTCCTTATCACGTTGCTCCCCATTTCTTTCATCATTTCATAATCTTTACGATGCAGGCTATTGGGCAGGGCATTTCCCAGGCCTTCAAAGTCTTGGTGCCGGTTTGCGCCAATCAATTTTATTGGCTCCCCATTAAGGATGAAACCTCTTTCCGTATCCACTTCAAACCAACGCAGTCCGAATTTTGAATCAAAATCATCCAGAACTTCCCCTGATGCCCGGTCTACCAAACGGGCTTCCAGCTTATATAGATTCGGAGCATCGGGAGACCATAATGCCGGATTCTGAAGTTTATCTGTAATATTCACCTTGTTCGAAGCTCCGGGCCGTATGTTGAGCTCCCGGGTGATAGTCCGGATCCGTTTATTCTCAGGATCAAATATATTCACTTCCAGCTTTACCCTTCTTCTTTTATCGGCAGCGTTTACTATGCGCGCTTCAAAATCGATCGAGGCACTTTCAGCTGAAACATTTCCGGTTTTAATAAGCAGGTTCCCGGCAGCTTCATTTTCCAGTTCAAAATGAACCGCATTGGTGAGGATCAATTCCAGGTCACGGTAAATTCCGCCGTAGAAATTAAAGTCGGCATCCAGGGGCGGAATATCGGGATTGTGGGAATTGTCTACTTCTATTTTTAATTCATTTGCCTGGCCAAAGTTGAGAGCTTCAGAAACATCAAAAACGAAACCTGTGTACCCGCCGCGGTGCTCCCCGATCTTTTTGCCGTTTACAAAAACCGTGGTGATCTGGTTACTGCCTTCAAATTTTAGAAAAGCCCGTTTTTGCTCCCATTCCTGCGGAACAAAAATGTTTTTGAGATAAGTTCCTTTACCACGAAAATATTCCTTGCCATCCCTGAAAGCATCTTCGGCATTCCAGGTGTGGGGAATATTTACAATTTGAGCTTTATTATCTTCTTCCAGGATAAATTCCCAGGCAGCATTGATGGTTTGCACCTGCCGTTGGGCAACACTTGTAAGGGAGAAGAGGAATGTGAGTATAATAAATGAATATTTCATGATATTAGTTTTCAGGTAAAAAAGGCTGCGTCCAGGCTACTTCCACATCTCCTTCCTTGTAAGGGTTTTCCTTTAGTTTGCTCGAGGTGATCTTTGCCCTTACGAATAAATGATCTTTTGGCAGCCTGAAAGCAGCTTCAGTCCCTTCAATGGTTTTTACTGTTTCTGTCTGGGAATCATCTTCATGTGCTGTTATGAATTCTGTGGTATAGGTAACTCCTTCTTCAGCTTTGATCTTTACAGATAAAATATTGTTTTCAAAGGTGACACTTTCCAGCTCCACTCCGGTGGTGGAATAAAAATCTCCCGACTCCATCGCTTCCATAAGGGAATGAGGGTGCAGCTTGTCGCTTTTCACCATCACCCACCCGCGGCCGGCATTGCTGTACTTACTGCCAAATTTATGGTAATGGTGGCTGTCATCTGTCGCCAGGCCATACATGATTGGCTTCCCGGTATTGAGATAGGCGATATTCACCTGGTCCCAAATTTTCTCAGTGCTGTCATGAATGCTGTCTCCGTAATTATTCACATAAGGATGGCCGTTGAAAACTTCAAAGAATCGTTCCCCGTCTATCTGAATGATATCTTCTGCTGTGATCGCATAGGTGAAATTTGGGTGGTTGAGGTGTTGCAGTATTGGCTCTCCTGTGCGCTCGCTTTGTTCTCTAATAGCATCGATATTATTCTGAATAAGTTCTACTATCGTACTTCCTTCGCGGGGTTCTATATATTCCTGTACATTAATGGCGCCAATGTGTACCGCTTTTCCTTCCAGGTAGGAGGTAACCTCCTCTGCTCGAAAGATCAAAAACTTCTCCTCCTCTTCAAACAGGGTGCGAAATTCAGAAAGCGCTTTTAATTTTACGTGGGTGCCTGTGGAATCCTGCCGGTATTTTACCCAGTCTTCCCCATACTTTTCCAGGTATTGGCGGAATGCGTCCTGATAAAGGGAATCTTTAGGAATAGTCTTCCATTTCTCACCCTCGGCTATGGTATTATGATCGCTAAGTGCCACGAAATCGTAGCCCTTATTTTTATACCATTGCATGATCATTTCAGGAAATTCGTCGCCGTCACTCCAGTAGGAGTGGGTATGGAGATTTCCTTTGTAATATCTTTCTTCCTGGGCCACAGATGCTAAAGTGGACAGGAACAAAACAAAAGATAGCAGTAGTAGGGAAGCGGCTTTCATAAGTAGATATGTGAAATTTTAATTTAGGTTGTTATATTATTCATTTTTAGGAACAGATACCTGAATTCGCATTTTTTCTCCCTTAAGAAAGACATTCTTAAAGAAACTGAAAACTTCCGGCAGGTAATCGAAAGGCATTCTGGAATGTTCATGTTTTCCACCTTCAAAACTAAAAAGAAGATAGGAGGAGTCGAGTTCTCTTAATCTTTCTGCGATCGTTTGAGAGCCGTCAAGCATGATATAACCCGGTTTATCCCTGTCACACCAGTGGTGTGGTCCTGTACCATACGGCACAAGGTTGTCCTCCGTGCCGTGAAAGAAAACCCCGGGCACCGCATTTTCTTCCATTATATATCGGGCATCCACGATGGCACCGGCCAGGGAAAAGACGCCTGCAAATTCTATATTTTCATATCTCGAAAGGTCGTCAAACATAAGTCGCTCATTATAAACTGCATTAAGAACAGCTTCGGCCCCGGCGCTGCTTCCGCCAACGATGATTTTTGTGGGGTCAATCCTATATTCCGTTTTATTCTTCAACATAAAATGTACGGCCTCCATAAAATCTTCAGCAGCAAGTTTGAAGGTGTTCATTTTTCCTTCAGCTTCATAATCACAACCAAAAGACTGCCCTTTTCGCGTTAGCCTGTAAGAGATCTGTACCGCCACATAGCCTTTGCGGGCAGCGGCTTGAGCAAATTTAACTTCAGCTTCATTGGTACGGGTGCCGCCAGAGAATCCACCGCCGTGCATAAAGACAATAAGGGGCCTTGCCTGCATAGTATCGTTTACCGGACTGTAAATGTCTAGTTTTAACTCTTCGCCATCTTTTACTGAATATATTTCGGTTAGAGGCTTTTCTACCTCGAACAGATCTTCAATAAAGCGTTCCTGGGCCAGGAAATGCGTGGAAAGAAAAAGAAAAAAGAGACAAAAAACAGGTTTCATAGGCAGGGAAAATTTAAAAGTTCAAGATAAGATTTTTCAGCTGAAAGAGGATTGGTCACTGGCCTTTTTAGTCCTGGGGAGGCGGTTATTTTCTAAAGCACCCAGGTAAAGTCATTGTGTTTTAAAACCTTCAGAAGAAAAATATATTTTAAAAAAAAAATATCCCCTCAAGCAACCTTTTGTAAATTTCCTGCGTCTATATAAGTAGAAGGTCTAAAGAAGTCTTGTGAAAGTCATACCGCTTTTTAAAAATGAAAGTCAGTTAATCGCCCGGGCAGCGAAAAATCACCGGGGGTCACAAGAGCGGCTTTATGCCAAATATTCTCCAAAGATGCTGAGCGTTTGCAGGATGTATATAAAGGACCTTCACCACGCAGAGGAGGTGATGTTAAATGGTTTTTTTAAAGTCTTTGCCAATCTCTCGTCCTTTAAGAATGAAGGCAGCTTTGAAGGCTGGGTAAGAAAGATCATGATAAGGGAGTCCATTTCCTTTTTAAGGAGTGAGAGATTCCTGAACTTTCAGGAGAACGGGCTGGAAAATTATTCTGAAAGTACAAACAACATACAGTCGGGCATGGAAGTAGAGGAGATACAGAGCCTTATTGATGCCTTACCGGAAGGATACCGGGTGGTGTTTGTGATGTATGCGGTAGAGGGTTATAAACATCACGAGATCGCTACACTTTTGGGAATTACTGAAGGTACTTCCAAATCACAGCTCTTCAAGGCCCGGAAAATGTTGCAGGAGAAATTATCAATAACAGAAAATACCAGTTATGGGACAACATAATATAGACAAAGAATTTGGCCAAAAATTGAGGGATCGGGAGATCACTCCAAAGGCAGACAGCTGGGAGAAATTAAATGCGCGGCTGGAAAACGACAATAAAAGATCTGGCTCCTATAAATGGATCCTGGGGATAGCCGCTTCTTTTGTGGCCGGGATCCTTATCCTGGGACAGGTCTATCGTACAAATATGGTTGAGGATGCTCCTGCAGTTGTGGACACGCCTGAAAAGATTGAGGTAGAAGTGGAAACTTTTTTGGAGCAGCAAAATTCGATGCTGGCGACAGAGGAAGAGAAGGAACCTGTTGAGGAAAAGAAAATTGAAGATCGCAACACAGCCCAAAAACCACCGGTTCCCAAAATGGAAAATATAGTGCAGGTGGCCTATGAAGTTGAAGCCGATAAGGTTCTACTGGATGCAGTAGAGGAGAAGCCAAACCAAAATCTTCCTGTAGCCCTTGAAGATGCTATAGCAGCCGTATCCTCCGGCCTTGCTGAAAATAACAACCTTGCTGAAGCTGAAGCAGATTCCCTCCTTTTGATGGCAGCTGCACGAATATCAAGGGAAAGGACCACCTATGTTGCCGGGCAAAGCTTAGATGCGGAATCCCTATTATGGGATGTGGAGATGGAAATGGAACAATCCTTTAGAGAGAAAGTCTTTGACCTTATGAAGGAAGGTTATCTCAAAGCGCGAACTGCAGTGGCAAACCGCAATTATTAATAGATCATCACGAAAATTTAATCATTCATTCATCAATCAACTCCTGTCTTTTGCCTTCCCTTTAGGGGAGGGCAGGGATTTGGAAAAAATCAATCATTATGAAAACAATTATCACTTACATTTTAATCACATTTATCAGCCTTCTATTCTCCAATCTCATGGCACAAACAGATTCCATTCCTGCCAACAGAGAGCCACAAAGTATTGAGAATATTGAATATTTCAACAGGGAGAAGGAAAAGATCATACAGGAGGAAAAGGAGCAGCTAAAGCTTACAATCGAAGGGATAAACTACCGGCTTGAAAGAGAAATGATCTCTGTAGAAAAGGCTAATGAATTAAAGCAAAAGGCAGCGGAAAAACACGCCCGCAACATCGAGAACAGGATCACTATCCTGGAAAATAAACTTGCCCTCGAAGAAAGGAATCGGGACTTTGAGAACAGGCTTTCCCTGTTTGACAGCGGGAAGATCGTGAATATTTCTATGAGGAATAATTCCCCGACGCGCAAGTATGATAAACGAACTACCAGCGATCTTGTTTTGGCCGTTGGTTTTAACAATGCCCTCACTTCCGGCAGCTCCATTGATGAATCTGATTTCAAACTGGCGGGAAGCAGGTTCTTTGAAATTGGCTGGGCATGGAAGACCAGGGTATTTGATAATTCTAACTTCTTAAGGCTGAAGTATGGGGTTTCTTTTCAGTTCAACGGACTCAAACCTACAGACAATCGCTTCTTTGTAACAGATGGCGGCCTTACGACTTTGGAAGAATATCCAATAGAACTCGATAAATCAAAATTCAGGATGGACAACCTGGTATTCCCACTGCATTTTGAATTTGGACCATCAAAGAAAATTGAAAGAAAAGACTATATAAGATATTCTACAGCTGAAATGATAAAAATTGGTATAGGGGGTTATGCAGGCTTCAATATTGGGGACCGTCAAAAGCTTAAATACAGGGAAAATGGCGATAAGGTGAAGGAAAAATTAAAAGGTGATTATAATACTAATGAGTTTATTTACGGGGTTAGTGGTTATTTAAGCCTGGGCAGTACTGCCTTATATGTTAAATACGATCTCAACCCAATTTTTAAGGATCCCAACATTGAAATGCGAAATGTATCTGTAGGATTAAGGTTTGACGTAGATTAATAATCAATGCAGGAGTAAAAAAATAATATCCTTTAAAACCTTCGACATCAAAATTATATTTTCTCCAATGAGGCCGTATATGTAACTTGCAGAAGATCCCGTGTAAAGAGTCAAGGCACGGCAGTTCAAAATTCGAAAAGATGAAGATCACAAAATTTTTAATGGCGATTTTACTCATACTGCAGGCGCCTCTTTTGCAGGCCCAGGAAGAAACAGATGTAATTAGACCTACTCAGGATAAGCCCCGGGTGATAAGTAATTATAACCGTACTTCTACCCACCTGGTGCTTGCAGCAGGTTTTAACAATGCATTGGAGGAGGGTTCATCAATAAGCGACTCAGATTTTAAATTTGCAGGGAGCCGGTTTTTTGAAGTAGGGATCGCATGGAGGACCAGGGTTTTCAAAAGCTCCAACTGGATGAGAGTTAAATATGGGGTATCCTTTCAATTCAATGGCCTGAAACCAACAGAAAACAGATATTTTGTGGAAGATGGCGATTTAACTACCCTGGAAACATTCCCACAGGAGCTTAATAAATCTAAATTCAGGATGGATAATGTTGTTGTTCCGCTGCATTTTGAATTTGGCCCATCAGACAAAGCAAAAACAAACTGGGGGTACTGGTTTTCAACCGCTAAGAAATTTAAAGTCGGATTAGGAGGATTTGTTGGTTATAATATAGGAGAAAGACAAAAACTAAGATATGAAGAAAATGGGGAGAAAATGAAGCGTAAGATGAAGAATGATTTCAACACCAATGATCTCGTGTATGGCTTAAGTGGTTATGTAGGTTGGGGCGCCACTTCTCTCTATGCAAAATATGACCTTAATCCTGTTTTTGTGGAACCCAACGTAGCTCTTAATAATGTTTCTTTAGGTGTAAGATTTGATTTAAATTAATAAAAACGTTAAAATTTCTCCCTGTAATGTTATGATTAGAATAACATTAAAATGTGGTGCAGGTTTTGATGTTTAAATTATAACATTCTGCTAAGATGTTTGAAGAGGATAGTTTTCATTTATTTGAAAATTGTTCTCTTTTTTTATTCATTTGTTGCATCTTGCATACATATTTCCGCCAAGATTTGATTTCAAAAAACACTATAGATCAGGTATTTGAGACCGCCCGTGTAGAGGAGGTGCTCGGGGATTTTGTACAACTTAAGCGCTCGGGTTCCAATTTAAAAGGTTTAAGCCCTTTTTCTGAAGAACGCACCCCCAGTTTCATGGTTTCCCCTGTGAAACAAATATGGAAGGATTTCTCCAGTGGAAAAGGAGGTAACGTTGTTGCTTTCCTTATGGAGCATGAGCATTTTACATATCCCGAAGCAATTAAATACCTCGCTAAAAGGTACAATATCGAGATCGAGGAAACGCAGCAAAACGAGGAGCAAAAGCAGCAGGCAGATGAACGCGAGAGCATGTACCTCGTGTCTGAATTTGCGAGTAAATACTTCCAGAATACCCTTCTTAAAACAGATCCCGGAAAAGCCATAGGGCTAAGCTATTTTACTGAAAGAGGCTTCACAAAAGACACCATAGAAAAATTTGGACTGGGCTATTGCCTCGATGAATGGGATGCTTTTACGAAAGAAGCATTGGGGAAAGGTTACAAGTTGGAATATTTGGAAAAAACCGGGCTCACCATTGTAAAGGGGGAGAAACAATTTGACAGGTTCAAAGGCAGGGTGATGTTTCCCATACATTCCATGTCTGGCAGGGTACTGGGATTTGGAGGGAGAATTTTAACCAATGATAAGAAAGCCGCAAAGTATCTCAATTCGCCGGAGAGTGAGATCTACCATAAAAGCAAGGTCCTCTATGGGATCTATCACGCCAAGCAAAGCATCGCAAAAGAAGATAACTGTTACCTGGTAGAGGGATATACAGATGTGATACAGTTCCACCAAAGCGGGATACATAATGTGGTATCCTCTTCGGGAACTTCTCTTACATCAGAACAAATAAGGCTTATAAACAGGCTCACGAAGAACATTACTGTGCTTTTCGATGGGGACGCCGCCGGGATGCGGGCATCGATAAGAGGAATTGACCTTATCCTCGAGCAGGGAATGAATGTGAAGGTGTGTGTGTTTCCAGATGGGGAAGATCCAGATAGTTTTGCGAGAAAGAATTCTACAGAGGAGCTGCAGGACTATCTTAACGAGAATGCAAAGGATTTCATAGAATTTAAGGCTTCCCTATTGTATCAGGATGCTAAGAATGATCCTGTGAAACGTGCAGGACTAATCCAGGATATGGTTTCCAGTATTGCAAAAATTCCCAACCAGATCCAGCAGGAGGTTTATATACAGGAGTGCTCACGAATTATGGATATTAGTGAAGATGTACTCTTCTCGACGCTTTCCCAAATGCTGGCGAAAGAAGGGAAGGCCGCTCCCGGAAAGACTTCAAAACCCAACTCAATGGAGGTAGTAAAGGACTCTCCGCAGGTTTCTCCCAAAGTTGATGAACTCTTTGAGCTGGAGCGCAAGATCATAAGTATTCTTATGCTTTATGGCACAGTGGAAGAAGAGTTTGAAGATATGGTGCTTAAGGAAAATGATAAGGGGGACCTTGTCCTTGAACCCGAACTTCAAAAGGCCAAAGTATTTGAGAAGATTTTCCTGGACCTGCAGGAAGATGAGATTGCCTTTACAAACGAAAAGTTTCGGGATATCTACACGAGGATCATAGGCCACCTTAATGAGCAGGGAGAACTCAACCTTGAGAAATTCATCAATCAGCTTGATCCCCTGCTTTCAGCAGAGGTTACCACTCTGCTGATGGAAGAGGAGCAGTATGTTCTTCACGATTGGGAGCGAATGGAGATCATGGTAAAAACCAAGGATGTTACAATTTCAAGGCTGGTAAATGAAACAATATTATCTCTTCGAAGGTTTCTTATAAGTCAAAAAATAGATGAGTTATCCCGGGAGATTAAAGAGAAGAAACCGGAAGACCCCAGTGCTACCATGGAAGATATCATGGACTACCTGTCCCTTAAAAAGGTGCTCTCAAATAAATTGAACCGGGTTATGTAGTATGTAACTGCAGCAGCCTTGTCTGGTGGATAAGATCTGCGAGGTTATCTACCTTCAGCTTCTTTAGAAGCCTTGTCTTATAGGTGCTAACCGTCTTTTCGTTGATGTCAAGGACCTCTGCAATCTCTTTATTCCTCTTTCCTGTGGCCAGCATATTTAAAACCTCTGCCTCCCTTGTTGAAAGTTTCTTGAATTTGGAAATAAGTCCATTGTTTTGATTAACTCCAGAGTTGATTCTGTCGGTAATATTCTTATTGAGATAGATACCGCCGCGGGCAACCTGTTGTATGGCCTGCTGCAAAATATCTGTAGAGACGGTTTTTGCGAGATAACCTGAAGCTCCTGCTTTTATAGCACTTATGGCATACATTTCTTCCGGATGGCAGCTAAAAATAAGCATTTTGGTGCCCGGGAACTGGCTTTTAATGGTGCGAAGCGCATTGATGCCGTTAATTTCTGGCAGGTCAAGCTCAATCACCAATACATCTGGGAGCTCATTATTTTTTAAATATTTAAAAAGTTCCTGCCCGCTTGTGACATTGTCTAATACCTCAAGGTCATCATTTTCACTTAACAACGAGGTTATACCCACGCGGGTAATGGGATGATGATCTGCAATTAAAATTGTACTCATATAGCGTTATTAACACTAATATTACAGAGGTAGGGGCGATGCAATTTAGTTGGTTAGATAAATTGAATACCTAAAATTAAATGATAAAATGTTCAATTTTGAAAGCAGAGGGATTTATTCGATAAAAGGTTTAGTTTTTAAGATGAACGGGTATTTCGCACACAGGAATGGGATTGATTTTGTGTTGATTTGCAAGGTTGAGTCGTTTATAAATCTTAAAAACTTCCTGTTCCCTGCCCGAGAAACTGGTAACTTGATGTCCTTCGTCATCTTTTTTCATGGCCCATTCCAGTTCATCATAGCTGGCACCTATTTGTTCTTCATCACTGGGGCTGTCATCAAACAGGCCATCTGTAGGAATTGCCTCTATAATATCATTTTCCAGTTCCAGGAATCTTGCAATGTCATAGACTTCACTTTTCATAAGGTCGGCTATAGGACTAAGGTCTACACCGCCATCACCATATTTAGTGAAAAATCCTACACCAAAATCCTCCACCTTATTGCCGGTTCCGGCCACAAGATAGCCATGTAGGCCGGCGAAATAATACAGAGTGGTCATTCGCAGGCGCGCTCTTGTATTGGCAAGGGCCAGTGCTGTATTAGGATTTTCCTCTGCCGGGGGGACTGCATTTTTAAATTCCTCAAAAACAGGGGTTAGGTCTACTTCCAGGTTGCTCACATTGGCAAAATGCTCCTTGAGAAAGGAGATATGCTGCTGCGCCCTGGTGACCTGGCTTTTATGTTGATGAATTGGTATTTCAACACACAAGGTTCTTAAACCGGTCTTTGCACAAAGGGCAGATACTACTGCAGAGTCTATGCCGCCGCTTATTCCAAGTACAAAACCATTCATATTGGCATTGGTGGCATAATCTTTTAACCAGTTTACAATATGATCTACTACCTTTTCTGTTTGCATAATTTATGTGTTTAAGTTTCTAAGTAATACCTTTGCAAACAAATTTACCAAGATTCCATAATTATTAAAAGTGGCCGGCGTTAAAGCCTTCCCAATAAATTTTTGAATGCGAAGAAATCTCCTATATCTCCTGCTTGCAATTAGTATCATTTCCTGTGACCAAAAGTCCAAAGTGGAAAAGGAAATAGAACAGGTACCTGTGGATTTTGAAGTGGTGCGATTTGACCAAAAATTTGCAAATGTAACGGCTGAGACCCTGCCAGACCTCAAGGCTGAATATCCGTTTCTTTTTCCTGAAAGGTTTACAGATAGCGTGTGGCTGGAGAGGATCAATGACAGTATCCAGCAGGAATTGAATACCGAAGTTACCGATGCTTTTAGGGATTTTTCAGCTGAAGAGGATAAGCTTCACAGTTTATTTCAGCATATAAAATATTATTTTCCCAAGTTTGAGGCGCCAACGGTGATAACAGTTACTTCTGAAGTTGATTACCGCAATAAGGTCCTCCTGGCAGAACCTTATTTGTTCATTTCCCTGGATACCTACCTGGGGGAGGACCATGAATTCTACCTGGGGATACAGCAATACCTGAAAAAGAACTTTGAACGGAACCAGATCCTCCCCGATGTGGCTGCAAGTTATGCTGAAAAATATGTACCCAACCCCCAGTCCAGGACCTTCCTGGCGCATATGATCTATTATGGGAAAATACTCTATTTAAAGGATCTATGGCTGCCCGAAACAAATGATAATCATAAATTAGGGTACACGGCAGAAGAACTGGCGTGGGCAGAGGAAAATGAGGAGTACATATGGAGGTACTTTGTGGAGAGGGAGCTATTATATGATAATGATTCCCAGTTATATTCCAGGTTCTTGTATCCTGCTCCTTTTTCAAAATTTTACCTGGAACTGGACAATGAAACCCCGGCAATGCTGGGACAATATATAGGCTGGAAGATCGTAAGTCAATATATGGGCCGTACCGGCGCAGGCCTGGAGGAAATGCTGCAGGCAGATGCAGAAACCATATTTAAACAATCAAATTATAAACCAAGGAAATAATGGCTGAATTAAAGAAATCTGAGATAAATATTGAAGTAGTCCTTGACGAGAACCGGGTTCCTGAAGCTCTTTTTTGGAGCGCAGAGGATGGAGATGTCTACAAGGAAGAAGCAAAGGCAATGTTATTATCTATGTGGGACAGCGAAGCAAAGGAAACATTGAGAATAGACCTGTGGACCAAGGATATGCCTGTGGACGAGATGAAGAAATTCTTTCACCAAACCCTGGTTGCGATGAGTGATACTTTTAACCGGGCTACCCAGGATGAGAAAATGACTGCGACTATGAAGGATTTCTGCGATTATTTTGCAGAGAAAATGGACCTGGTTAAGAAGTAGGAGGCCCCCAGGTCCCCGAAGGGGGAGCTGTTTATTTCTATGTCTCCCGGGTTATTCAAACAGAGAGGAGGTAATTACAGGTACAGCGGTTTCTCCATGGTGAATAATAGTTGCTCCACCCGGTTTAATGATAGCAATGGAACCACAGGAGGCTTGTGTTTTAAACAATCCCTTTCTAAAGTAATGATCACGGTCAAGGAAAAAATATTCCTTGTGAAGCTGTGAGGGTTCTATAGTTATACCGGGTTCAAAGAAGTGATAGGCAATTACATTGGGATATTGCTGCTGTATCCTGCGTTTCAGGTTATCTGCTGCCCTCTTATCTTTTCTTATTCTAAGGGTATCCCAATTATTAAAACTGGAAGCCGGTGAACACAAGTCATTGGTGTAATCATAGAAAATTATGATCACCGGGTTTCCTGCAAGGGAGGATCCGGTTATTTTTTCAACAGACTTAAATACATCGGGGTAGGAAACTTTCAGCTTTTCCTTTTTAGGAATGAGCCGGGAGACCCTCACACTATCATTCTCAATTTGGTCCCACATATGAAATTCTGCCGGGTTTTCTTTTAGGGCATTTTGAAACTCTGCTTCGGTAAGAGGCGATCCATTTTGGTCAAAATAAAATGTGGTTTCATAAAGAAAGATATCGCGCCCGGTTTGTCCTTTAACAGGGTGGATGAACAGGAAGGCAAGGAAAAGAAAGAGAATTATCTTCATAGTTTGATAAAAGTACAAATAGAAAACCACCTTTACTCATTTAAGGTGTTTTTCCGTTAAAATAGAGGTCAAATTTTGGTCCAAATTTAGAAATGAGCTTCTAAAGTTACAGGTGTTATTCCATTATTACCCGGGAAAAGAGTTTAGGCCGGTGGCTACTGGACTCTATAACCTGAACTAAAATTTGAGTGCTTAAGAAGAGTCACCTAACCTTTGCCCGCGAATTTTGAAAATTTCATAATTCCACATTCAAATTCAGCCATTGCAAGTTTAATTCTTCCCCAGCCTATGTGCCGAAAGATTTAAGGAAAAACCTGGTTTTTTAATCGGCCCCAACAATCTTATATTTCCTTTTAGAAATTTCCCATAGGAAGTCTGCAATGTTCCCGGTGAAATATTACGCCCCTTCAGGGCTATATTAACCGGACTTTAAAGTCACATCCCGCTTCACGGGTTGCTGGCAGATTACGCCCTTTCAGGGCTTGTCTCATTAGCTTAAGAAGGGGAGGAAATCATTAGGTTGAGAGCCCCGAAGGGCATAATGTTTATAGATGGGTGCAGCCATAGTTAAAATCACAATAATAGATTAAAGCTCCGGAGGAGAGAAATATTCATTAAAATCTCAATAAAGATTATTGCCACGGAGGGGCGCAATATCTATAGCCATAAAATCACAATAATGGATTAGAGCCCCGGAGGGGCGCCATATTTATAGATGGGTGCAGCCCATCGTGAAATTTCCGACAGATAAATTAGAGCCCTGAAGGGGCGAAATATATATAGCCAAGAAGACCATAATTTTATTTCCGGATGGTCGCCCGTCAATGCTAGAACGGAAATGGGATCTTTAATAAAACAAAAAAAATCCGGTTACCAATGGCAACCGGATTTGATTATGTATTAAAAAGAAAGTCTTATCCGTTCATTGAGATAAGGAATTCCTCATTGTTCTTGGTTTGTTTAAATCTTTCATTAATGAATTCCATAGCTTCCACAGGATTCATATCTGCAAGATACTTTCTCATAACCCACATACGTTGTAAAGTGTTCTCATCAAGTAACAGATCATCACGACGGGTACTTGAAGAGGTAAGATCAATTGCAGGGAAGATCCTTCTATTGGCGATCTTTCTGTCCAGTTGCAGTTCCATGTTACCGGTTCCTTTGAATTCCTCAAAGATCACCTCGTCCATTTTGGAACCTGTATCTGTAAGTGCTGTAGCAATTATAGAAAGGGAACCTCCGCCTTCTATATTCCTTGCAGCTCCAAAGAAACGTTTTGGTTTGTGCAGGGCGTTTGCATCCACACCACCACTTAATACCTTACCACTGGCAGGCTGTACAGTGTTGTATGCTCTTGCCAAACGGGTAATGGAATCAAGCAGGATCACTACATCGTGACCACACTCTACCATTCTCTTTGCTTTTTCAAGTACAATGTTGGCAACACGTACGTGCTCATGTGCCTCACGGTCAAAAGTAGAAGCTACAACTTCTCCTTTAACATTGCGCTGCATATCTGTAACCTCTTCCGGGCGCTCATCTATCAAAAGGATGATTTGGTAAACCTCCGGGTGGTTGGCTGCAATCGCATTGGCAATATCCTTAAGCAACATTGTTTTACCGGTCTTTGGCTGGGAAACGATCATTCCCCTTTGTCCTTTTCCAATTGGAGAGAACAGGTCCATCACCCGGGTAGAGATGGTACTTTGCCTTTCAGCAATATTGAATTTTTCTTTTGGGAATAGGGGGGTAAGGTGCTCAAAAGAGATCCTGTCTCTTACCACCTGTGGGTCCAGCCCATTGATTTTTACGATCTTAATAAGCGGGAAATATTTCTCTCCTTCTTTAGGAGGACGTATTTGTCCCAGAACAGTATCTCCGGTCTTTAATCCGAATAAACGAATTTGTGACTGGGAGACGTAAATATCATCTGGAGAGGAAAGGTAATTATAGTCTGATGATCTAAGGAAACCATAGTTGTCCTGCATGATATCCAATACCCCTTCACTCTCTATAATAGCATCAAATTCATAATCTGGCTCACGGTACCTGTTACGGTTGTCTCGGTTTCCATTATCGCGGTTTCCACTGTCACGGTTTCCGGTATCCCGGTTGCCGTTGCTTTTATTGCCGCTATCCTTGCTGCGTGAATCCTTATTTCCGTCAGATTTATTTCCTCTGGAATCTTTATCTCCTTTATTTCTGGAATCTCTTGAATCCCTGGAATCCTGTTTGCTGCTGCGGTTATCTTTACCTGAGTCCCTGTTGGAATCTCCTTTTGGACGATTGTCTTTGGAGCTATCTTTAGAAGAATCGCTTCTATTGGATTTATTGTCACTGCGATTATCACGGGCAGGACGGGAGTCCTTTGCGTTTGCTTCGTCTTTTTGGGAAGAGGAAGGCTTTGATTTTTGTTGATGTTGCCTGTCTTCCATAGTATTTTGTTTTCCTGCAGAGGGGTCTTCTTTGCGGCTCCTGTTGTCTGCTTCCTTTGATTGTGTTTCAGCTTTGGGCTCATTTGCCTTTGGCGACCTTTTTGGCCCTTTTTTATCGGCTCCAATCTTGCCCTTTTTCTCACGGGGCTTTGATTCTTTAGGAGTGTTGCCGGAAGAAGTCTCTTCGTTTAAAACCTCTTTCACCTTAGTAGGGTTGGCTGCCTGGTAATCCAAAATTTGATATACCAAATCCAGCTTTTTTTGAGTGCGGTATTTTGGTACGTTTAAGGATTTAGCTATGTCCTGAAGCTCAGGTAGCTTCTTAGCTTTTAATTCTGAAATTTCAAACATGAATTTTATTAAGAATAAATTTGTGATTGCTTTGTTGTAAACTTCTCGAGGAAGAATCGAAAAAAAAATTGGAGTCCTAAGTAACCTATATTGAATTGGTTAGGAAATCTTAATGCAATAATACAACTTTATTTTAAATTTTTGAACACCTCATATAAAAAGAAACACTTATTTTTGTTGCCCTAATTGCATTACTTACTATGTTACAACGTATCCAGACTGTATATTTATTTATCGCTTTTTTGTTGAGCGGGGTTTTGATATTTTTTGTTTCTTTGTGGAGCAATGAAGCCGGGCAACCGGTATATGTTGAAGACGTTCTCCTGGCCCTGGTTCTTTTTGTAGGCTCGGCCGTATTGTCCCTGGTGACAATTTTTTTATTTAAAAACAGAAAGCTCCAGTTTGTTCTGGGGCGAGTCAATATATTATTAAACTTTATTTTGCTAGGAGTTTTCGTGTATTGGTCGCTAACTCTACCTGGAGAGATGAATATCTCTGAGAAAGGTATTGGGATGTTTGTTCCTGTTCTTTCTATCGTTTTTTTAGTGCTGGCAAACAAGGCCATAAAAAAGGATGAAGATCTCGTAAAATCTGCCGACCGGTTTCGATAAACCTATTATCTTAGTGTTATTAGTGCGAAGAAAACCCAGAGTGAAAACTTTGGGTTTTTTTATGGAAAAAATTGCGCGGGAAAAAAGAACCAAGAACCAAGAGGCAAGAGACAAGACAGTTATCGAGAAAGATTTTCATTTCTTCGAGGCTAATTGCAATTTAACCACAGAGTTATACACGGAGTTTTACGCGGAGTTTTTGGAGTAAAAACCAACTGAAGAAAGGCATCTTAATAAGGCAAATTAATTTTTTTTCCACCGACAACCGATCAGTCACAACTCACAACTAACAACCTTTTAACACTACAACTTTTTCACCCTACAACCGCCTAACTCCTAAGGTTAGTTGCGAGGTTGATTTTCATTTTTTCGAGGCTAATTTTTTTTAACCACAGAGTCGCAGGAGTTAAATTGGAGTTTCACAGAGTTGACAGGATTAAACCGGTTGATACGAAATATGCCATTTAGAATACAAAGCATTTTTCCCGCAGTGCAGATGTCATTTTTTTTCAACCGAACAACTGATAACTCACAACTGACAACTGACAACCGACAACAGACAACAAACAACAGACAGTCGCCAATAACGCTAATCTAGTCAGCAAACGGTAAACAACAACAAACCCCAAACAACAAACAACAAACCAGGGTCAGTCTTGCAGCGCAGCGGTCTTGATTCTTGATTCTAGCAGCGCAGCGAATCTTATTTTTCCCCCAACTCAATCACCTCCAGATCCTGTATTTCTTTCCCGTTGATCTTAAATCTTAACATCGTTCGCTTCTTGTGGAATCCCTGCTTTCCTGCAGCGCCCGGATTCATGTGGAGGAGTTTCAGGTTTTTGTCGTTCATTACCTTTAAAATATGGGAATGGCCGCAAATAAAAAGGTTTGGGGTGTTGGCTCTTATCTCTTCCTTAACAGCAGGGGAGTACCTGTTGGGATAGCCCCAATATGGGTGATCCATACATCTACTTCCTCACATAGGAAGCGCTGGTTAAGGGGGTATTCTTTTCTTATGCCGTGGCCGTCAATGTTACCATAGACCGCTTTTAGAGGTTTTACAGCCTTTAATTGATCTGCCACTTCAATATTGCCAATATCGCCGGCATGCCATATCTCATCAGCTTCCCCCGCATAATGCAGGATGCGGTCATCTATATATCCATGAGTATCACTAAGCAATAATATTTTTTTCATAATAATTTTTAATTTTTCAAAGAATCGGGCTGCCGCTGCGCCGTTGCATTGCAGGGTGGATAAGATAATTTTATAAAGACATTCCTAATCTCCCTTTCCAACCTGTGACAGGTTGTGAAGTTTGCCGTATCTTTGCAGGTATTCATTTAATCACGTAAAAGTATCAATTTAGATTGAGATATTTTTTGGAGTTGGCTTATAACGGAAAGGCATATAACGGCTGGCAGTACCAGCCCAATGCACCAACCGTACAGGAAACCCTGGAGCAGGCCCTGTTCACTATCCTTAGAAAGGAAACCCCGGTAGTAGGAGCGGGGAGGACAGATACCGGCGTGCACGCCTCCCAATATTTTGTGCATTTTGATGCAGAAGATATAAAGGATGGGAAGAAATTTCTCTATAAGCTCAATGGTATCCTTCCCGAAGATATTGCGGTTTATGATGTCTTTGAAGTGAAAGAGGATGCGCATGCCAGGTTTGATGCCCGCAGCAGGAGTTATGAGTATAAGATAAGCCTGCGAAAGGATCCTTTCCTGGTTGAGACTACTCATCATCTTAAGACAGTGCCTGATGCGGAAAAAATGAATATAGCGGCTTCGGTGCTGTTGGAGCACAGGGATTTTAAGTGTTTTTCGAGGTCAAAGACCGATGTGAAGACCTACAATTGCCATATTAAAAGGGCATTGTGGAAGCAGGAGAAGGATCTTTTAATTTTCAATATAACTGCCGACAGGTTTCTGCGGAATATGGTAAGGGCCATTGTGGGTACTTTACTGGAAGTAGGACTGGGGAAGATGGAGGAAGGATATATAAAACAAATTTTGGAGAGCAGGGACCGCAGTAACGCAGGACCCTCTGTTCCCGCAAAAGGATTATTTTTAACCGGAATAGAATATCCGCGATCAATAGTAAAAGAATAAATGGCAAACAGTACAGGAAACGCATTTGATTTTAAGCTTTTCAGAAGGCTGCTTGGATATACCAACCCTTACAAATGGACTTTCTATTTTGTAGCAGTTGCGGCTATTCTCTTGTCATTTTTTGCGGTGGCCAGGCCGTATCTTTTACGCCTTACTATAGATGATTCCATTATTCCGCAGGATAATGAGAACCTGGTTTTTTATATCAGCCTTATGTTTGCTGCCCTCTTTCTGGAGGTGATCTTTCAGTTCCTGTTCATTTATTTTGCCAACTGGCTGGGGCAGGAAGTAATTCGCGACCTGCGGGTAAACCTTTTTAAGCATATGCTTCAGTTCAAAATGAAGTATTTCGACCAGTCGGCAGTGGGAAGACTGGTGACCAGGGCGGTGAGTGATATTGAGACTATTGCGAGTATCTTCAGCGAAGGTCTATTTGTTATAGCCAGTGACCTTCTTAAAATGCTGGTGATCCTTATATTCATGTTCTATAATAGCTGGGAACTCACTTTGCTGGTACTTACGGTAATGCCATTCATTCTCTATGCGACCAGGGTCTTTCAGAAGAAAATGAAAATCGCCTTTGAAGATGTGAGGAACCAGGTGGCAAATCTTAACACCTTTGTGCAGGAGAGGATTACCGGGATGAAGATCGTACAACTTTTCACAAGGGAAAAAGTTGAATACGAAAACTTCAGAAATATAAATGACAAACATAGAAAAGCCTGGGTGAAAACCGTTTGGTACAACTCAATTTTCTTTCCCATTGCTGAAATGTCCACTTCCATAACAATAGGTCTTATTGTGTGGTATGGAGGTTTACGGGTGGTAGATAATGATGCGATTAGCCTGGGTGTGATCATCATGTTCATTGAACTGGCACAAATGCTCTTTAGGCCGCTTCGGCAAATTGCAGATAAGTTCAATACCCTGCAAATGGGAATGGTGGCTGCCAACAGGGTTTTCGGTATTCTCGATACAGAGGAGAGTATAGCCGATACTGGTACTACCACCGTAGATCATTTGAAAGGTGAAATTGAATTTGAAGAAGTACGCTTTGGATATAATGAAGCCGAGGAAGTGCTAAAAGGGGTCTCTTTTAAAGCCAAAGCAGGAGAAACCATTGCCATTGTGGGTGCCACGGGTGCAGGAAAATCTACAGTGATCAATTTGCTGAACAGGTTCTACGAGATAAACAGCGGCAGGATCCTGGTTGATGGGATAGATATTCGCGACATAACCCTTAAATCGCTGCGCGCTGAAATTGCCGTGGTACTGCAAAATGTCTTCTTATTTGCAGATACTATTATGAACAATATCACCCTTCATAATCCCGGCGTAACCGAAGAAGACGTGATCAAAGCGGCAAAAGAGATTGGAGTGCATGATTTCATCGCTTCCCTGCCTAATGCTTATCATTATAATGTGAAGGAAAGAGGGGTGATGTTATCCAGTGGCCAAAGACAGCTTATTTCTTTCCTGAGGGCTTATGTGAGTAATCCCAGTATTCTGGTTCTGGATGAGGCAACGTCATCTGTAGACTCCTACAGCGAGCAACTTATACAGGATGCGACAGATAAAATAACTGAAGGACGAACCTCAATCGTGATCGCGCACAGGCTGGCCACTATCAAGAAAGCCGACAGGATCCTGGTGATGGATGCGGGTGAGATCGTAGAAATGGGAACTCACCAGGAGTTGCTAAAGGTGCAGAACGGTTATTACAAGAACCTTTATGAAGTACAATTTATGGCCGAAGAATCTGTTTAAGTAAGGTCGTCTTTAAGTTTTGCCACCAACTCATCTGTATTTTCAAACATCACAAATTCCCCGTCTTTTAAATAGGAGATCTGTCCTGTCTCTTCACTTACCACTACTGCCAGGGCATCGGTTTTTTCAGTAATTCCAACTGCCGCACGATGCCTTAACCCGAATCTTAAAGGGATGGACCTGTCATTGGATACAGGAAGTATTACCCTCGTTGCTGTAATCTTATTGTCCTCCACTATCATTGCGCCATCATGTAAGGGGCCACTTTTATGAAAAATAGATTCTATAATTGGCTGGTTAAGTTCAATATTCATTTCATCGCCGGAATTTTTTACGAAATCCAGTTTAGTACTTTTTTGAATAATGATAAGAGCACCTGTAAAGTTGCGGCCCATAGTTTCACAGGCCTTAACAATGGCATTTACATTGGTAGTCACCTGGGAATCGTCTTTGACAAATTTCAACTGCCTGAAAAATTTTCGACGCTGGGTGAAGTTGGTTGAGCCAATCATTAAAAGGAATTTTCTTATCTCCTGCTGGAATACTACGATAAGCGCAAACATCCCCACACCTATGAATTCCCCCAGCACACTGCTTAACAGCTCCATACCCAGCAGCTGGGTGAGCTTTCCTATGAGGTACACTATTACGATCCCCACAAAGATATTTACTGCCACAGTGCCTTTTACCAGTTTATAAAGATAAAAGAGGAGGATGGCGACAAATACAATGTCTACTATATCAAGAATGCGAAGGTTTAAAAAATCCAAATGTCAAGGCTTTGTGTAAATGTAGAAAATATTAAGTTAGTTTTTAAGCCTGCTTACCAATTCCACGGCTTCCATGGCTTCCTTCACATCATGAACCCGCAGGATGGCTGCTCCTTTTTGCAATGCAATTGTGTTAAGGACGGTAGTGCCGTTAAGGGCTTCCCCGGGGGTACAACTTAATGTTTTGTAAATGGTAGATTTCCTGGAAAGTCCTGCCAGCACAGGGAGGCCCGCGGTTTGCAGCAGTTCCATTTTATTGAGAAGCTCAAAATTCTGACTGATATTTTTAGAAAACCCAAACCCGGGATCCAGGATAACGTCGTTGATCCCATGATTCCTTGCCTCTGCAATCTTTTCTGAAAAATAAAAGATCACCTCCTGGATTAGATCTTTGTAGTTATTTTGTTCCTGCATAGTTTGAGGTGTTCCCCGCATGTGCATCATAATATATGGCACCTTTAATTGGCCAACTACCTGCATCATTTGCCCGTCGAGGTTTCCCGCAGCAATATCATTGACCATTGCAGCACCTGCTTTGATTGCCTGCGATGCAACTTCAGCGCGAAAGGTATCTATGGAAATGAGGGTTTCAGGATGATTTTTCAGGATCGATTCTATGGCAGGTATGACCCTTTCCAATTCTTCATTAACAGAAACTTCGTTTGCACCCGGCCTGCTGCTGTAGCCACCTATATCAAGGAATGTGGCTCCTTCTTCCAGCATTTCTTCAGCAGCTTGCAATATTTTTTCTTCTGTCTGGGTACGGCTTTCAGAAAAGAAAGAATCTGGAGTAATATTGAGGATCCCCATTACTTTTGGGGTACTTAGGTCTATGAGGTTTCCCTTGCAATTTATTGTCATGTAGGTATATTCTGGTGAGAGTAGGTTTTTCAGTAAAAAGTTTAACTTTGACTATCTTAACAATCTGGCCTAAATTTACGCAAATTTGAAATAGTTCTATGAAGGATACCTCAAAACAATACGACGCGGTGGTTGCAATGTGCCGCGAATTATTTGTAAATAAAATGAAAGATTACGGCAGCGCCTGGAGAATTTTGAGGCTACCTTCTTTAACCGACCAAATCTTTATCAAGGCTCAACGCATACGCAGCCTGCAGGAAAATGAGGTGCGCAAAGTTGCCGAGGATGAAAAACCAGAATTCATTGGTATCATTAATTATTCCATAATGGCCCTCATACAGCTGGACCTGGGGATTGCCACCCAGCCGGACCTTAGCGCCGAAAGAGCAACAGAACTCTATGATGAGAAAATTGCCGCGACCAAAGCCCTTATGGAAGATAAGAACCATGATTACGGGGAGGCGTGGCGAGATATGAGAGTAAGTTCGCTTACAGACCTTATTATTCAAAAACTCCTGCGGGTGAAACAAATTGAGGATAATAAAGGTAGAACGCTAGTGAGTGAAGGTATAGACGCCAACTACCAGGATATGATCAATTATGCCGTTTTTGCACTTATCCTAATGGAAGAGGCGGTGGAACAGGGGTAATATTTTACAACAGGTTATCGCTTCGCCCGGTGATGACTGTGCAGGTTGCATTTTAAAATGAAAAAGTACGTATGAAAATACTAGTAGGATTTTCCAGGATCTTTGTGGGGATATTATTCATTATTTCCGGATTTGTGAAGCTAAATGATCCTTTGGGATTTTCATATAAGCTGCAGGAATATTTTAGTGCACAGGTACTAAACCTGGAATTCCTGATACCATTTTCACTGGTGCTGGCAATCATCCTGGTGGTATTTGAACTGGTACTGGGCATTATGCTGCTCATAGGCTACCTGCCAAAGTTCACCACCTGGAGCCTGCTGGTGATGATCGTATTCTTTACCTTCCTCACATTTTATTCGGCTTATTTCAATAAGGTGACAGATTGTGGTTGCTTTGGAGATGCCATGCCGCTTACACCCTGGCAATCCTTTACGAAGGATGTAGTGCTGCTGTTGCTTATTTTGATCTTGTTCCTTAACAGGGAATATATCACCCCATTTCTTGCAAAGGCTTCCCACCGCTGGATCATTTTTCTTGCGTTCATGCTTTGCTTCACCTTTGCCTACTATGTACTTATGCATTTACCCCTTATAGATTTTCGCCCGTATAAAGTTGGGAATAATATACAGGAGCAAATGACGGAGCCAGAGGGTGCTCCAAAAGATGAATATGAATACCAATGGAAATTCAACCGGGGTGGGGAAGAGGTGGTCCTTAAGAATAGCGGTACCTTCCCACAGGTGGACGGGGAATTTGTGGGAGTAGAGACAAAACTGGTAAAGCAGGGTGCTACTCCTGCGATCAATGATTTTCAGTTGGAGAAGGACGGGGAAGATGTGACCATGGAGATCCTGGATGAGGAGAAATTATTGATGATCGTAGCCTATAATCTAAGGAATACAGAATGGGATGGCTACCCTGCCGTAAAATCCCTTAGTGAGGAAGCTGCTGCCAAAGGTTACAGGGTTGTAGGCCTTACTTCCTCGGGTACAGAGGCGCAGGAAAGCCTGAAGAATAAATTTGGACTGGATTTTGAATTTTACCAGGCAGATGAAACCCTTTTAAAGACCATAGTACGCTCCAATCCCGGCATACTTACACTTCGCCGGGGAACGATCACGCAGAAGAAACACTGGTTTGATGCAGAGGATATTAAGCTGTAAACTATAATGAATCTGGACCGCTGCGCTGCTGGAATCTGGAATATAGACGGCTATGAAGCAACCATTCTTTTCCAGGTTTTTCCGTAGGAATAGAAGCCCTGTCTTAAATTTCTTCTGAAAGATTATCTTTTATTAAGGTTCTTCGGAAATATTTCAGATTAAACAAAACTTAATCAGGCAGATGGTTTGACTGCGATTGAATATATTTGCAAAGAAGGCTTTTGCTGAAGGTTTTTCAGAAAAAAGATGCTATCTGTTCCCTGGTATGGTGCAGGTCCTTCCGCTTACATCTAACCCTAAAAATTCAAAATTATGAGGAAAAATATAGTTGCCGGAAACTGGAAAATGAATAATGACCTGGCAGAAACGTCTGAACTGCTCAACCACCTGAAGATGCAGCTCGTAAAAGAACCAACTGCAGAGGTATACGTGGCGCCATCCTATGTAAGTCTTTATCATGCTTTTCAAACCCTTAAAGATACTCCTGTTAAAGTAGCAGCACAAAATATGCATTTTGCAAAAAGCGGTGCCCATACGGGGGAAGTTTCAGCTCAAATGTTGATGAGTACGGGGGTGAATACCGTGATCCTTGGTCATAGTGAGAGACGTGCCCAGTTTGGAGAAACAGATGAGATCCTGGCAAAAAAAGTTACAGCAGCCATTGAGGCAGGAATGGAAGTGATCTTTTGTTTTGGAGAGGAACTGGAAGAGCGTAAAGGCGATAAGCATTTTGATGTGGTTAAAAGTCAGCTGGAAAACGCCATTTTCCATCTTTCAAAAGAAGACTGGAAGAATGTGATCCTGGCTTATGAACCTGTTTGGGCAATTGGTACGGGAGAGACCGCTTCGCCAGAGCAGGCACAGGAAGTTCATGCTTACGTAAGGAAATTGGTGGCAGATAAATATGACAGCGAAACAGCAGAGAATGTTTCTATTCTCTACGGCGGGAGTGTTAAACCCGATAATGCAAAAGAGATCTTTGGAAAAGAAGATGTTGACGGGGGGCTTATTGGCGGTGCCAGTCTTAAAGCCATAGATTTTCTAGCTATTGTTAATGCCTTTGAAGATGCCGACTAATTATATAGAATATCAATTTCTCATTGAGCCCCTGCAACCAGCTTCTGAAATACTTATTGCAGAACTTGGATATGCCGGCTTTGAGAGTTTCGTTGAAAATGAGGACGGGATCACAGCCTATATCCCGGCAGAAGAAGTAGATGAGGAGATCCTTGCAGGAATACACATTTTGCATTCAAACGAGTTTAACATCACCTATTCCACAAAGGAAATAGAGCAGGTAAACTGGAATATTGAATGGGAAAAGAATTTTACGCCCATCATTGTAGATGACCAATGCTCTGTAAGAGCACCTTTTCACGAGCAGCCCGAGACCGAATATGATATTGTCATAGAACCAAAAATGTCTTTTGGAACAGGGCATCACGCTACAACGCATATGATGCTGCAATTCATCCTGAAGAATGAGTGGGAAGGAAAAAAGGTTTTGGATATGGGATGTGGAACTGGCGTGCTGGCCATCCTCGCAGAAATGAGAGGAGCAAAGGAAATTGATGCCATAGATATAGATAACTGGTGTTACCAAAACACATTGGAGAATGTGGAGAGGAATAACTGTGAGCTTATTTCTGTCTATGAAGGTGGAGCAGAGTTGCTGGAGGGGAGAAGTTATGATAGCATCATTGCAAATATTAACCGGAACATCCTTCTGGATCAAATCCCCCTGTATTCTGAATGTCTCTCCCCCGGCGGCAAACTTTTCTTAAGCGGGTTTTACACCGAAGATATCCCTGCCATTGAAGAGAAATGCAAGGAACAGGGTTTTAAGATGCAAGAGCAGCTGGTGCGGGAAAACTGGACGGCTTTAAGTTTTGTAAAGAAATAATCCCGGGGAGAATTGTAATTTTACCGGGGTTTCTATGACCAAGGGAAACAATATTGGGTGAAAAAATAACTTTTTAAAATCATTGGGTTAACAATGTACTAAGAATACCAAAAGATGAACTTTTGTATCTTTGTGAATTGAAGATCAACATAATAAGAACGAAGATGAGTACGAAGGAAGAAGTATTGGAAGAGGTAAAGACCTCGACGAAGAAGCAGAAAAATTACGAAATAGTCCTTTATAACGATGATGTCAACACCTTTGATCACGTGATAGAGACCCTTATCTATGCCTGTGAACATACCCCGGAACAGGCAGAGCAGTGCTCTCTATTGGTTCATTACAAAGGTAAGTGTACCGTAAAGACCGGCGCCTATCCCGACCTTAAACCCAGGTGTTCCAAACTATTGGAAGCCGGGTTGAGTGCAGAGATCGTAGGGTAAACTCTTATGTATTATACTTGATAACATCCTTCCGGACAATTGTCCTGAGGGATGTTTTTTTTAGTAGAAATGCCGGGGACCCTGGAGGAGTTATCGGTTTTCTGGCATTAAGTTACTCCTGGTTCTAAAGGCGCATTGATGAGTTTCTCCGGAGTGATTGGCAGGTCCCGCATTCTCTTTCCGGTGGCGTTAAAAATTGCGTTGGCCAATGACGCTGCGACACTAGTGATCCCAAGTTCTCCAATCCCTTTTATGCCCATTTTATTGGCTATCTTATCCTCTTCCGGAAGAAAGATCACATCTATATTGGCCATATCCAAATTTACCGGCACGTGATAATCTGCCAGGGAGCGGGTGATAAAATTCCCGAAATTTGGTTCTACCTTCGTTTGCTCTGCAAGGACCATTCCCGCACCCATTGTTAATCCACCTATCATCTGGCCGTATGCGGTCTTAGGGTTCATTATTTTTCCTGCAGAACCTACATTCACCATGCGCTTTATACGATACATCCCGGTATCCTTATCGACCCATACTTCAGAGAAATTCGCGCCAAAAGAGAATACCGAATGTTTCTCAAATTCTTCTGATGGTGCCACGGTACCTTCAGCTTCATATCTATTCAGCTGATTTTTTTTCAGCAGTTCGGCAACACTTATTTCCTCATCCTTATCTATATTTCGGTTTTCCTTTAATTTAGTTATTGCACTTTCACAAGCGGCACGCGCGCCATTGCAATAGGAAGCTGCTCCCCAGGAACCTCCGGAACCGGGAGTGATGGGGAAATTGGAATCTCCCAACTCCACCGTCACCTGCTCTACCGGAATGTCGAGATACTCTGCCGCAGTTTGTGCGATAATGGTGTAACTTCCAGTACCAATATCTGTAGCATCCATTTGTATTGTAGCAAACACCTTTTCATCCTCCAGCTCCAGGATCACTTTTGCGGCGGTTTCCTGGTAAGGTGCATTTCTTGACGCCGCACTCATCCCGTAACCTATAAGCCAGTTTCCTTTCTGCCTGGAACGCGGCTCCTTTGGGCGGTCATCCCACCCAAATCTATCGGCTCCTATGCGTAAACATTCTATAAGCAATCGTGAAGAAAAAGGCTTGTCTGCTCCAAGATCGACCTGCGTATCATTTTTAATCCTGAATTCTACAGGATCCATTTTTAACTTCCAGGCCATTTCATCCATAGCAGATTCCAGCGCAAAGCTGCCCGTGGCTTCTCCCGGAGCACGCATTGCACAAGGGGTCTGAAAATTCATTGGTATCAATCGATATTTTATCTGGTTGTTAGGAACATTATAAAGCATTTTTGACATCATCCCGCAAGGTTCCTGATACTCCTGAAAAGTAGAAGTATGAGATAAAGTCTCGTGGGAAAGGGCGGTAAGAGCACCATCTTTTTTAGCTCCAATTTTCATTCGCTGCTCATTATGCTGCCTCATCCCGGTATTGGTAAACATTTGTTGCCGTGTAACTGTCATTTGGACGGGACGCCCCAGCATCTTCGAAGCCATAACGGCTAGAATAACATGTCGCTCTGTATATAATTTAGAACCAAAACCTCCACCAACATAAGCAGAAATTATCCTTACATCTTTCTTCGGAATTTGAAAGGTGTCTGAAATTGAAATTATAGAATCTTCGACTATTTGCTGACTCGCATAAGCAGTTACCTTTCCGTTCTCCCAGGAAGCTATCACAGCGTGCAACTCCATAGGATGATGATGCTCAATGGGGGTTGTGTAGGTTTCATCAAGCGTTTCATCGGCATCGGCCAATCCTTCGGCTATATTTCCACGAAGATAATCTTCCTGTGCTTCGGGGGTATAGGCTTTAGATCGCGAGCCATCAAATTGGAACGTTGGATCAGGATCTTTCTTATATTCAATTTTCACAAGCCTGGCTGCATATTGGGCTTGCTCAAAAGTTTCGGCCACCACCACCCCTACATACTGGCCGTAATAATAAACCTTTGAACTTTGCAATACAGGGGCTTTGCTCGGCGTGGAAAGCTCGGGCATCTCCTCCTCAAAAGTTTTTAATTTTTCAGCATTTTTATGGGTAATCACAGCAAGTACACCCTCCACCTTTTCAGCTTCAGAAGTATCAACAGAGATAATTTCTCCCTTGGTAATAGTACTATTGATCCCCTGTGCATAAACTTTATTTTTCACAGGAAATTCCGTAGCATATTTTGCCATTCCCGTTACTTTTAACTTGCCTTCTACCCTGTTAATAGGTGTTCCTACTCCAGATTCTTTCAATGTCTTCTTCATTAAATATTATTTTTGAAATGGGCTTATGCTTTTCTTTCGTATGCCATGGTTAATGCCCTGACAATTCCCTTTGCAGCCATTTCTACTTTATACTTATTGTCTTCAAGCGGTTTTGCGTCTTTCATAGCAAGTCCGGCCGCGGCCTCAAAGTTTTCCTGATTAGGTTTTTTTCCGGTAAGGTAAGTTTCCACCTCTGTTAACTTCCAGGGTTTATGGGCCACGCTGCCCAATGCAAGTCCGGCTCTGGTGATCACTCCGTCCTTAATTTGTAAACCCGCCGCTACAGAAACCAAAGCGAAAGCATAACTCGCCCGCTCACGGATTTTTAAGTAATAATAGTGGTCTGCAAATACAGGTTCCGGCAGGTGAATAGCAGTGATCAATTCTCCCGGCAAAAGGTTGGTATCTTTTTCCGGCTGGTCTCCCGGTAAACGGTGAAAGTCTGTAAATTCGATCATTCTTGAAGAGCCAT